>DATETZ010000114.1:0-11539 GCA_035283385.1 Hyphomicrobiaceae bacterium
GTTCAACGCGAGGTCGACCGCCGGGTTCTGCCACACGCCGCCGCCGAGCGTCTTGTAGGGATCGCCGAGCTTGTCGAGGGCGGCCTTCTCCGCCTTGATGTCGCGATGCATGTCGCGGCCGGTGGCATCATGCGTGGCCCAGACGCCGACCGAGTTCTCCGGGATCGTGTCGAAATTCCACACCAGCTTGCCCGTCTTTGCGTCGTAGGCCCTGACGAAGCCGCGAATGCCGTACTCGCCGCCGTTGGTGCCGATCAAGATCTTGCCGTCGACCGCCGTTGGCGCCATCGTTTCGCTGTAGCCCTTCTCGGGATCGGCGAGTTGGGTCTCCCAAACGAGGCTGCCCGACTTCGCGTCGAGCGCGACCAGCTTGGCGTCGAGCGTCGCAAGATAGACCTTGTCCTCGTAAACCGCGACGCCGCGATTGTTGGGTCCGCAGCAGTAGGTCGTCACGGGGCCCATCTTGTGCTTGTAGTGCCAGTATTGCTCACCGGTCTTGGCGTTGAGCGCGTAGACGTGGCTGAACGATGTCGTAATGTACATAACGCCGTTGACGACGATCGGCGTCGTCTCCTGCGACTCCTTGACTTCGGTCTGGAAGATCCAGGCCGGACGCAGCTTGCCGACGTTGGCGGCCGTGATCTGCGTCAGCGGAGAAAACCGCGTCTGATCGTAATTGCCGTTGGTATGCAGGAAGTTGTTCGCGTCTTTCGCCGCGCCGCTGAGCATGTCTTGCGTGACCGGGGTCGCCGGCGCGGCAGTGCCTTTGGTCGCCGGCTCCTGCTTGACCTCTTGCGACCAAGCCGGGCCGAGAGCGGCAACTGCAATGCCCGCCGCCAGGATGCCGGCATAGGCCTGGCCCCTTTTCGTATTGGTCATATTTTCCTCCCTTGCCCTGACTCCGGCAAGGCCGCTTGCAGCGGTCTTTCATGCACGGCTGTCAAGGTTGCTTACTTCTGCGCCCGGGATTTTTTCCTGTCAAACGATGGAATCTAATCCCATTTATGAGTGGAACTTATCGCCGGCATCGATGGGGGGGCTGGCGTCCCAACTGCACGCGTAGCATGCGGCACTCCCCCCCGCGCGCAGCTCTTGGCAGACCCTGTCTTGATCCTCAGTCCTCGCCAAAAGCCCAGCGTTCGCTTGTCTCCACTGTCGGCACGTGTTGCCCGTGATCCGGCTCCGCGACACCGTCCGTGATCTGCCTCGAAGCGAAAACGCAGTCCTCGCCCGCCCAGCATCTCTTATCCCACCTCGATCCCGCCCTGATGGGGTCGTCTCCGGGGGCGAGGGGCGGGAGCCGCGCCGGCATCGCAGCGACATACGTCCCCCGTGTCGCGTGCCGGCGGCGGCGGCCCATGCCAATGGGCTGCCGGTCCACACGAGCCCCGTGACGTGCTACGCCGCGCCGATGGAATTTGCCGAAGCCCTTCCAATCGATGCCGTCCTCGACGACGTGCGCCGCGCGCTGGCCGGCGGGCCGTCCGCGGTGCTCGTGGCCCCGCCCGGCGCCGGCAAGACGACGCGCGTGCCCCTCGCCCTCCTCGACGAGCCGTGGCTCGAGGGCAGGAAGATCCTGATCCTCGAGCCGCGCCGCCTCGCGGCCCGAAGCGCCGCCGAGCGCATGGCCAGAACGCTCGGAGAAAATCTCGGCGAGCGGATCGGCTTGAGGGCCAGGCTCTCCTCCAAGGTGGGCCCCAAGACGCGCATCGAGGTCGTGACCGAGGGCGTGTTCACGCGCATGATCCTCGACGATCCGGCGCTCGCCTCGATCGGCGCCGTGCTGTTCGACGAGTTCCACGAGCGCTCGCTCGACGCCGACCTCGGCCTTGCGCTCGCCCTCGACTGCCGGCGCGGCTTGCGTGCGGACCTGCGCCTGCTCGTCATGTCGGCGACGCTCGAGCCCGGCCGGGTCGCGGGGCTCCTCGACGGGGCGCCCGTCATCGAAAGCACGGGGCGCGCTCATCACGTCGAAACGCGCTACCTCGGGCGCAATCCGCCGGCGCGCCTCGAGGACCAGATGGCGGACGCGATCGTGAAAGCGCTGCGCGCCGATCCCGGCTCCGTGCTCGCCTTCCTGCCGGGGCAGGGCGAGATCCGCCGCGTCGAGGAGCGCCTTCAAAGGCGCATCGACGATTCGGCGCTCGTCATTGCCCCGCTCTATGGATCGATGGACATCGCGGCGCAGGACCGTGCGATCGCGCCCGCAGCGGCCGGCCGGCGCAAGGTCGTGCTCGCGACCTCGATTGCCGAGACCTCGCTCACCATCGAAGGCGTGCGCATCATCGTCGACTGCGGCCTTGCCCGCGTGCCACGCTACGAGCCGGACGTGGGCGTGACCCGGCTCGAGACGGTGCGCGTCTCGCGCGCTTCCGCCGACCAGCGCCGCGGACGCGCGGGCCGCACCGGGCCCGGCCTCTGCTACCGGCTGTGGGATGAGCCCGAGACGGCGAGCCTCTTGCCCTCGAGCGAGCCCGAGATTCGCTCCGCCGATCTTGCCGGCCTGGTGCTCGACTGCGCCGAGTGGGGCGTCACCGATCCCGCGACGCTCTCCTGGCTCGATCCGCCACCCCCCGCCGCGCTCGCGGCCGCAAGGTCCGATCTCGCAGCACTCGGCGCCCTCGATGAGGCGGGCCGCATCACCGAGGCCGGCAGGCAAATTCGCTCCCTTCCGCTGCCGCCGCGGCTCGCGCGCATGGTGCTCACGGCGGCCGGTCGCTGCGCCGCCGAGGAGGCCGCCGGGATTTGCGCCGTACTCGTCGAGCGCGGGCTCGGCGGCACCGACACCGACCTTGAGCTTCGCCTCGAAGCCTTCCGCCGCGACCGCTCGCGCCGCGCCGAGGACATGCGCCGCCTCGCCCAGGCCTGGGCGCGCGCCGCAACCGAGCATGCGAAATCTGCGACGAATGCGTCCGCACAGCAGTCGCCCTCCCCGCCAGGGGCAGGGGAGACGTGTGGGCGCGCGCTGTGCTCACTGGCCGCGCTGCTGGCGCTCGCCTATCCGGACCGCATCGCGAAAGCGCGCGGCGCGCCCGGTCAATTCCTGCTCGCCAACGGCCGCGGTGCCTATCTCGATGGCGCCGATCCGCTGGCCCGCTCGCCCTATCTGGTCGTCGCAGAGCTCCAAGGCGCCGCGGCGGCAACGCGCATCCTGCTCGCCGCGCGCGCGGGGGAGGCTGAAATCCTAGCGCTCGCTGCCGGCCGCATTCGCGAGGGCGGCGAGCTCGTGTTCGACCGTGACAGCGCGGCCTTGAGGGCGCGCCATGTCCGCCGTCTCGAGGCCATCGAGCTGGCGAGCGAGCCCCGGCCCGTGGCGCCGGGCGGCGATGCGGCGCTCGCGCTTGCCGACGGCATTGCGGCGCTCGGCATCGCGCGGCTCCCGTGGAGCCGGGCGCAGCTCCAGCTCCGCGACCGGGTCGCATTTCTCCGCGCCGGAGATCCGAACACCTGGCCGGATCTCTCCGACCGGGCGCTGGCCGCCGCGGCCCGGGACTGGCTCGCGCCGGTTCTCGAGGCCAAGACGCGCCTCGGCGATGTCACGGCCGGCGATCTCGGCCAGGCGCTCGACGTGCTGCTCCCCTGGGACCTCAAGCGCCGGCTCGAGGCCGAGGCGCCGACGCATTTCGTGGCGCCCTCCGGCAACCGTCACGCGATCGACTACGAGGGTGCGGGCGCGCCGGCGCTGCACGTGCGCGTGCAGGAGCTTTATGGCCTGAAGACGCATCCCGCGATCGCGGGCGGCAGGCTCAAGCTCACGCTCCATCTTCTGTCGCCGGCGCAGCGGCCGATCCAGATCACGCGCGACCTGCCGGCCTTCTGGGCCGGCTCGTGGGGTGACGTGAAAGCCGAGATGAAGGGCCGCTACCCGAAGCACCCCTGGCCCGACGATCCGGCGAACGCGGCGCCCACCACCCGCGCCAAGCCGCGCTCGTGACGCGGCTCGCTTGGAGCAAGGGTAAAGAACGGCCCTCAACGGCACCGCGGTGCGGTGTGCGCGCCGTCTCCGTCTCGACCAGCCCGCTCCGCTGCGCGACGGCAACACGCTCGGCGCGGTGGGAGCGGGCCGGCCGTATGATTGCCCGCGGGCGGACCACGCCCGCGCAGGCGGCAGGGCCGCGGCTCCACTCGGGAAACGGATCGAACGGCGTCACCATACTCCCGGCACGAGGCGGTAGCGCACACGCGCGGCGTAGGCGTCGTAGCCCTCGAGCTCGGCTTTCAGCGTCGCCTCTTCCCACACCGTGCGGATGACGTAGAGCGCCGTGATGACGAGCGCAAACGCGAGGCCGTACCAGGAGCCCAATAGGAGCGGCGCGGCGAAGAAAAAGAGGATCGCGCCGGCGTACAGCGGGTGGCGCACGAGCGCATAAGGCCCGGTCGTGATCACCCGATGCTCGCGGTCCTTCTGGATCTTCACGACCGGGGCCGCGTAGGTGTTCTCGCGCAATGCCACAAAGTACAAATAGAACCCGAGGGCGACGCCGGTCGCGCCCAGGATCTCGATCCAAAGCGGGACTAGGGACACTTGGAAGCGCACGGCGTCGAGCGCGCTCACCACGAACTCGGCGAAGCCGAGGAGAACGATAAGAAGCATGAGCGATTGGTCCCAGCTCTTCTGCTCGCGCTGGAGCGGCAGGCGCATGCGTTCTTTGAGTAGGTCGGGATCGTGGCGCGCGAGCGAGAGGCCGGAGACGAGACCGAGCACGCCGAGCCCGGCGAGGAACACCCACGCCTCGGGCCAGTAGATGGTCCCGGCCGGCACGAACAGCACCGCCGACGCCACGGCGAGCCATACCGCCGTCCGGATCAGCACTTTCGAGATCACATCACACCCCTTCGCAGGTAAACGGCCACCCAATCGCCCGGCGACGCGCGACAGTACATCGATTGTGGGTCGGGCAGTGCCGAGATCGAGCCTCGTGGTTGGGATCCCAGTCGCGACTGCCGGCTCGGGTTATCAGGTGGAGTGCCGCGTGGGCCCGCGCAATGTTCGCTACACTCAGATGAGCGATTTGGCGTGATGAGCTTTTCCGGAGTGAGCCTCCGTCGAACGCATCCTTCGTCGACAGCCTACGATCACTATGTCGGCCGTGCTAGCGCAGGCTTGCCGCGCGGCGCGAGACCTCGGCCTGCGAAACCTCGCCGGCCGCGATCAGAGCACTGACGCAGCCGCGCGACAATTTGGGACCCGCGGCACTCATGCACTGTCTCAGCTGCGGGCTCCCGACCTGGTGGGAGCTGCAGTAGCTCAGGTAATCGCCGAGGCACGCCACCTTCACGGCGTTGCTGAGGGCAGAGGCCTGAGAAATCGGGAAGCTCACGGCGGCCAGGAGAAGCGCAGCGGTCAGCGCGACCCGGTACGTTTTGGACTTCGCTAGCTCTGAGGATGCGGTCGCGGGCTGCATGGCTGTCTCCGTTGGCCTCGTATGACCGCAGATTAATCATGACGCCCTTGCCCGGCTGTCCCCGAGGGAACTCGTCCGACAATCAATGAAAATAAGGCTTCGGGCAGGACCGGCAGCGGGCTCAATTCGCCCGCGGCTTGCTGAACGGGTTCGCCGGCTCGAGGCCCGGCAGCAGCGTGTGGCCGAGCTCCTGCATCCGCCATACGCCAGGGGGCGCGGGTTTCGCTTCGCCCGCGGGCGCGGTCTCAGCGTCCGGGGCGCCGTCGTCACCGCGGATGAACCGGTATGCCGCATAGGCTCCGGCCCCGACGGCAACCAGGAACGTCACGCGCCGCGCCGGAGAGTCCTTGAGCAGGGTCTTCGCCGCGTTGTGGGCGACCTTTGCCGCCGTCTCGTTATGCTCGGTGCTCAAGAGCTGCGCCGGGGCGCGCAAGAGCGCCCTGGCAAGGTCGGACTGCGTCAGCTCGATGTACGCGACGTCGGAGCCGCTCTTGTAGCCCTGCCGCGTCGCCGCGGCGATCGCGGCGGCAATTTCCTCCCGGCGCGCGGCCGATACGGGCGGATCGGCCGACGGCGGTGCCGGGGCCGGCACGGGGGCCGCAGGTTTCGCGGGCTCGAGCAGGTAGATGCCATCGGAGCTCGTCATGAGATCGGCCAGGCCGCCGCCCGGCCCTGATCCGCTTGCCGAGCCGTGGGGCTGTCTGCAGAAGGAGAACGGCCGGCGCGTCTCCGGCACGAGCTTGTCGCACGCGAGCGGCTCGGGCTGGCTGCGGAACTTGAAGACGCTCGGCGCCGGCGCGCCGTCTTGAGCCGCGAGCCGTGCGCCAAGTATGAACGGCGACAGGACGGCCACCCAGATCGCATGGCGCTCACGCATCGCGATCTCCCCCCCTCGGTCAACGCACGCCATGACAATAGCGGGCACGCGATTTCGCTCCAAGCCGCCCCTCTCCTCCCTCACCAGCAGAGAGGGCCGAGCGGCACCGTCGCTCTGGACCGTTTTCCGCTAGCGTCCCGAACCCGAAGTTCGCACACACCTTGCGGCACTCGCGTTTGCGAACTTCGAGTTCATAAGGGACACGAGACTCATAGATTTGCTTGTGTGGCTTTGGTTCAGAAGTTCCCTCACGAGGGAGCCGCGAGGGAAAGGGGAACTTCTGAACCGCCACACAAGCGTCGAGCCTCCGTACCGCCCGTCTCAAAATCGGCACAAGTTGGTCGTTTCCTGCGGCCCGGTTCCTCCGGCCAGCGGGGATGGCGGCGGGCGGAGGGGGAAAAAGCTTCAAAGAGGGAGTGAGCGATGGTCCGCGCGTATCTCGGGACGATCACGGCATCTTTGGTTGGCTTGGCCGCGCTCGAGAGCGGGCCCGCTCTCGGCGACGCGATCCCATCCGTCTCGGTTCTCGGCCTCGCCGGCCGCTGGACCGGGCAAGGCACCATGACGCCGGCCTCGGGCCCGGCCGAGCCCTTCAAGTGCGTCATCACCTACTTCCCGAACGGCGACGGCTCGCAGGTGAAGCAGAACCTGCGCTGCAAGGGCGCGCAATCCAAGTTCGACGCGGCTACCGACCTCGAGATCCAAGGCGCGAACGTGACCGGCAAGTGGGAGGACAAAGTCTATTGGCTCAACGGCACGGTCAGCGGCACCACCAAGGACGGCGGGTTCGACCTCTTGCTCGCCGGACAGTTCTTCCAGGCCAAGCTGATCGTCGTCAGCTCGCCGTGCGAGCAGTCGGTCAAGGTCGTGCCCGAGGACACAAGCGGGATGAAGGAAATGGCCGCCGTGCTCAAACGCTGCTGACGATCAGCCGGTTACGACAAGACCCGCGGTCGGCCGCTCGTGCAAGCCGGCCCCGCGCCCGAGCCTTGAGCTCAAGCGAAACTTTCGGCGCTCCCAACCCGCTGCGCCGCCCTAGGGCTTGCGCTTTCGAGGCGCCGGAATGCTCCCCGCTGCTCGCAATCAGAAGTTGTTGAGCAAAACGAAGAGACCCACGCCGATGGCTGGACCCAAGAGTGTGGCCACCACCATCACAACGAACGACTTCGCGACCATTGCACGCTACCCCGCACTTACACGCCGAGCGCCAGAACAAAGGCGCTCTTCGCTCTTCGGCTGCCCGGGCCCCCAATAACGCCGACCAGCAGACTTATCCTATACTAAAGGATAAGTAAGATCACGACGTTTTCTCATTCTGTTGCCTCGCCGTCTCGCGGCGGCGAACAGCAGCGCCGGGCACCGAAATCACGGGTAACTGGCGTCGATCGTTTTGCAAAAACGTAAACAATGTCAAATACATACGCCGAGCTGTGCTCCCCGCAGGCATGCGATGCCGATAGCGGTAGAACCGACGTGATAAATCGGCATTGTCCACAGAACTTTTGCCAAGGCTTCGCTTCTCGGCTGCGCGGGCCACCCCGCAACTAATGCGAGATCGTCCCGGATGGAATCGTCAGAAACGTGAACCGCGCTCTCGATCACAAATTTAGACCATGGTTCACGCGTCTGACGGACAGGTCTGGCGCGAACATGGCTTAGCGAACGTCGAACAACCTCAGCTGGCGCTCGTCCTGGCCCTTGGTCTCGGCTGCCAGCTGCTCGATGCGATCGAACGGCACCTGCTCGGCCTCGATCAGCGAGCGCTGTGCCTTCATCGGGCGCACGAGCCCCTCCTGGACGAGATGGAACTCGCCGACCGATTGGCCCGGAAGCACGGCCGCGGGATCGAGCCCCGACTCGCTTTGAAACGCCGCCTTGAGCTTGCGCAACGCGGTGTCCTCGCGCACGCGGCCGATGAACCAATTCGTGATCTGGTCTCGTGACCTGTAATCGAGGTCGCCCGGCGATTGGGTGGCGAGCATCATGCCGAGGCCGGCCGAACGCGCGCGCCGGAGGAGACTTTGCAGCGGCTCTGCCGTCGCGGGCTTGGCATTGGCGGGGATGTAGAGATCCGCCTCGTCGAACATCACGACGGCCTGAAGCTCGTCGTTCGGATTGCGCTGGCAGAACCGCAAGGCCTCGGACAGGAACTGCGAGACCCAGAACAGGATGTTTTCGTTGTCGCCGAGAAAGCCCGTGTAGATGATCGACAGGCGCGTGCGCCCGTCGCGCGCGAAGGGGCCGATCCCCAACAGGCTCTCCATCCTGAGCGACTCTCCACCGCCCTCGAACAGCGCGGAGTTGCGGTGCCTCAGGCTGTCGAGCTGAGCCACGAGATCGCGGCGGATCCTGCCCGACGGGTCCATGCGCTGCGTGAGATCGGTGAGCTCCACGTCCTCGTCCTCGAGGAGATGAATGAGATCGGCCAGCGTCACCTCCCGGCTGTGGCGCGCGCCGAGGATGCGCAGCGCGACCGACAGCGTTCCCGACTGCTTCTGATGCGTCGCGGAGTTCTTGAAGTGCAGCATATCGCCGAGCGCCGCCGCCGAAAGATTGGCCAGGAGCTGCTGCTCGTGGTCCGGGAGCTCGCTGATCCCGTTCGGCAGCAGCGTGATCGAGATCGGCCGGCCCGAGGCGCGCCCCGGCGTGTAGACGGCAACGTCGATGGCATCGGCGAGCTTCTCGCGCTCGCCGCGGCGCTCCGTATACTCGTTGTCGTTGGCGCGCCAGACATCGGGGTTGGCGTAGCTGCACAGATCCCCCTTGCGATCGATCAGCACCGCCGGGATTCCCTTCAGGAGTAGCTGCTCGATCACGCACAGCGCCAGCGTGGTCTTACCCGAGCCCGAACCGCCGAGCACCGCCGCGTGGCGCTTGAGCACGTTCCTGTTGAGGGTGACGGGCTTGGCGCCGGCTCCGATCATGCGGCCGGCAACAATGCTCGTGCCATTGCCGCCGTTCTCGTCCAGGATCACCGACAGCGGCAGCTCGTCGTCGTTGGCCGGGAGCGGCTCGGAGACGCCGTCGCCCCAGGTCACGGCCCACGGTGTGGCGGCGGTCGAGAACACCGCCGGCTCCTGGCCCGGCGCGATCTCCTCCCCCTGCCCTTGCGGCGGCTCGCCCGCGCCAGAGCGAGCGGTGCGCCCCGCCCCCTCCTTCTCGAGTCTCGGCAACGGCCGGCCCAGGAGATCGAGGCGCAGGAGCTGAATGATCGAGATCAGGTTCGAGAGCAGCTTGGCGCTCTCGAACCAGGCCGCAAAGCCGGGGTCGTTGCGGTGGTGGGCATGGAACTCGCGCACCATGATCATGCGCTCCCATTCCGGGATCGGCACCAGGATCTGGCGGCCGCCGCCGTCGCGAAACTTACGGAACGCCTGCGCGGTCTGGTTCTTCTTGTTGGGCGGAAACTCGGACGCCCGGAGCATGATGCAGCTCTTGCCGGCCATCGCGGGAAGCACCTTGTCGAGCTGGCGCTTCAAGCCTCCGCCTTGTGTCGGCCGGTTACAGAGAAAAATGCGGCTCTCGCAATCGAGCCCGGACTTGTGGATCACCCTGACATCGAGCGCCGGCAGATCGTCGGCGATCTCGAGGCGCTCGCAGGTCAGGCGCACCGCACCGTCCCACTCGTCCTTGGCGAGCGAGAGCGCGGCGGCGAGCACGTCCATCAGCTCGTTGGCGTCGGAGGGGATCTCGGCTTCCGACGCGTTTTGAAAGCGCTCCCATGCCTCGCGATAATCGACCGGCGCCGCAACGAAGCGCGGCTCAGGCTCGCCGCCGCCGAAGATGCCGCCGAGCGCGGAAGCCAGCGTCGACGTCCATCCCTGCGCGTCGTCGCGCTCCTCGGGCTCGGGGCGCGTCTTCTCGCGCAGCCGGCTTTGTGCGTGCTCGAGGAGGCGGCGCGTCGACAGCCCGCCGAACTCCTCGAAAAACTCCGGTCCGAAAAATTGCGCGGGATCGGGAAAGCTCAAGCCGGCGCGCGTCTGCGCCTCGTGCTCGAGCCGCTTGGCGATGATGAGGCGCGCCTCCTCGGCCGTGCGGCTCTCGAGCAGCGCGACCGGCCCGGCCTTCTCGATGCGATCGAGGTACGACTGCGCTAGCACGCCCCGCACCTGCCCGTAGAAATCCTCGAGACAGGAAATGATGATGATGGCGTTGGGCAGCCGGTTGGCGATCTGGATCAAGTCGCGGACCGCCCTTTGGAAGCGCTCCTCGGCGTCGTCGAAGAAGCGCAGGTCCTCGACCTGGTCGATGGCGAACACGAGGGCCGCGCGCTCGACGGTCCACATCAGCTGCCCGAGCGCCGTGATGATCTCGAACGAACGATCCTCGCCCGTGTTCGGATCGAGCGCGGCGACGGTCTGGTGCGCCAGGGGCGTGAGCTGGCGGCCGAACAGATACTGGCGGATGCGCTGGTCGATGCGCGGGTCGCGGCGCTCGAGATACAAGAGCGCGCGCACGATATTGATGTCGAGGTCGAGGTCGCGGAACTTGGCCGAGGCCACGACCGCGTCGGCCGCCCGCAGCACGAGGCGCGCGAGCTCGTCGTCGTCGAGCGCGGCCTCCCTGAGCTCGGCGAGGTCCTTCCACGGCAGCACGCCCTCGTCGATGACGAGCCGCTGGGTCAAGCGCGTGAGCCCGCTCGCTCCCTCACCGTCGGGATCGTAAGGCTTCTCCAGCGAATGCACGAGCCGGCGCAGATAGTAGTCGGCGTAGTTGGCGACATCGGGCGTCATCTGGGCGTAGCCGAAGTAGGCCTTTCCCTCGCGATGCGAGGCGGTGCGAAGCGCGCGCAAGAGATGCGTCTTGCCGGCCCCCGACTGGCCGTGAAAGAGCAGGATCCGTGCTTGGATGGAGGAGCCGCGCGCCGTGACGACGCTCGACAAGAGCTCCTGAAAGCGACGCCGCGCTTTGGCGTGCACCTCGGCCACATCGACCGGGTCGGCCCGCCAGACGTCGTCCTCCCAGGTGATCGAATGCTCGAACGCGTGCGCGAGCTGGTCCGGAGCGATCGCCTCGACGTTGTGATGCATCAATCGACTTCCTTCGAAGCCCTGAAGGGGCTCTCTCGTAGGGGCCAGACCCCGTTCACCGGTCGCTGCAGACCGCTCTCAACGTGGAATTGAAGGGGTCTGCCCGCCGTCTCAACGTCACTCCTCGACGCGAACGAAGTGCCACACCGTATTCTTGTAGAGAACGGCAGAGCTCTCGAGCTCCTTGATGTTCTTCTTGTCCTTGAGATCGGCGTTCGCGAGCACGA
>DATETZ010000115.1:0-6658 GCA_035283385.1 Hyphomicrobiaceae bacterium
ATCACGATTTGGGACAACTGTCCGAGCTGGAATGCGATCAAGGCCAATGCGCACGCGCTCGCCCGCTACGCCGCCCTCTGCCAGGAGGCCTCGATCGTGCCGATCGTCGAGCCCGAGGTGCTGATGGACGGCGAGCATGCCACCCACGACATCGACAAGTGCTACCGGATGACCGAATGGACGCTGCGCACGGTGTTCCGGGAGCTTTACGACGCCCGCGTGGTCCTCGAAGGCATGATCCTGAAGCCCAACATGGTGATCGCCGGCCAGAGGTCGCCGAAGCAGGCGTCACCGCAAGAGGTCGCCGAGAAGACGTTGCGGTGTCTCAAGGACACGGTGCCGGCCTCCGTGCCCGGCATTGCGTTCCTTTCGGGGGGCCAGTCTGACGAGGCCGCGACCGAGCATCTCTCGCTCATCAATGCGATCGGCGGCGCGCCCTGGGCGCTCACCTTCTCGTACGGGCGCGCGCTGCAGGCCGCGGCTCTCAAAGCCTGGGGCGGCAGGCCCGAGAACGTCGCGGCTGGACAGCGCGCCTTCGCCCATCGCGCCCGGATGAACAGCCTCGCCGCGCTCGGAAAATGGGACGCCAGGCTCGAGAAAGCGGCCTGAGGGCGCCGTCCGGCGGTTGGGCGCGGGCAGTCCCGCGCGCCGGTTTCCGCCGGCCATTGACGAACCTAGTTCGCCAGCAGACCCGAGATGGCCTCCGCAAGGCTGTCGGGCGCCCTGTAGGCGGGCCCGCTCTTCTTGCCCTTGCGAGGGCCGCCGCCGCTCGTTATCACGTCGTCGCCCTCGGCCTGGGATGTTTCGACGGCCGGCTCGAAGCGCATCGGCCTGCCGGTCAGCGCGGCGGCAAGGCGGGCATCGTGACCGTAGATGTCGCCGTAGGTCGAGACCTTGCCGTCCGCGTCGACGACGGCCGTGAAATACGTGACGTGCACCGGAACGGGCTTGTCGAGAGCGACGTCGGCGCCGCTTGAAATGGCCGCGCCGACTTTTTCCGAGGACCAGCCCTTGTCCTCCGCGAGCAGCAGCTCGGCGAGACGGCGCGGGTTCTGCACGCGCATGCAGCCGTGGGAGAGCGCGCGATTGGACTGCGCAAAGAGCTCGCGCTGCACCGTGTCGTGCATATAGACGTCGTGCTTGTTGGGGAACCGGAACTTGACAAAGCCGAGCGGGTTCTTGCCGCCCGGCGGCTGAACGAAGCTGTAGGCGCGGATGTCGGTGCTGCCCCAGTCGACGCTATCGGGGTCGACCGCCCGGCCGTTGCGGTAGGCCGTGAGGCCATAGGCGCGCAGCACGTCGCCGCCGCCGCCGCCGAAGAAAAAGAACCCGCCGGAGGCACTGCGCAGTCGCGGCAGCAGCTCGCGTTGCTTGATGCCGTCCGGCACGCCCCATGAGGGCTGGAACGTCACATACTGCATATCGGCGGAGAACGTCGGCGTCGCCCATTCCGGGAGGCCGACGATGATCTTCTCCTTGAAGATCTCCTTGTTGTTCTTGACCAAGCGCGTGACGAACTCCGGGACGTTGTCCCAGACGTAAGCCGTGCCGAGGTTTTCCGGCATCCAGCGCCAGCGCTCCATATTGATGATGAGGCGCTGCGCATCGCGGCCGGGGTTCGGTTTCCTTGCCTCGCCTTCGCCGTTGAGCGCTGCGCGCGTGCGCCCCGTTACGATCCCGTTCGCGTCGAGCCCCTTCTCCTGCTGGAATGCCCTGACGGCATCGACCAGCTTCGGGTCGTAAATCGTATCCTTGCCGCCGTCCGCCGGGACTTTGAGCCGCTGGCGCAAGAGCGCGACATCGGCGTGCTCGGCGCCGGGCTTGATGCTCTTGCCCTGCGGCAGCTTGATCTGCAACGCGGGATCGACGGGCTCCTCTTTCGGCGCCGGACCACGCGCCTTGAGGAGCGCGTGTCGCAAGCGCTCGAACTGCTCGTGCTTCGGATGCAGCCCGCGCAAGTAGATCTCAGGTGCATCAGTCGCCGCAATCTCCGCGAGCACCGCCTTGGGATCCTTGACGGGGGGCGTCTGATCGAGGATGCGGCTGAGAGACATCGGATTGACACGGCCGCCGCGCGCGTAGCGCGCATACTTTAAAATTGCGAGGCCGAGCTTGATCTCCGCTTCGGCCTGGGCGTCCGGCGTCGTTGGACCCGCGCCCAGGTCGGGCAGCTCGAATTGGGAGGCGACGAGACCCCAGTCGTCGGCGCGCCGGATCTCCTCCATGGCGGCCTTGGCCTTGGCCGTGAAGGCGTCGGCCGCGATCCACAGCGCCGGGCCGCTCCGTTCCGAGTACCACGCGCCGAGAGCCGCCACGTCGTCCTTGTCGAACTTCGTGGCGAGACCCGGCTCGGCGAGCTTCTGGCGCACCGCTGCGATCACGGGGTCGGCCGGGGGCGGGCTGACCACAGGAGTGAGCGGGGGTGTCCCAGGGGTTTGCAGGGCACCGGTCTCGCGCGGCGAGCTTACGTTCGGTTGCGTTCCGGAGTCGGACCTCTGTCTCGGATCGGGGCCTGCCGTTGCAAATGGCCAGTCGCTGGCCGATGCCGCCGGTGACGGCGCGGAGCTCCCCTGCTCCTCGGCCCGCAACGGCTGAGCCGAGCCCAACGCGAGCGCCACCGCGACCGCAGCCGCGCCGAGCACCGCGGTCATGGCGACTCTTGACATGGGCAGCGCTCCGGCAGCGGGGGCAGAATTCGTCATATCATCGGTCCTTATCAAGGAATGTCGCGGTATCGTGGCGAATTCTTGCCGGGTCGCGCCGTTTCGATCCGTGGACCACCGATTCCAGCAGAAGGGTCAAGCCTTGCAATACAATGGTCCGGGCGTCAAAGGGTATCGGCCGGCTGTCAAATGGTCTCTTTTCCGCCCCAATCCGACTCAATAGGGTCGACCACGATTTGCGCGCCGGGGCCCGCCGCCCACATGATCCGCAACCGGCAGAGGACGAGGTTCTGTCTCGTGGTCGAGGCCAATTCGGCCCCGGCCGCGGGCGCACGAATCGAGATGGCCATTCAGCTCCTGACGCCCGCCTCCCTGGTCGTAGCCGCGCCGGCCGGGCGTGCGCTCGATGCCGCGGCCGCCCGGCCCATCGTCGAGCTGGCGCAGGAGAAAGGCATCGCGGCATTGATCCAGAGCGAGCCCGAGCTTGCCCGCTCGCTCGAAGCCGACGGCGTACATCTGCCGTGGCGCAAGGACGTGATTTCGGCCTATGCCGCCGCGCGAGAGATCCTCGGTCCCGGCCGCATCGTCGGTGCCGACGCCGGCCGATCGCGCCACGACGCCATGACGCTCGGCGAGCAGGGAGCGGACTATGTCGCCTTCGGCATCCCGGCTCATGTTGGGGATCGCGAGGCGGCGCGCGCGCGGCGCCGCGAACTCGTCGCCTGGTGGGCGGAGATCTTCGAGGTGCCCGTCGTCGGCTTCGATCTCGAGAGCCCCGAGGAAGCGGCCGAGCTTGCCGCCGCCGGCGCCGATTTCGTGGCGGTCACGCTCGCCGATGCGATGCCCGCCGGCGAGATCGAGAGCTGGGTCAAGGCTGTCGAGGCCGCAACGCCCGGCCTCGCAACGGTCGCGTGAGGAGGCGAGGCTTGCACACCCGCACCCTGTTGGCGCTGCTCGCCGTCGCCGGCGTGTCGAGCGCGGGCATGGTGCTCGTCGCGACCGGCATCGTGCCGTTGGCACGCCTCTCCGGCTCCGGCGGCGCGGAGCCTGCCGGCCGCGAGGGCGCTGCGTCGACCAGCCCCGCTCGCACCCCCGCCGAGGGACCTTCCGGCGCGGCTCAGGAGGACGCCGCCTACACGGCATTCGACCAGGGGCGCTACCTCACGGCGCTGTCCCTCGCCGAGTCGGCAGCATCGCGCGGCGATGCGCAGGCCCATACCCTCGTCGCCCGCATCTATGCGGAGGGCTTGGGGGTCGGCAAGGACGAGATCACGGCGGCGCGCTGGTATGCGCGCGCGGCCGAGCTCGGCGACGTCCCGGCCATGGTCGCGCTCGGCTCGATGTTGGCGGAGGGGCGCGGCGCGGAGAAGGACCTCTCGGCCGCGGCCGACATGTTCGAGCGCGCGGCCAAGACCGGAGACCCGGTCGCCAATTACAATCTCGGGCTGTTGTTCCTCAAGGGCGAGGGCAAGCCGGAAAACCCCTATCGCGCGGCCGCGCACATCGCCCATGCCGCGCGCAACGGCATTGCCGCCGCGCAATACGACCTCGCCGCGCTCTATCAGCACGGGACCGGCGTGCCCTACGACGCCCTCGAGGCGGCCCGCTGGACGGCGAAGGCGGCCGACCAGGGGCTGGTCGCTGCCGAGTTCGAGTATGCCGTCATGCTGCTCCAGGGCCGCGGCCTGAAGCAGGACCAGCCGAAGGCCATTCAATACTTGAAGGCGGCGGCCGAAAAGGGGCTCGCGGGCGCGCAGAACCGGCTCGGCCACGTCTATGCCGAAGGCGCCGGCGTCGAGCGCAACACGATCGAGGCCGCGAAGTGGCGCTTGATCGCCAAGGCGGGCGGCATCGCCGACGACAAGCTCGATCTCTTCGTCGCCGCTCAGCCCGACGCTGATCGGGCCAAGGCCGAGCGGGCGGCCCTCGAATGGCGTGAGAAGAAGCAGATCATGCAATAGTGGGCTTCTCCGTCTTGCCAGGGCGCATCGAAGCCACTAGAGCGTGATCGTCTTTGATTGAATCAATCAAAGACGTGAATCACGCTCTAAATCAAAAGTGTAGACCATGATCGACGCGTCAGACTGATAAGGTCTGACGCGATCATGGTCTAGGTCAACGCGACCCGACTTTTCCGCTACCCCGAGCCCGGCCGATGCCCGCCACTGCATTGATGAACGTCATGGTCGCCGCCGCGCGCAAGGCAGGGCGCTCGCTCGCGCGCGATTTCGGCGAGGTCGAGCAGCTGCAGGTATCGATCAAGGGCCCGGGCAACTTCGTCTCGGCCGCCGATCACAAGGCCGAGGACATTATCTGGAGGGAGCTGTCGAAAGCGCGGCCGGGCTACGGCTTCCTGATGGAGGAGCGCGGCGAGGTGCGCGGCGCCGACGCGACGCACCGCTGGCTCGTCGATCCCTTGGACGGCACCACGAACTTTCTACACGGCATCCCGCACTTCGCCATTTCGATCGGGCTCGAGCGCGAGGGCAGCCTGGTCGCCGGAGTCATCTACAATCCGGCGAGCGACGAGCTGTTCGCAGCCGAGAAGGGCAGGGGCGCGTTCCTCAACGAGCGCCGCCGCCTGCGCGTGGCGGCGCGAAAGGTGCTCGCCGACGCGGTGATCGCCACCGGCATCCCCCATCGCGGCCGGCCCGGCCATCCGGCCTTCATGCACGAGATGGAGACGGTGATGCGCGAGGTGGCCGGGATCAGGCGCACCGGCTCGGCTGCCCTCGATCTCGCGTGGACGGCGGCTGGCCGCTTCGACGGCTACTGGGAGCGCAACTTGCAGCCATGGGACCTCGCGGCCGGGCTCGTGATCCTGCGCGAAGCGGGCGGCATCGCCACCGATGCCGAAGGGAGCGATCGGATGCTCGAAACGGGCAACGTGCTGGCCGGCAACAGCGCGATCGTCAAAGGCCTCCTGCCGCTGCTCGCGCCGGCACCCGCGCCCGCCTAGCTAGTGTTCTGTCACAAACAGATGCATCCCATCGCCGTCATGCCCGCGTCATGGCGAAGCCATGCTTCGCATGGACGGCGGGCATCCGTCCAAACTTCAAGCTTGGGTGGGCCCCCGCCTCCGCGGGGGTGACGTTGAAAGGGGCGCAAATGAATGAGTCACAACACTAGCTCTTACTCGATCGTACCGCGTTGAAATGACAAGGTGCCACAGTTAGGTTCTCACTCGCGATTCTTGCCGATAATGCAAGACGGCCCCACATGACGAAGCTCGACATCCATCAGTTCGCCTGCCTCAAGGACAATTATGGCGTGCTGATCCGCGATTCGGAGCAGGGCGCCGTGGCCTCGATCGACGCGCCCGACGCCGCCTCTGTGAAGCGCGCCCTCGACGAGAAGGGCTGGCGGCTGACCCACATCTTCTCGACCCACCACCACGCCGATCATACGAGCGGCAATCTCGCACTAAAGGCCGAAACCGGCTGCACCATCATTGGTCCCAGCGCCGAAGCGGCGCGCATTCCCGGGATCGATCGCGGCGTCAAGAACGGGGACCGGATCGCATTCGGCAGCCATGAGGTGCAGGTGCTCGACACACCCGGGCACACCATCGGCCACGTCACCTATTGGATTCCCGAGGCTGGCGTCGCGTTCGTGGGCGACACGCTGTTCGCGATGGGATGCGGGCGCGTGCTCGAGGGCAGCGCCGAAATGATGTGGGCCTCGCTCCAGAAGATCGCCGGCCTGCCGCTCGAGACCGATCTCTACTGCGGCCATGAATATACCCTCGCCAACGCCCAGTTCGCACTCACGATCGAGCCCGAGAACGCGGCCTTGAGGCAGCGCGCCGGCGAGGTGGAGGCCCTGCGGGCGGCCGGCAAGCCCACCTTGCCGACCCGCCTCGCTCTCGAGCTTGAGACCAACGTCTTCCTGCGCCCGCACATCGCCGCCATCCGCAGGCGCCTCGGTATGAGTGCCGCCGCCGATTGGCGCGTCTTCGCCGAGATCCGCGACAGGAAGAACAGGGCGTGACGCAA
>DATETZ010000116.1:0-2145 GCA_035283385.1 Hyphomicrobiaceae bacterium
GCCTCAGAGGCAGCCGATAATGGGCGAGCCGCACACGTAGAGGCCCAGCTCGTGGCTGACGCAGCAGGGCTGGTCCGAGCCGCACCGCCAGGTCTTGATCCGGCCGTTCGGCATCTTCGACCGGCAGGTCTTGTACTTAGCGGCCGCAACCGCGGGCTCGGGGCCTTTGAGCGTATCGAACGCAACGGAGCCGGCGACGGCGAGCGCGGCCGCAATCGCGAGCGAGACAATGATGCGATTCATGACGAACCTCCACAAGATCGACGCCGCGCCGATCAGAATGCCTCGAAAGTGGGTGTCCGGCCTAGAGCAGAACGGCCTCAGTTGCGGGATTTATCCACCAGCGCCTTGGCCTTGATCCACGGCATCATGGCGCGCAGCTTGGCCCCAACCTCCTCGATCGGATGAGTTTCGGCGAGGCGGCGCATGGCCTTGAATTTCGGCTGCCCGGCCTTGCACTCGCGGATCCACTCGGAGGTGAAGGCCCCCGACTGGATGTCCTTCAGCACCTTGCGCATCTCCTGCTTCGTGCGCTCGTTGATGATGCGCGGACCCGTCACGTACTCGCCGAACTCGGCGGTGTTCGACACCGAGTAGTTCATGTTGGCGATGCCGCCCTCGTAGACGAGGTCGACGATCAGCTTCACCTCGTGCAGGCACTCGAAGTAGGCCATCTCCGGCGCGTAGCCGGCCTCGACCAGCGTCTCGAAGCCGGCGCGCATGAGCTCGACCAGCCCGCCGCAGAGCACGACCTGCTCGCCGAACAGATCGGTCTCGCATTCCTCCCTGAAGGTCGTCTCGATGATCCCCGAGCGCCCGCCGCCGATGGCCGAGGCGTAGGACAGGAACAGGTCGTGCGCGTTGCCGCTCTTGTCCTGATGCACGGCGATAAGGCAGGGCACGCCGCCCCCCTTCTGATACTCGCCGCGCACCGTGTGTCCCGGACCCTTGGGCGCCACCATCCCCACGTCGAGATCCCCCCTCGGCTCGATCAGGTTGAAGTGGACATTGAGGCCGTGCGCGAACATCAGCGCCGCGCCCTGTTTCATGTTGGCCGCAAGTTGTTCCTTGTAGATGTCGGCCTGCAACTCGTCGGGCGTCAGCATCATCATGACGTCGGCCCATTTGGCAGCTTCCACGACCTCGAGCACCTTGAGCTTCTCCGTCTCGGCTTTCTTGGCGGACCCGGAGCCGCGCCGAAGCGCGATGGCGACCTCCTTGACCCCCGAGTCGCGCAAGTTCAGGGCATGCGCATGGCCTTGGCTGCCGTAGCCGACAATCGCGACCTTCTTCGACTTGATGAGATTGGTGTCGGCATCACGATCGTAATAGACGCGCATGGCTCTCTCTTGTGGTTTGCGGAGCGTGAGGGTGGCGGGCGGTATCGGCAAGGCCGGCCCCGCGTCCCGCCTCGGACGAGGTGCGCGAACGTTACTACTCGAGTGGCGAGCCTTTCAACGGCTGAAACGCCGCGCGCCGGGCCGGGACGCCGCGCCCGACCCGGGCCGGTTCGTTACCTTGCGGTTAACCGAACAGCAACCCATGTCGGCTAATCATTGCCGCCTCTAAGGGTCGACTGAAATGGCCACGACCAATTTCCCGAATTACCTTGCCGTCCTGAGCCTTATGACGGGCGTGCTGGCGCTTGCCGGATGCGGGGCGAGCGAGCCCCAATCCGAGACCCCCATCGAGCGCGGCGTATTCACGTCGGCGACCGACTGTGCCGAAGGGGGCAAGCGCACGCTCGAGCAGTGCTCCGCGGCCATCACGGCGGCCGTCGCCGAGCACGAGCGAGCGGCTGCCACCTATCCGTCCTTGAAATCGTGCGAGACCGCGGAAGGCGCCGACAAGTGCGAGCGCACCGACACCAAGAGCTTCCGTCCGCGGCTCATGGCGTTCCTGGTCAGGATGACCGATCCTCCGGCCGCCTGGCCGCTCTATCCGACGATCAAGGGCGAGGCGGGCTTCCGTACCGGCGACAACACGATCCTTTTGAGCGAGGACGAGAGCCTCACGTTCTCGAGGCCCGCGCTCGCGGCCGCCGAGCTTCACGCCGGCAAGGGAAGCGCCTCGAGCTCGTACAATTTCTGAAGCCCTGACCCACTACCCATCGCGCCTATGTGTTGACGTGAGCACCGCTCTCTC
>DATETZ010000117.1:0-17371 GCA_035283385.1 Hyphomicrobiaceae bacterium
AAGAGATCGCTCCTGATCTCGGCCTTTCTGCCTTGCATGACGGTGCCCTCCGAATCAAAAGTCGGCTGACACCTTATGAATCACGCACCGGCCGCGAAGGGAATCCCCCGAGTCACAAGATCATGCGGACGGTATAAGTCCCGGCCGCGCCGGGGCGAATCCCGTTTGCCCCTCCCTCGATGAGCGCCATCGCCTCGGTGCCGTTGGCCATGACCCTGAACACCAGCGCGGCGTCACGATAGGCGAGGAGCGCCACTCCCAGCAGGGCGGCCGCGAGCGCCGCGAGAAGCCACTTGAGCACGCCGATCACCGAGCCCGCCACGAGTACACTAGCCCGGCACCCTGAGCTGCACGACCTGGTCGCCGCGCTTGACCCCGATTTGCCAGACTCGCTGACGCCCCTTCAAAGCGCCCTCGAGACCAGCCAAGTTCTCGACCTTCTGCGACCCGATCTCGAGCACGATGTCGCCGGCCTGGAATCCCAGGCGGGCCGCGACCGAGCCCTCCCGCACCGACAGAATGACGACGCCACCGGTCTCGTCCAGCCCCATCTCATCGGCGACGGCCGGCAGAATATTGGACACCCGCGCCCCGTCGAGGGGGTGCTGGCCGGCAAGATTCCTCACGTCGTCGCGGCCCGGCTTGGGGGCCGCCTCGAGCACGAAATCGAGCGTCACCGGACGCCCCTTGCGAACGCCCTCGATGTGCACGGGCTTGCCGATGCCGCGCGTTGTAAGGCGGTAGTAGACGCTTCGCGCGTCGGGGACCTC
Organism: Hyphomicrobiaceae bacterium; assembly: GCA_035283385.1. Lineage (GTDB taxonomy): Bacteria > Pseudomonadota > Alphaproteobacteria > Rhizobiales > Hyphomicrobiaceae > Hyphomicrobium_C. The sequence continues at coordinate 771 of DATETZ010000117.1, forward strand.
GAAGCCGTCGACGTGCGTGATGACGTCACCCGCCTCGAGGCCCCCCTTCGCCGCCGGTCCCCCCTCCGAGATGCGCGCCACGACGGCACCGGCGACGCGATCGAGGCCGAGCGCCTCGGCGGTCTCGCGCGTCACGCTCTCGAGGCGGGCACCGAGCCAGGGGCGCTCGACCTTGCGGCCCTGAGCGGCGCTCTCGACATAGAGGCGGACAAGATTCGAGGGAATCGCGAATCCGATCCCGTGCGAGCCCCCCGACTGCGAAAAGATCATGGTGTTGATGCCGACCAGCTTGCCCGACATGTCGACCAGGGCGCCACCCGAGTTGCCCGGATTGATGGCGGCATCGGTCTGGATGAAGACCTGGGATTCGGAGCTGCCGATCTCGGTGCGGGCGAGCGCAGAGATGATGCCGCTGGTCACCGTCTGGCCGACCCCGAACGGGTTGCCGATCGCGAGCACCATATCGCCCACCTCGAGCGTATCTGAGTCCTCGAGCTCGATGGTCGGAAAGCGGCCGTCGCCCTCGATCTTCAAGATAGCGATGTCCGTCTTGTCGTCCTGGCTCACGACCTTGGCGTCGAACTCGCGCTTGTCGGCGAGCGCGATGCGGATCTCCGTCTCGCCGCGCCCCTTGATGACGTGGGTATTGGTGACTACCACTCCGTCAGGGCCGACGATGACCCCCGAGCCGAGCGAGCTTTGAATGCGCTCCGAAGGCAGCCCGAGGCCGTCACCGAAAAACTGGCGAAAAAAAGGATCGTTGGCGAACGGCGAGGTAAAGGTCCGAACTCGGCGCTGAACATAGACATTGACCACGGCTGGCGCCGCCTTGCGCACGATCGGCGCTAAGGAGTATTGCGCGACCTCGCGCGAGGGCGGCGGCCCCTGTTTCTGCGCGGCGGCCGGTGCCTCGACCGCGATAAATAGAATGAGCGCAAGTCCGGCGACGCGGGCCAACGCCGCGCCATCACCTGCACAGGGCCTGATCATCGTGCTCAGCCACTCAGCGGTCCCATTCCGACAAGCCGACATTGGTATCCGTCGCATTCTCTCGCCGCCGTCCCCTGGCATCGCCGCGGAGCCGGAGACGACGAGTTCAGGCAAGCGCCGAGGGAAGACACATGTGCCCATCTATAGGCCGGCCTGCACAGCCGACGAAGAGGCGCACCCTAGCCCTGCATCGTGGCGTCGAGCGTGGGGGCAATCGCGTGTGCCGGGCAGCAAGGGTCAGGTCGCCGCCTGCTCCTTCGACTTGACCTCTTCGGCATGGCGCGCCTTGTCCTCGGCCCCCTTGACGGCGGTGTCGCGGTCGACGAGCTCGATGACGGCCCGCGGCGCCGAGTCCCCGTAGCGGAAGCCGGCCTTCAAGACGCGCGTGTAGCCCCCGGCGCGGTCCTTGTAGCGGGGCGCCAGCGTGTCGAAGAGCTTCTTGACCATGTCGTCGTCGCGAAGCCGGGCGGCCGCGATGCGGCGCGAGTTCAAGTCGCCGCGCTTGGCGAGCGTGATGTACTTGTCGACCACGCGCTTCAAATCCTTGGCCTTGGGGAGTGTGGTCACGATCTGCTCGTGTCGGATGAGCGCCGCCGCCATGTTCGAGAACATGGCCTGGCGGTGCGCGCTGTCGCGGCCGAAATGCCGGCCGAGCTTCCGGTGTCGCATGGGACTTCGCTTTCTCTTCGGTTGTTACGGGGAGGTTCTACGGCCTCACCTCGTTGTTAGGCATTAGGCAATAGGGCAATCGGCAATAGGTAGGTCATCGTCTTATTGCCTATTGCCCTATTGCCGATTGCCTCAATACTGATCCTCGAAGCGCTTCGCCAGCTCCTCGATGTTGTCGGGCGGCCAGTTCGGCACCTCCATGCCCAGGTGCAGACCCATGCCGGCCAGCACTTCCTTGATCTCGTTCAGGGACTTGCGGCCGAAGTTCGGAGTCCGGAGCATTTCCGCCTCCGTCTTCTGGATCAGATCGCCGATGTAGACGATATTGTCGTTCTTCAGGCAATTGGCCGAGCGCACCGAAAGCTCGAGCTCGTCGACCTTTTTCAAGAGCGCGGCATTGAAGGCGAGCTCCGGGTGGCGCGCCTCCTCGACCGCCTTCTTGGGCTCTTCGAAGTTGATGAAGACGGCGAGCTGGTCCTGCAGGATCCGGGCCGCGAGCGCCACCGCGTCCTCGGCCCTAACGGAGCCGTCCGTCTCGACGGTCATGGTGAGCTTGTCGTAGTCGAGGATCTGGCCCTCGCGCGTGTTCTCGACCTTGTAGGACACCTTCTTGACCGGACTGTAGAGGCAGTCGACCGGGATCAGCCCGATCGGTGCGTCGTCGGGCCGGTTGCGCTCGGCGGGGACATAGCCCTTGCCCATGTCGGCGCTGAATTCCATGCGGATCTGCGCGCCCTGGTCGAGGTGGCAGATGACGTGCTCGGGGTTCAGGATCTCGACGTCCGAGCCCGCCTCGATCTCGCCGGCCTTGATGGCGCCAGGACCCTCTTTCTTGAGCACCATGCGCTTGACGCCGTCCGAATGGACGCGCAGCGCAATCTCCTTGATGTTGAGCACGATATTGGTCACGTCCTCGCGCACGCCCGGGATCGACGAGAACTCGTGCAGCACGCCATCGATTTGCACGCTCTTGACCGCCGCCCCCTGAAGCGACGACAGGAGCACACGCCGGAGCGCGTTGCCGAGCGTCATCCCGAAGCCCCGCTCGAGCGGCTCGGCCACGACGGTCGCAATCTTGTTGCGGTCACGTCCCGGCATGATGTCGAGCTTCGAGGGCTTGATGAGATCCTGCCAGTTCTTCTGCAAAACGTTGATCACGGGTTTCCTCGTCTCGTTTGCGGAGCGACCTCGCCCTTGAGCCGCTCCATTGCACCAGAGGACTGGGTCGTGGCCGAGAAGCCGGACGCCTGGCAAAGCTCTCGATGCCGGCCCGCTCGGCGCAAGTGCTGGCCTCAGACGCGCCGACGCTTCCTCGGCCGGCACCCATTGTGCGGAATGGGCGTCACATCGCGGATTGACGTAATCTGAAATCCCACAGCCTGCAGGGCTCGCAATGCCGATTCCCTGCCCGACCCCGGGCCGCACACCTCGACTTCGAGAATCTTCATGCCATGCTCCATGGCCTTCTTGCCGGCGTCCTCGGCGGCCATCTGGGCGGCGAAAGGCGTCGATTTGCGCGAGCCCTTGAACCCCATGGTCCCAGAGGAAGACCAGGCGAGCGTATTGCCCTGCGCGTCCGTAATCGTGATCATGGTGTTGTTGAAGGATGCGTTTACGTGTGCGACGCCCGAGGTGATGTTCTTCTTCTCTTTGCGGCGCACCTTCGTGCGTGCCTGGGCCTGCTCTTTCGCCATCTCGTCGAAACTCCAAGTTCCGGTCGGGGGTTGGAAAGCGATTCCGGGTGGGGCGCGAGCCCTGCCCCTCAATTGACCGCCTCAGGTTGCCCTCTTCTTGCCGGCGATCGGCTTCGCCGGCCCCTTGCTGGTGCGCGCGTTGGTATGCGTGCGCTGGCCGCGAACGGGAAGACCCTTGCGATGCCGAAGGCCGCGGTAGCAGCCGAGATCCATCAGGCGCTTGATGTTCATCGCCACGTCGCGGCGAAGGTCCCCCTCCACCGCGAAGTCGCGGTCGATCGTCTCGCGGATCTGCAGCACTTCGGCGTCGGTCAACTGGTTGACGCGCCGCTCGGACGGAATGCCGACCTTTGTGCAAATGTCGTGCGCGAGCTTGGGCCCAATCCCGTGGATATATTGCAGCGCTATCAGAACGCGCTTTTGGGTCGGTATGTTCACGCCTGCGATTCGAGCCACGTGTCGTCTCCCGAGGGTGCGCCCCGCACCGGGATGGCAACCCAGCCGAAGAACGCATCTCTTTGAATTTAGTAGCTAAAGCGCAACAGGACCGGCCCGAGCGCATTCTACCCGCACGGTCCAATCCTGAATGTCATCATCCTGAGAACGCGGTGTTGTAGCGCTGCAACGTCCCTTCGTCAACCTTCGCGCCGGAGCATATTTCTCGTGGTCGCATCTGGCCGCCGTCTCGCATCATTTGGTGTCGAGCCCGGCCAGCGCCTGATCGATCTGGCGCGCCACGTCCGGGATCGAGCTCATGCCATCGACGGACTTGAGCTTGCCCAGCGCGAAGTAGTAGCCGATGAGCGGCGCCGTCTCCCGGTAGTAGGCCATCAGCCGGGTCTTGACGGTCTCGGCGTTGTCATCGGCGCGGCGGGCGAACTCGGTCGAGCCACATTCGTCGCAGACCCCGGATTTCATCGGCTGCTTATGGCGGTCGTGATAGCCGGCCCCGCACTTGGCGCAGCTGAAGCGGCCCGCGATCCTATCGATGAGCGCCGCGTCGTCGACCCTGAGCTCGACCACGGCGTCGAGCCTCTTGCCCAGCTTTTCGAGCAGCCCGTCGAGCCCCACCGCCTGCGGCAGCGTGCGCGGGAAGCCATCGAGGATAAAGCCCGTCGCACAGTCGGGCTTGACGATGCGGTCGGCAATGATCCCGATCACGATGTCGTCGGGAACGAGGCCGCCATGCTCCATGATGGCCTTGGCCTTGCCGCCGATCTCGGTTCCGGCCTTGACCGCGGCGCGCAGCATGTCGCCGGTCGAAAGCTGCACAAGGCCGCGTCGCGCGGCGAGATCTTGAGCCTGGGTGCCCTTGCCGGCCCCCGGCGGACCCAACAAGATGACGTTCATCTCCGACCGCGGGTCGCCCCCCTGAGCTTCGCCTTCTTGATCAGCCCCTCGTATTGATGGGCGAGTAGATGGCTCTGAATCTGCGCCACCGTGTCCATGGTCACGCTGACGGCGATCAGCAGCGACGTGCCGCCGAAATAGAATGGAACGGCGGCATAGGAGATGAGGAACTCGGGCAGGACGCACACGGCGGCCAGATAGATGGCGCCCACGACCGTGATGCGGGTGAGGACATAGTCGATGTATTCGGCCGTCTTCTCGCCCGGCCGGATGCCAGGCACAAAGCCGCCGTACTTCCTCAAGTTGTCCGCCGTATCCTTCGGGTTGAACACGACCGCGGTATAGAAGAAGGCGAAAAACACGATCAGCGCCACATAGACGAGCAAGTGCAGCGGCTGCCCGCGCCCCAGCGCCGCCACCAGGTTGGTGAGCCAATCGGGCCCGCCGCCCTGGCCGCTCGTGAACTGCGCCGCCGTGATCGGCAGCAGCAGCAGCGAGGAGGCAAAGATCGGCGGGATGACGCCCGACGAATTGAGCTTGAGCGGCAGGTGCGACGCGTCCCCCTGGAACATGCGGTTTCCGACCTGCCGCTTCGGATACTGAATGAGCAGCCGGCGCTGCGCACGCTCCATGAACACGATGGCCGCGACCACGAACAGCATCAGCACGATCAAGGCGAGGAGAATGAAGGTCGACAGCGCGCCCGTGCGCGCCATCTCGAATAGGCCGACAATGGCCGACGGCAGTCCGGCCACGATGCCGGAGAATATGATGAGCGAGATGCCGTTGCCGACGCCGCGCTGCGTGATCTGCTCGCCGAGCCACATCAGGAACATCGTGCCGCCAACCAGCGTAATGACGGTGGTGAGGCGGAAAAACCAGCCCGGGTCGGCGACGACCGCACCGGCGGCTGCGCGCGAGCCCTCGAGCCCGATGGCGATGCCGTAGGCCTGGAAGGCGGAGAGCACGACGGTCAAATAGCGCGTGTATTGATTGATCTGCTTGCGCCCCGACTCGCCCTCCTTCTTCAGCGCCTCGAGCTGGGGCGAGATCGAGGTCATGAGCTGCAGGATGATCGAGGCCGAGATGTACGGCATGATGTTCAAGGCAAAGATCGCCATGCGCTCGACCGCGCCGCCGGCGAACACATTGAACATGCCGAGAATGCCGGACGACTGGCTCTTGAAGGCCTCGGCAAAGGCTGCCCCGTTGACGCCGGGGATCGGAATGAACGTTCCCAGGCGATAGACGAGCAGCGCCCCCAGCGTGAACCAGAGGCGCTTCTTCAGGTCCTCGGCCTTGGCAAAGGCGCCGAGGTTCAGGTTGGCGGCAAGCTGCTCGGCGGCGGAAACCATCTCACTGTCTCCCGGATCACGATCTCCCGGCTCACGATCTCCGGGCTCGAGGGCCTTTGCGGACGACGCCGCTCAGCGCGCCCCATCCGCTGTTAGATAGGTAGCCCCGAAATTGCGCCAAAGCCCGCCGCCTGGACGCCGGCGGTCAATGGACCGCTCCGGGGACACGCACTCGCGTCTGCCCTCATTCCTCGCTCTTCTCCGCGGCCGGCTTCTTGGCCGCTTTCGCCTTCTTCGCCGCCGATTTCTGGCGCTTGGCCTCGTCGGCGGGAAGCACCTTCTTGGCGATGATCTTGATCGTGCCGCCGGCCTTCTCGACGGCAGCCTTGGCGGAAGCCGTGGCATGGTCGACCGTCAAGGCGAGCTTGGCTTTGAGCGTGCCGCCGCCCAAGAGCCGCACGCCGTCTTTCGCCCGGCGCAGGACGCCCGCCGCGACCAGCGCGGCGGCATCGACCTCCTGGCCTGCCCTGAACTTTCCGCCGTCGACCGCCCGCTGCAGGGCGCCGAGGCTCAGCTCGTTGAAGTCCTTGCGCGCCCACTTTTTGAAGCCGCGCTTGGGCAGGCGCCGGTGAAGCGGCATCTGGCCGCCTTCGAAGCCGCCCAGCGCGACGCCCGCGCGCGCCGTCTGGCCCTTGCCGCCGCGGCCCCCGGTCTTGCCGACGCCGGAGCCGATGCCGCGGCCGATTCGGAGCCGGGATTTGCGTGCCCCGGCGTTGTCCTTGAGATCGTTGAGCCGCATGGGACCCGATGCTCCTCCCGTTACCCCTTGGACGTCTCGCCGACGATGCGGACGAGGTGCGAGATCCTCGCGATCATGCCGCGAGTCGCCGGCGTATCTTCGAGCACACGCCGCCGATGCAGCTTGTTGAGGCCGAGACCGATCAAGGTCTCTCTCTGGACCGCGGGACGGCGGTTGGCGCTCGCGACTTGCTCAATCGTAATGGTTTTCTTTGCTGCCATCTCACGTCACCACTGTGTCACGTCATCGGCGTGCCCCGCGTCTCGGAACGCGACGCCCGATCATGTCTCCGTGCCGGCCTCGGCCGTCCCCGACCCGTCGCGCCTGCGCGCCACGATCTCGGAAACCTTCTTGTTGCGCCGTGCCGCAACCGAGCGCGGGTTCTCCTGCCCTTTCAAGGCATCGAAGGTGGCGCGCACGACGTTGTAGGGATTGGTCGAGCCCAGCGACTTGGCAACCACGTCCTGCACGCCCAGCATCTCGAACACGGCGCGCATGGCGCCGCCGGCGATGATGCCGGTGCCGGCCGGAGCCGAGCGCAGCACGACCCTGCCCGCGCCATGGCGCCCTTCGCTGTCGTGGTGCAGCGTGCGCGCGTCGCGCAGCGGCACGCGAACCAGACCGCGCCGCGCGGCCTCGGTGGCCTTGCGGATCGCCTCGGGCACCTCGCGTGCCTTGCCATGGCCGAAGCCGACGCGGCCCTTCAAGTCGCCCACCACGACCAGCGCCGCAAAACCGAAGCGCTTGCCGCCCTTCACGACCTTGGCAACGCGATTGATATGGACGAGCTTGTCGGAGAACTCGCTCTCGCGCTCGTCGCGGTCGCGCTCCCGGCCGCGATCTCTCGAAGATGGACGTGCCACGGTCAAAGTCCTTTCATCAGAAGCTCAAGCCGCCTTCTCTCGCGGCGTCGGCGAGCGCCTTGACGCGCCCGTGGAACTGATACGCTCCGCGGTCGAACACCACCTGCTTGATTCCCGCCTTGAGCGCCCGCTCAGCGACCAGCTTGCCGACGGCGGCGGCGCCGGCCTTGTCGGCCCCGGTCTTGAGCGAGGAGCGCATGGGCTTCTCGAGGCTCGAGGCCGCGGCAAGCGTCGTTCCCGCCGCGTCATCGATGATCTGCGCATAAATGTGCTTCGAGGAGCGATAGACCGAGAGCCGCGGACGCCCGGCCGACCGGACCTTGAGGACGCGGCGCACGCGCGCTTGGCGCCGGTCGAACTGCTCGTTGAGCTTATTCATGGACCCAAGCCTCACTTCTTCTTGCCTTCCTTGCGGAAGATGTACTCGCCCCGATAGCGCACGCCCTTGCCCTGGTAGGGCTCGGGCCTGCGCGAGGCGCGGATCTCGGCCGCCAGCTGCCCGACCAGCTGCTTGTCGATGCCCGAGACCGTCACGACCTCCTGCTTCGCGCCCGAGACCTTCACCTCGATGCCGGCCGGGATCTTGTGCACGACCTCGTGGCTGTATCCGACGCTGAGCTGCAGTTGATCCTTGGCCTTCAAGGCCGCCTTGAATCCGACGCCGTGGATTTCGAGCGTGTGCGAGTAGCCCTCGGTCACGCCCTTGATGAGGTTTTGGACCATGGTGCGCGACATGCCCCACAGCGCGCGCGCCTTCTTGCTCTCGTCGCGTGGATTGACCTCGATGCCATCGGCGGTCTTCTCGACCTTGATCTCCTCGGGCAGGGTAAAGGAGAGCTCGCCCTTGGGGCCCTTGGTGTTGACGGTTTGGCCGCTGACCGTCGCCGTCACGTTGGCTGGCACAGCGACAGGCTTCTTACCGATGCGCGACATTGAGATGACCTTCGACCGCCCGGACGCCGCCGGGCCCTTTCCTCAGAATACGTTGCAGATGACTTCCCCGCCGACGTTCTCCTCGCGCGCTCTCGCGTCCGACATGACGCCCTTGGGAGTCGAGAGGATGGCGACACCGAGGCCATTGGCCACGCTGGGCAAATCCTTGACCGGCGAATAGACGCGGCGGCCCGGCTTCGAGACGCGGGTGATCTCCTTGATCGCCGGCTGGCCGTTGTAATACTTGAGCTCGATCTCGAACTGGGCTTGGCCTCCCTTGGGCTCCACACGCGTATAGCCGCGGATATAGCCTTCCTCGGCGAGCACGTCGAGCACGCGCCCGCGAATGGTCGAGGCGGGCGTCGTGGCCTTCGGGCGGCGGCGCATCTGCGCGTTGCGGATGCGCGCCAGCATATCGCCCAGAGGATCGTTCATTGCCATTCCTTGCGCCCTCCTCACCAGCTCGACTTGACCATGCCCGGGATGAGGCCCTGGGCAGCCAGCTCCCGCAGCTGGTTGCGGCACATCTTGAGCTTCCTGTAGTAGCCGCGCGCGCGGCCCGTAATCTCGCAGCGGTTCCTGACGCGCGTCGCCGAGGAGTTGCGCGGCAGCTCGGCAAGCTTCAGCCGGGCCGCGAAGCGATCCTCCGCCGGCCGCTTCAAATCGTTGGCAAGCGCCTTGAGCCGCTTCCGCTTGGCCGCATACTGAGCGGTGAGCTTGCGGCGCCGGTTGTTTTTCTCGACTGAGCTTGTCTTTGCCATTCAGGTGCTCCAACGGCCTTTCGGTTGTGCGCGCCCCGGCGCCCTTCAGGTGCGGAACGGAAAGTTGAAGCCGCGAAGAAGCTCGCGCGCTTCCTCGTCGGTCCGCGCCGACGTGCAGACGATGACGTCCATGCCCCAAATCTGGTCGACCTTGTCGTAGTCGATCTCGGGGAAAACGATGTGCTCCTTCAAGCCGCACGCGAAGTTGCCGCGCCCATCGAAGCTCTTGGGAGAGAGGCCGCGGAAGTCCTTGACGCGCGGCAGCGCTATGGTCACGAACCGGTCCACGAACTCGTACATGCGGTCGCCCCTGAGCGTGACCTTGGCGCCCAAGGTCATGCCTTCGCGCACCTTGAAGGTGGCGATCGACTTGGTGGACTTGGTGAGGATCGGCTTCTGGCCGGCGATGAGGGCCAGGTCGGCCGCCGCGTTCTCGACCTTCTTGCGATCCGCCGTCGCCTCGCCGACGCCCATGTTGAGGACGATCTTCTCGAGCCTCGGCACCTGCATCGGGTTCGTGTAGCCGAACTTCTTGACCATCGCCTCGCGCACCACTTTCTCGTAGTGCATCTTCATGCGCGGCCGGTAGTCCTTGGGGCGCGGCTTGGCCTCGCGCGGCTTGGCCTCCGCCTTCGCCGGCTTCTGAGACTTGGCGCCTTTCGCCGGCTTCGCCGCCGGAGGCGGAGCCTTTGTGGCCTTTTGCGGCTTTTCGTCCTCAGCCATGGCTTACGTCTTCTCCGCAATGACTTCGCCCGAGCGTTTGGCGAAGCGCACCTTCTTGCCGTCCTTCAGGATCTTGAAGCCGACGCGGGTCGGCTTGCCGTCCTTGGGATCCTCGAGCGCGAGATTGGAGATGTGGATCGCGGCCTCCTTGGACACGATCCCGCCCTCTTGGGACGCACTCTGGCGCTGATGGCGGCGCACGACGTTGATGCCGCGAACCAGCGCCCGCTGCTCCTTCGGGCGCACTTCGATCACCTCGCCGTGCTTGCCCTTGTCGCGCCCGGTGACCACGATCACGTGGTCGCCCTTTTTGATCTTGAGCGACGCCATCACAGCACCTCCGGCGCAAGGGACACGATCTTCATGTGGTTCTTGGCCCTGAGCTCGCGCGTCACGGGGCCGAAGATGCGCGTGCCGACCGGCTCGCCTTGAGGATTGATCAAGACCGCGGCGTTGCGGTCGAAGCGAATGAGCGAGCCGTCGGGGCGGCGCACGCCCTTTGCGGTTCTGACCACCACCGCCTTCATGACCTGGCCCTTCTTCACACGCCCCTTGGGGATCGCCTCCTTCACCGACACCACGATCGTATCGCCGATGGTCGCGTACTTGCGCTTGGACCCGCCGAGCACCTTGATGCACTGGACCCGACGTGCCCCCGAGTTGTCGGCGACATCGAGATTTGTCTGCATCTGGATCATCGCACTTGACCTCTTTCCTGCCGCTCACGCGCGCCCACGCTTCATCTTCCCGTCACGTCTTCCGTCACTTCACCCGCGCGCCGGCCGCTTCCGGCTCGCGTAGACGGGCGCAAATCTAATCCTTCGGCAGCGCCACCCAGCGCTTCAGCTTCGAGACCGGCGCAGACTCGATGATCGAGATCCGGTCGCCCACCTTGAAAACGTTCTTCTCGTCGTGGGCGTGGTACTTCTTGGTGCGGCGCACGGTCTTTCTCAGCAGCGGATGGGTGTAGCGGCGCTCGACCTCGACCACGACCGTCTTGTCGTTCTTGTCCGAGACCACCACACCCTCGAGTACGCGCTTCGGCATCTTTTTCCCTCCCTCAGGCGCTGTTTGCTGCGCCGCCGGCCCGCTTCTGCCGGGCAACGGTCATGATGCGCGCGATGTCGCGGCGAACCTGGCGCACGCGGGCCGTATTCTCGAGCTGGCCAGAGGCCCGCTGAAAGCGGAGATTGAACTGCTCCTTCTTGAGCTTCATGAGCTCATCGTCGAGCTCATCGAGCGATTTTCCTCGCAACTCACCCGCTTTCATCGGCCGTCCTCACTCATCTCTTCCTGCGCAAATCTTCCTGCGCAAAGCCCCGGCGCCATCAGCCGATCCTCGTCACGATACGAGTCTTGACCGGCAGTTTGGCCGCGCCGAGCATGAGCGCCTCGCGCGCAACCTGATCCGAGACGCCGTCGAGCTCGAACATCACGCGTCCGGGCTTGACCCTCACGACCCACATTTCCGGCGCGCCCTTGCCCGAGCCCATGCGCACCTCAGCCGGCTTCTTGGTCACGGGAAGGTCCGGAAAGATGCGGATCCAAACGCGTCCCGCGCGCTTCATATGGCGCGTGATGGCGCGCCGCGCCGCCTCGATTTGGCGTGCGGTGAGCCGGTCCGGCTCGACCGCCTTCAGTCCATGCGAGCCGAAGTTCAGCGCCGTGCCGCCTTTGGCGTTGCCGTGGATGCGGCCCTTGAAGGCCTTGCGGAATTTCGTGCGACTGGGTTGCAGCATGGTCGTTCGGTCTCACCTTGCGGGCCGTCAGGCCTGTTCCGGGGTTTCTGCGGCGCCGCGCGCGCCGCGGCGCCCGCGGCGCTCCTCCGCATCGCGGCGCGGACGCCCGCCGCTCTCCTGAGCCTCGAGTGCCCGCTTTTCGGAGGCCATCGGATCGTGCTCCATGATTTCGCCCTTGAAGACCCAGACCTTGACGCCGATGATGCCGTATGCGGTGCGCGCGAGGCCATAGCCGAAATCGATGTCGGCTCTGAGCGTGTGCAGCGGCACGCGCCCCTCGCGGTACCACTCCGTGCGCGCGATTTCGGCCCCACCCAAGCGTCCCGCCACATTGATACGGATGCCGACCGCACCGGCGCGGATCGCCGACTGCACGGCACGCTTCATGGCGCGCCGGAACGCGACGCGCCGCTCGAGCTGCTGGGCGATGTTCTCGGCGACCAGAGTCGCATCGGTATCCGGCTTTCTCACCTCGAGCAGGTTCAAGTGAACCTCGGAGGAAGTGAGCTTCGCAAGCTCGCCCCTAAGCTTTTCGATGTCGGCGCCCTTTTTCCCGATCAAGACGCCGGGGCGCGCCGTGTGGACCGTAACGCGGCACTTCTTGTGCGGCCGCTCGATCACGACCTTGGAGATGCCGGCCGAGCGCTGGAGCTTAAGGATGTGGTCGCGGATCGCCATGTCCTCGTGGAGGAGCCTGCCGTATTCGGAGCGGCCCGCGAACCAGCGGCTGTCCCAGGTGCGGTTGATGCCGACGCGAAATCCGACCGGATTGACCTTGTGACCCATTACTCGGTGTCCTTCTTGGCTGGCTTGGCCTTTGCGTTCTTCGCAGGCTTCTTGGTTGCCGGGCCCTTCTTGTCCTCCGCCGTCTGCCTGTCCGCTGCCGTCCTCTTGTCCGTCGCGGCCTTGGCCTCCTTGGCGCGCGGGGCACCTTTGCCGGCCGCACCAGCCGTCTCGGCCGCCTTGTCCTTGGCGCGAGGCTTAGGCTTCTTTGCCTCCGCCGTCTGGCGGACGATGATTGTGATCTCGGAGAACGGCTTCAAGATTTGGGACCCGCGGCCGCGCCCGCGCGCCGCGAACCGCTTCATGACCAGGTTTTTGCCGACCCAGGCCTCGGAGACCACGAGCTCGTTGACGTCGAGGCCGTGATTGTTCTCGGCGTTGGCGACCGCGCTCATGACGCATTTTCGCACGTCCTGAGCGATGCGCTTTCTCGAGAACTCGAGATCGGCGAGCGCCTGATCGACCTTCTTGCCGCGGATCATGGCGGCGACCAGGTTCAGCTTCTGTGGCGAGATCCGCAGGTTCCTCGACACCGCCTTCGCCGCGTTCTCGGCAAGGCTCCTTTCCCGGCTCGGCTTGCCCATCACTTCCTCACCGCTTTCCTGTCGCCGCCATGGCCATGAAACACCCGCGTCGGCGCGAACTCGCCGAACTTATGGCCGATCATGTCCTCGGAGACGTTGACTGGGATATGTTTTTGGCCGTTGTAGACACCAAATGTCAGGCCAACGAATTGCGGCAGGATGGTCGAGCGCCGGCTCCAAATCTTGATGATCTCGTTGCGCCCCGACGCGCGCACCTTGTCGGCCTTCTTCAAGATGAAGCCGTCGACGAACGGGCCTTTCCAGACTGCGCGTGTCACTCTTCTCTCCTCGAGCGCTCGGCTACTTCTTTTTCGATCGGCTGCGGATGATGTACTTATCGGTTGCTTTGTTCTTGCGCGTTTTCGCGCCCTTTGTCGGCTTGCCCCACGGCGTCGCCCAGTGCTTGCCGCCCTTGGTGCGCCCGCCGTTCGGGTGATCGATCGGGTTCATGGCGATCGAGCGCACGGTCGGACGCGTGCCCTTCCAGCGCGTGCGGCCGGCCTTGCCGGTGACCTCGTTCATATGGTCGGAGTTCGAGACCGCGCCGACTGACCCCATACATTCGGCGCGCACGCGGCGCGTCTCTCCCGAGTTGAGCTTCAGGATCGCCCAGCCCGAGTCACGGCCGACAAGCTGGGCAAAGGCCCCGGCGGCGCGCGCGAGCTGACCGCCGCGGCCGGGCTTCAGCTCCACGTTGTGCACGATGGTGCCGATCGGCATCGCCGAGAGCGGCATGGCATTGCCGGGCTTGACATCGACCTTCGCCCCCGAGACCACCGAGTCGCCGATACCCAGCCGCTGCGGGGCGAGGATGTAGGAGAGATGCCCGTCGGCGTATTTGATGAGGGCTAGAAAGGCCGTGCGGTTCGGATCGTACTCGAGCCGCTCGACCATCGCCGCGATATCGTGCTTGCCGCGTCGAAAGTCGACCAGGCGGTAGGCCTGCTTGTGGCCGCCACCGATATGGCGGGTGGTGATGCGCCCGGCATTGTTGCGCCCGCCGGTCTTGGTCTTGCCTTCGGTCAGCATCTTGATCGGCGCACCGTTCCAAATGTGCCTGCGATCGACCAGCACCAAGTGGCGCAGGCCCGCCGACGTCGGACGGAAGGTCTTGAGAGCCATTGCAATCCGCTCCTTTACAGGCCTGTCGTCACGTCGATGGAGTACCCCTCCTCGAGCGTGACGACCGCCTTCTTGGTATCGCTCAGCACGGCGCGGACGCCGCGGAAAGTCTTGCGCTTGCCTTTGCGCACGATGGTGTTGACGGCCTTGACCTTCACGTTGAACAGGACCTCGACCGCCGCCTTGATGTCATTCTTGCTCGCGCGCGGCATCACCTTGAACACGACCTGGTTCGCCTCGGATAGCAGCGTCGCCTTTTCGGTGATGACCGGGGCAAGGATCACGTCGTAGGCCTCGAGCTTGTTCATCTTTTGCCTTCCTTGGCCGGCTTGGCGCCATTTGCTTGCGTAAAGCGAGCCTCGAGCGCCTCGACCGCCGCCTTGGTCAGCACAAGCTTCCTCCGGCGCAGGATGTCGTAGACGTTGATGCCCTCGACCGGCAGCACGTCGATGTTCGGGATATTGCGGGCCGCGCGCGCAAAGCCGTCCTCGAGCCCCGTGCCGTCGATGATCAGGGCGTTGGCGAGGCCAAGCTTCGCGAACTGCTGCTTGAGCGCGCCGGTCTTGCCGCCTTTCGCGGTGGCCTTGTCGAGCACCACGATCTCGCCGGCCTTGGCCTTGGCGGAAAGCGCGTGGCGAAGCGCCAGCGCCCGCACCTTCTTCGGCAACGCGATCGCGTGCGAGCGCGGCTTCGGTCCGAACGTCTTGCCGCCGCCGCGCCACTGCGGCACCGACTTGTCGCCATGGCGTGCGCCGCCGGTGCCCTTCTGCTTGTACATCTTCTTGCCCGTGACCGTCACTTCGGATCGGTCCTGGGCGTGATGCGTGCCCGCCATCCTCTTCAAGAGCTGATAGCGAATCATGCGCTGCAGGAGATCGCGGCGCGGCTCGAGCCCGAAGATCGAGTCCGCGAGCTCGACCTGTCCGGCCGACTTTGCTTCGAGCGTGGTGACGTTGGCCTTCATCACGACTGCTCCTGCTTGGCCGCGGCCCGGTCGGCTCCAGACTTGGCTTTCACCGCGCCCGGCCTCGGGGCATCCTTGTGCGCGGGCCTCTTGACGGCATCGCGCACAATGACCCAGCCGCCCTTGGAGCCGGGCACGGCGCCGCGGATCATGAGCAGCCCGCGCTCGGCGTCGGTCTTGACCACGACCAGGTTCTGCGTCGTCACCCGCTCGCTCCCCAAATGGCCGGCCATCTTCTTGCCCTTGAACACCTTGCCCGGATCCTGGCGCTGGCCGGTCGAGCCGTGGCTTCTGTGGCTCACGGAAACGCCGTGCGAGGCCCTCAACCCGTGGAAGTTCCAGCGCTTCATGGCGCCCTGGAATCCTTTGCCCTGGCTGGTCCCCGTCACGTCGACGAACTGGCCGGGGACGAAATGGTCGGCCGTGATCTCGGCGCCGACCTCGATCACGTTCTCCGGGCTGACGCGGAACTCGGCGAGCTTGCGCTTCGGCTCGACGTTCGCCACCGCGAAGCCGCCGCGCTCGGCCTTCGTCAGCCGCGACGGCTTCCTCGTGCCGGCGCCGAGCTGGAGCGCGGTGTAGCCGTTCTTCTCCTGCGTGCGGTGGGCCACGACCTGGAGCTTCTCAAGCTTCAAGACCGTCACGGGCACATGCTCGCCCGCCTCCGTGAAAATGCGGGTCATGCCGACTTTCTGGGCAACCACTCCGGAACGCATGCCGTGCATTCCTTCCTTTTTTCTCATCTCGTAGGTTGGGTCGAGGCCGCGGCCGAAACCCAACATGCTTGCGGTCGATGCCGGGTCTCGGCCTTTGGCCTCGACCCGACCTACAGTTTGATCTCGACATCCACGCCTGCAGCCAGGTCGAGCTTCATCAGCGCGTCGACCGTCTGCGGCGTCGGATCGACGATGTCGAGGAGCCGCTTGTGGGTGCGCATCTCGAACTGCTCGCGGCTCTTCTTGTCGATGTGCGGCGAACGGTTGACGCAGAACTTCTCAATGCGCGTCGGCAGCGGGATCGGTCCCCTCACCTCCGCACCCGTGCGCTTGGCCGTGTTCACGATCTCACGGGTCGACGCATCGAGGATGCGATGATCGAACGCCTTGAGCCGGATGCGGATGTTCTGGCCGTTCATGCTGTTATGCCTCGCTCAATGAGAAAAGCGCCCGGATGCCGAGCGCCTCTCCAATCCTCTCTATTCGACGATCTTGGTCACGACACCGGCGCCGACCGTCCTCCCGCCCTCGCGGATCGCGAAGCGCACCTTCTCCTCCATCGCGATCGAGGACACGAGCTCGATGTCCATGGCCACGTTGTCGCCCGGCATCACCA
>DATETZ010000118.1:0-6961 GCA_035283385.1 Hyphomicrobiaceae bacterium
GTTAAGGGGCCCATCGGCTGAGCGCTCTAGATTCCCGCGTGTCACGGATGCTGCCGACGAATGAACGGAGAGGACCGTGCGGCTATTGGCTTTTCAGACTCCATGCCCGATCGAAGCGAACAGCACGGCGGCGACACCGCGGCCAGGCCGCGGAGCATGCTCGTGTCTCGCCGCGATGTGCCTCGACCGCGTCAGACATTTGCGAGCGAAACGATGACACACGTGTGGACTGCCGGTTTCGCGCCGCTTGGGCGCCGGCGGGCGAGCCTCGAGGCCTTCTTCTCCTACGGTTTCCGGCCCTTCTTTCTGGGCGCTGCCGTCTTTGCGGCGCTTTCGATGGCTGCTTGGCTCGCGCTGATCGGAATGCAGGCTGCGGGCGACTCGATTGCCTGGTTACCCATCGCCGACGCACCACAGGCTTGGCATACGCACGAGATGGTGTTCGGCTTCGGAATGGCGGCGGTTGCGGGCTTCCTCTTGACAGCGGTGCCGAACTGGACTGGCGCTGTTCCGCTTTCCGGGTTGCCGCTCATGATCCTGTTTGGGGTCTGGCTTGCCGGGCGCCTGGCCATGGCGGTCTCGGGTCTGCTGCCGGCGCCGCTCGTTGCGGTTGCAGACTTCGCTTTCGTGCCTCTCCTCGGAGTGTTCGCCGCGCGCCAGCTGTTCGTCAAACCGGCTCCGAGGAACCTTGTGTTCCTTGTCATTCTGGGCGGGATCGCCGCCGGCAATGGCGCCTATCACCTGGCGACAAGCGGAATCGCCTCCATCGACGCGGTGGCCGGCGTACGCTTCTCGCTGATGCTTCTCATCCTGATGATCGCCATTGTAGGCGGCCGCATCGTGCCCGCATTCACACACAATTGGCTGCACCTCAGCGCTGTCCAAGGACCGATGCCGAGGCGGTACGCTTGGCTCGACGCGACGGCAATCGCCTCGGTTGCGACGTACGCTCTTCTCCAGATCGCCCCCGCGCCCGATGCGCTCAAAGGCTTCGTGGCCCTGGCGGCGGGGCTCATCAACGGCGCGCGGCTCGCGCTTTGGCGTGGCGCCGCGACGTGGCGGGCCCCGATCGTGTGGGTTCTCCACATCGGGTACGCCTGGCTCGTCGTCGGCCTGCTGCTGGCCGCCGCGGCGGCCTTGACCTCGCACATCCCGAGCACGGTCGCTTCGCATGCGTTCGGCACGGGCGCGGTCGGCACGATGGTGCTGGCCGTGATGAGCCGGGCCTCCTTGGGCCACACGGGGCGGCCACTCGTGGCACCAACGCCCGTCGTGTGGGCTTACGCGCTCGTAACACTCGCAGCCCTCTTGCGCGTGTTCGGGCCGATGCTCGCTCCTGAGCACTACACCGGGTTGCTGGTCACTGCGGGACTGGCATGGATGTGCGCGTTCGCGCTGTTCGCGGCCTACTTCGCACCTATTCTCACGACGCCACGGGTTCAGACGAAGGCGGCAGCTCCCGGCGCGGAATGACGCAGCACTGAACACAACCGCAGGTCATCGGATGGCGATCATCCGTCGGGTGCAGACATGGCAGCGGCACGTCGTCGTGACGGCGATTTCGGTCGCGCTGATCACGCCAATGCCTGTTGTCGGCGGTGATATCACGGTCCGCGAGATCACCCGGACGCTCGCGAGAGCGCGCCCCGGCTCGATCGTCGTGCTTGCCGGCCAGGATCTGAGCTTCCTGGATCTGTGTAGCCCGCAAACCTCGCCGCATCGCGGCGGCTTGACGTCGGCCCGAGCCAACCTCGAGCTCAGGCCATGACCGACGCTCTTACACCACCGGCCGGGACACGACCAAGGCATGCGCCCCGTTGCGCAAAATCTCGGTGAGCGAAACCGTGAAAGTTCCTGGCTGAGAGAGCTTGATAACGTTAGTGTCGGTCATGGCGTATCACTCCTTCGGTGGAGAAGTGGAGGCGTTGAACACCCCCACGATACGCCGCCCTACCCCCTTATGCCGTCGCCAACTTCCGCGCATAGCTCGGTTCGAATCCTGCCCGCGGAGCCAGTGCTTTCCAAGCACGTGCATATTTCCGCCTGGGCACCGAATAGCTCGCGGCTCCGCTGGCGCTCCAACAGCGAACGCATGCACCATCGCGAGCAGATGATGAAGAAGTCCGAATGCGTCAGCGCGAGCCCCGTGTTCAACGTGGCGAACTGCGTGGCGCCGCCGGCAGCGCTTCCGTTGCTGTCGTAGATGAGCGCACCGGTGCCGGGGTTGTAGATGATGTGGTCGTTGGAATCGTGCGCCGCCGTTCCTTTCCAGAAAAAGTTGCCCGCAAGCGTGCCGGTCTTGCTCAACGCGTGAAAGATCGCGTTCTCGAGCCCGATCGTATCCTGCGGGGCGTAGAAGTCCGTGATGCGGTCGACATTGCCCGAGGAGAGCGGCTTATGGAAAACGAATTGATCGGCGCCGGCCCCGCCCGTGAGAGCATCCTTGCCCGCCCCGCCGTAGAGGTGATCGTTGCCGTCCCCGCCGACGATCTTGTCATTGCCGGCCGCCCCTTTGAGCGTGTCGTTGCCGGCCTCGCCGTATAGTTTGTTGACTTTGCCGTTTCCGACGATCTCGTTGTCGAGAGCATTGCCGATGCCGTTGATCGCTATGGAGCCGGTTAGCGTCAGGTTCTCGATGCCGTCGGTCAGCGTGTGGGTGACGCTCGACTTCGCCGTGTCGAGGCCGGACGTATCGATCAAGATATCGAGAGGATCGTCGACAAGGTAAAAATCGTTTCCGCCGCCGCCCTTGAGCGTGTCCGCGCCCCGGCCGCCGTCGAGGAGATTGGCGTTGCCATCGCCGATGAGCGTGTCGGCGCCCGCGCCGCCCACGATATACTCGATACCCGAAAGGATGTCGCCGGCGCCATGGCCGCCGCTCGCCTGCGGGCCGCTGAGCGTGAGATCCACGTTGACGCCCACAGTATCGGACGCGTAGCTCGCGGTGTCCAAGCCATCGCCGCCGATCAGCGTGTCCGCGCCCTGACCGCCCCAAAGGAAATCGTTTCCGGCGCCTCCCTCGAGCCGGTTGGCGAACTCGTTGCCAACCATCGAGTCGTTGCCGCTGCCGGCTCTTGCATTCTCGATCGCGACACCGTTCGCGATCGTGAACCCTCCCTTGATGCCCGACACGTAGCTCAAGAAGCCGCCGCCGCCGGGCTCATTGCGAAGGGTCGCCGCATTGAGATTTATGGTCGCGGATAAGGGCCCGTCATAGACGATCCCGTCTGTGCCGCCCGTATCCCAGATGCAGGTCCAATAGGTCCCCTGTGCATTAACGCCGGGAAGGACGTAGGTATCGTTGCCGCTGGCGAACGTCGTATTGGCGCCGTAGAGGAATTGCAGCGCGGCGATGTCGAAGGCCATCGGGCCGCCGATGTTGCCATAGGCCCCGGGCCCGTGGTTGGGGGGCTCGTTCGGCACGTTGTAGGACATCGCGGTGTAGAGACCGTGGTTCAATCCAAAGTCCCCGGTATCTTTTGGTTTGTCTTTAGTGACGCCTGGAAAAAGCCCCGAGCCGTGCCAAGTGCTGTGCGGATGCTCCAAGCCCAAGCCGTGGCCGAGCTCATGCACGACCAGCCAATAGCCTTTGCCGCCGACAGCGAGAGATGCCTCGGTCCAATAGCCGGTCTGGTAGTTATAGTAGGCCTCCGCCTGCGAGTCGGACGGTGGATCGTGCCAAGCGGAATATATGCCTGTTCCGAGAATGCTCTTGAGCTGAGCGGCGCTCACCAGGTTCTCGCCGAGATCGGCGGAGCTCGTGTTGCCCGTCACCTCGGCGAAGGTGACATTGATGACATTGGCATAGGACTGCAGCGCCGCACTGACGGCGGCCTTTTCGGCCCCGTTCCAAGCCCGCCCATAATTATTCTCGAACGCATACGTAATATGGTTATCGCCGCCCACATCGAGCCAGCTTTCACTGGCAATCGCATTGATAAAAACGTTTTCCTTACCGGGCACGCCACCAACTCCACGCAAACTTTCAACGTGGACGGGGCAACGCAAACACCGTGCCAGCTAAAACGATTTCTTTACCAAGGCGCGAGAACGCGCCGCTCGCGCAGCTCATTGCGCGTCAGCGCCGGCGCCTCACCGCGTGGTGTTCGAAGGTAACCATGGGTGCTGATGACGCGCTCGGCTCACGTCCTGCCCTCGCAGCCGATCCCTCGAGCGCC
The DNA here is from genome assembly GCA_035283385.1 of Hyphomicrobiaceae bacterium. Classification (GTDB taxonomy): domain Bacteria; phylum Pseudomonadota; class Alphaproteobacteria; order Rhizobiales; family Hyphomicrobiaceae; genus Hyphomicrobium_C. The sequence goes on from DATETZ010000118.1 coordinate 4,179, forward strand.
GCGGCTGAGATCGCACGCACCATGACGACTGAAAGGTTTTAGGGGCGCGGTTCGCCACTCACGGCGCCAGCCCCTGCTGGGGCGGGGGCGGAGCGTCGGGGTCGAGCACCTCGGCCACCGCCGGCGCGCCGTCGCGCTTATAGATGTCGGGCCGGAACTCGATGCGGCCGTTGGCCTCGGCCCAGGCCGTGATGTAGGTGAAATAGACGGGCACGGGGCGCGTCAAATTGAGGTCGAGAGCCTGGCCCGCCTCGAGCACGGTTTCGACCTGCCCCGGCCGCTCCCAGCCAGGTTCGAAGCGCGCCACCCACTCGACCAGCTTGAACACGTCCTCGACGCGCACGCACCCGGCGCTGAAGGAGCGCGAGCGCTGCTGGAACAGCTGTTTGAGCGGCGTATCGTGCATGTAAACGCCATGCTCGTTCTGCATATCGAGCCTGACCAGCCCGAGCGCGTTGTGCGGCCCCGGCTCCTGCCTGAACTTGATCTTCGTCGCGTCCGCCTGGAACCAGTTGATCGACAAGGCATCGAGCTCCGGCCCGTTGAAATCACCCGAGAGCACCCGGATCTGCTCCTTGAAAAGATAGTCGGGCTCCTTCTGCAGGCGCGGAATAACGTCGAGCTGGGCAACGCTGTCGGGCACCTTCCAGTACGGAAAGAAGTTCAAGGCTTTGATCGACGCCTTGAGCGTCGGCGTCTCGCGCTCGGGGCGGCCGACGATGACGCGGTGGCGCCGCTCGACCTGATAGCGCTCGACGGCCTCGAGCTGGAATGCCGGCACGTTGACCAGCACGTAGCGCTCCTCGGGCGCCGTCTGCACGAGCTCGGCGATGCGGTTGTGATTGAGCTTCAACTGCTCGAGGCGCTCCTCGGCGGTGATGTTGAGCGCGGCCAACGTCGGCTGATCGACGCGCCCGCTCGCGCGCAAGCCGTTGCGCTCCTGAAAGCGGACCACAGCGGCCTCGAGCGCGGTATCGAAGGCATAGTCCTCGAAGCCCGATCCGCCGCCGAGATCGCCGCTGATCCTGAGCCGGCGCCGCAACAGCGGCACGCGCTCGTCGTCGTCGCCGGGCCGCATCATCCTGTTGCCGGGGATGGCCGGCCAGCCACCCTTGCTCACGATCCGCTGATGGAGACTGATCGCCTTCTCGATCTGGAGCAGCATTTCGTCGCTGCGCCAGGGGACCTCGTCCGGCCGCAGGTCGTCGACGATGTCCGGCTTGGGCGGGGTGCGCTCGGCGGCCCGCGGCCGGCCGGAGAAGTTCGGCACCCCGAAGCCGGGGATGCCCTCCCACCAATAGGACTCGGCGGCCTCAGCCCACGAGCTCGATGCGAAAGCGGCCAGGCAAAGCGCCACGAGTGCAAGGGAGGGCGAAAGCGAGCCTAGGCTCGAGCTTGCGGCACGCGCCTTTTCTCTCGTCGCACGGCGCATCGGCATCACCAGGATCCTCAATCCTTTCGTCGGCGCCGAAAACGGTCTCTGGCCTCTGATCGCGCGATCGGCCGGCCCCGACGCGGGCCTAATCCGTTTGCCTCGATGGGCTGATGATTCCGTGCACGCGGACAACGCTCCAAATTGGCGCGATGGATATGGCCAAACAAAGACCCTTTAGCAATCCTCGGCCGTTTCGGCCACCCCGATCGAGACGAGGCATGTTGTCTCGGCGCCGCATGAGTTTCTCCTCGGCGGCAATGGAGCGAGGGCAGGCCGTGCAGGCTCAGAAATGATCCCAGCCGAGGCGCGCGAGTCGCAGCGGCCGGCCATCGTGGCCTTCGATCGCGATCCCGCGTCCGGGCTCGAGCGCGCCGATTGCGGTGACGTCCACCCCTGCGGCCGCGGCGGCCATGGCGAAGGAGGCGGCGTGCGCCGGTGCAACGGCCGCCAGGATTTCGTAGTCATCGCCCCCCGCGACCACGTCCCCGAACAGCTTGGGCATTCGCGTCACGACCTTGCGGCCGGCCTCGGAGAGGGGCAGGTCGCGGGCGCGCACGAGCCCCTTGAGCCCGCTCGCGCGGCACAGCCGGTCGAGATCCTTGGCGAGCCCGTCGGAGATGTCGATTGTGGCCGATGCGAAGTCGAGGATCGCGGACCTGAGGGCGAGCCGCGGCACCGGGCGCAGGTAGCGGCCGACGAGCAGGCGCGCCTCGCGGCCCTTGAGGCCCCACCTGCCGGCGAGCTCCGGCGTGCGCCGGAGTTTGAGGCCTAGCGCCGCATCGCCGAGCGTGCCGGAAACGAACAGCATGTCGCCGGGCCCCGCGGTCGCGCGACGCACCATGCGGCCTTCGGGCACGGCGCCGATGGCCGTGATCGTGATCGCGACCGGCCCCCGCCGCCGGTCCGTATCGCCGCCCGCGAGCGTCATCTTGAAGCACGCCTGCGCCGCTTTGAGGCCGTCGGCAAACTTTTCCAGCCAATCGGTCTCGGGGGGGCTCGGAAAGGCCAGCGACATGAGATAGGCGATCGGCCGAGCCCCTTTGGCGGCAAGGTCGGAAGCGTTGACGGCGAGCGCCTTCCAGGCAATGTCCTGGGGCCGGTCGTCGGCGAGGAAATGGACGCCGGCCGCGACGGCGTCGGTCGTGAGCACCAGCTCCTCGCCCGGGGGCACCCTGAGGCTCGCGCAGTCGTCCTCGAGGCCCCACGCCCCCGGGAACCCCGCGGCGAGCGGCCTCAGGTAGCGCTGGATCAGGGCCTCCTCGCTCTCGATCAGCTTCCCGCGAGCCATCGGATGCTCCCTCGGCGCGTGCCTCACCCCTCCTCGGGCTGGAACTCACCCGCGCGCAAG
>DATETZ010000119.1:0-17452 GCA_035283385.1 Hyphomicrobiaceae bacterium
CAGCGCCCGATGTAGACCGCCATGGTCGCGGCCAAGCATTGAGCTTCACCCGGGCCTGCTGGGGATGAGCGATCGTGTTCATACGCAGTACTCTTCGACTTGCCGACCAAAGCTCCCTCAGCCGATCACGACGGCAGCCGGTAGCGACGGAACATCGGTCAGAGTTTTGGATACCCTCTGAGTGACGTACTCTGCACAGATATTCGCGACTTTGCGGCCGTTTTTTGTTGTCTGTTGCAAATATATCACCGGGCGCCGATAGCCGCGCCTCGTCGACCGGTCTGCTTCCAGCGCTTTGCAATGGGGAGCCGCGCGTTGACAGGCACGCCGCCGACAAGTCGCTGGCGGCGGAGACCGTGTTGCGTTCTATTGTTCTCGCTAGTCCCGAGCCTGAGACGGACGGTTTCTTGGGCCTGCACGAGCGAGGATCGCGCGCCTACTTCGCGGCAACGCTCGACGTGATCGACGCGATGACCTCGGACGCCATCTTGAACGCCGCGGCGCGGTCGGTGATGCGGTGGCGGCGGGCGATCCAGAAGAAATCGGTGTAGACCGCCCAGGCTTGGCCCTGATCGTCCTGGGTGACGAGCAGGCGCACGGGCCAGTCGAGACCGGCATTCGCATTGGAGGTCAGGAATTGAATGCCGAGCGACGGGTTGCCGGCATCGGCGCCGCGCTCACCATCGCCGCCCTCCTCGCAGCGAAGCTCGCCAGTCCGCCCGCGACCGCCATCCCGAAAGCCCCATCGGCTCGAGCAAGAAACGTGCAAATGGTGTAGAGTGCCTCATGAATATTCTTTGCGAGCATGCCCCCGTGAAGCCGCCACATGGCCCCCGCTCCCGCCGCCGGCGGATCGGCGACAGGGCGAGCGTTGCCGATGCCGCCGATTTCGTCGCCAGGTTTGTGCGCGGCGAGAGCGGTCCATCGATTCTTACGCCCAAGACGCGAGCCCTCGCGGGCCTCGCGGCGCTGACGGCGGCGAAAGCGACGGCCTCCCAGATCAAGGCGCATGTCCGCGCGGCCCGGGCGGCCGGCGCAAGCCGCGACGAGGTGCTCGAGACGATCCTCGAGGCCGCACTCTACTCGGGCTTTGCCGCCGCCAGGCGCAGCCTCGATGCCGCCTTCGAGGTGTTCGCCGACCCCGATCGCAAGCTGCCACGGCAATCATGAGCTTGGTCGCATCTCCGCTCGACCTGTTGGCGGGGCCATCTGCGGAGGCTTGGCTCGCCCTTCTGGGGGTGGCTTACCTGCTCATCAAGCACGCGTTCGCCGACTATGTCCTGCAGACGCGCTATCAGTGGATGAACAAGGGCACGTACGGCCACCCGGGCGGTCTCGTGCACGTCGCGGCGCACGTGGTGCTGACGACGCCCGTGTTCGCCATCGTTCCCGGAGCCACTCTCGGTCTCGCAGCGCTCATCCTCGGCGCCGAGTTCCTGGTCCACTACCATGTCGACTGGGCGAAGGAGCGGCTCGTGAGAGAGCGCGGCTGGACGGCGGCCGACAAGCAGTTCTGGCACGCGATCGGCTTCGACCAGCTCGCCCATGGGCTGACCTATGTCGCGATCGTGTGGGCGATTGTCGCGCTGTAAGGGGCGGCAGCCGTCGCTGCCGGCCGCGGCTCGGGTTTCCCGGTAAGAATTGGTCGGAGCGGGGAGATTTGAACTCCCGACCCCCAGTCCCCCAGACTGGTGCGCTAACCAGGCTGCGCTACGCTCCGGACCCGCCCCCTTGTGCCCCGCGCAGACGCCGCGGTCAACGGCCGCAGCCGGCCCCGGCGACGAGCCGGCGCAGCCCGGCCGCCGCGCCCGGCAACGGAAAGACCGGCGGAGCCGCCGCGCCGGCGGGCATGGCCACCGCCGCGAACAGCCCTCCACCGAGGGTCACATCAAAAACGACGAACGGATCGACCGTCCGATTTCCGGCTCCGCCCGCGCGCCCCTGTTCGGCCGAAGCAGACTCGCCTGCGCGCCGTGCGCCGGCGCGCGACCGCTCGAGCAGCGGCCCGATGCCGCCGCCATCGGCCTTGGCGCGGGCTTCGAGCCGCACCCAAGCCTGCATGAAGCGCGGCTCCGGCGCTTGCGGCAGCGGCGCGCCGCCGGCGAGCCTCACGGCCGCGCCCTCGATGCGCCGGCGCCGCTCGTCCGAGACCCGTAGCGGCCGCTCCCGCTCCACATCGACGCCGATCGGTCCCGGGGACGCGAGGCCGATCAGGGCGATCCCAGATATGTGGGACAGACTGAACGAGCCGCCAGCTCCAGGAAGTGACGGCTTGCCCGCCGGCGAAACATGGTACGCAACGCCGCGCCAGCGAGCCCCGAACGCCCGCTCGACGAGCAGGCGCAGCGCGATGTGGGCACGGCGCCGCTCGCGCCGCACGGTCTCGTCCGCGCCTTGGGCGATCCGTCGCTCATCCTCTGCCGAGAGGCGGGCGTCGGCTGCCTCCAGCGTATCGAGCGCGGGCCCGCACGTCTCGAGATCGACCAGCCACAGCTCGTGGCCTTGGAACCGGCCGGCCGAGAGCTGCCCATCCCGACCCCCCCTCACGCGCGCTGCGCCCGCGCGCGACGCACGCCGCGGCTCCTCTCGCTCCCTTCGACAGCTTCGAGAAGCAGCCTCCGGCACGCCGCGAGCTCTTTGAGCGCGGCCTCGAGCCGCCCCGCGCGCTGCGCAAGCCCCGGCGACGGCCTCGGTTGCGCCGCCCGGCCCGGCGCACGGACCGCCTCCCGGGCCGAGCTTTCCGCCGCGGACCGGTCCGCCGGCGCGGTGTCGGCATCACGCGCCCGCTTGCGGCGCCCCTCGGGGGCCGCGGCGACGCGGGCCGCCCGGCTGAACTGCTTCACGTGGTCGATGCCGTGCTCGCGCAGGATCTTCTGCACACCCTTGATCGTGTAGCCCTCGGCGTGCAGCAGATGACGAATGCCGCGCAGAAGCTCCATGTCCTCGGGCCGATAGTAGCGTCGGCCGCCGCCGCGCTTCATGGGGCGGATCTGCGGGAACTTCGATTCCCAAAACCGGAGGACATGCTTTTGCACATTGAGCTCGCCCGCAACCTCGCTGATGGTACGAAACGCCTCTGCGGCCTTGCTCATCGCGACCCCTCGATGCCTTGGCAGACGGGTAAAATTCCCGCGCGCGCTCACATCATACCGGCACTGGCGCTCAGCGTCTCACCGAAAAAAAACGGCGAGCGCGTCCGGTGCCGCCGGGCCGAGCGGCGCGAGCCCGCCGATGCGTGCCGCCCTATTCGGCCGCCTTGCGCCGCAACCGCCCTGAATTAATGCGGTCCTTCATGATCGTGCTCGGACGGAACACGAGCACCCGGCGCGGCGTGATCGGGACCTCTTTGCCGGTCTTCGGATTGCGCCCGATGCGCTGGCCCTTCTGGCGGATCCCGAACGAGCCGAACGACGACAGCTTGACGTGCTCGCCGCGCGCCAGCGTCGCCGAGACCTCGCTCAGCACGAGCTCGACCAGCTCTTGAGATTCGTTTCTCGGCAAACCGACTTTGCGAACCACCGATTCCGCAAGGTCGGCACGCGTCAATGTCTTGCCACCCATGGTTTCGTCGCCTCCCCGCTTCTTGAGACGTTTTTGTTCAATGGTATCGGCAGGGCGGCCGGTGGTCAATGCAAGATCGAAACAAGCGGCTGAAATTCCACAGGGAATTGAGAGACCCTGTGGCAAATGCGCCCGCCGGACCGTCAATCGTCCGCTGATACGCCTCATCTGTCCGGCGGCAAGCCGGCGCGGCTACCAGCGCGCGAGCACTGCCCCCCACGTGAAGCCGCCGCCCATGGCCTCCATCAGAATGAGGCTCCCGTCCCTGACCCGATGCTCCTCGAACGCCTGGTTCAAGGCCAGCGGGATCGACGCGGCCGACGTGTTGCCGTGCATTGCCAGCGTCATGATGATCTTGTCCAGCGACACACCGAGTTTCTTGGCGACGCCGTCCAGAATGCGCGCATTCGCCTGGTGCGGCACGTAGAGGTCGATCTCGTCGGGCGCATAGCCGGTCATCACCAGCATCTCCTCGATGACGCCGGAGATTTTCTGCACAGCGTGGCGGAACACCTCGCGCCCGTTCATCCTGAGGTGGCCGACGGTCCTGGTCGATCCCGGTCCGCCGTCGACATAGAGAAGGTCCTCGAAGCGGCCGTCGGAGCGGATGCGGGTGGCGAGTATGCCGCGGTCCTCGCGCGTCCCATGCTGCGGCTGGGCTTCGAGCACCACGGCGCCGGCCCCGTCGCCGAACAGCACGCACGTCGAGCGGTCGGTCCAGTCGAGGATGCGCGAGAAGGTCTCGGCGCCGACCACGAGGGCGCGCTTCGACTGCCCGGTCTTGAGGAAGTTGTCGGCGACCGTCAGCGCGTAGACGAAGCCCGAGCACACGGCCTGAATGTCGAACGCGGCGCCGCCGCTCACGCCGAGGGCCGCCTGGATTCTGACCGCGGTCGCCGGAAACGTCCGGTCTGGGGTCGCCGTGGCACAGATCACGAGGTCGATATCGACGGGATCGATCGCGGCGCGCACGAGCGCTTGATGCGCGGCGGCGATGCCGAGGTCCGAGGTCAGCTCGCCGTCGCAGGCGATGTGGCGCTCCCTTATCCCGGAGCGCTCGACGATCCACGCGGCGGACGTGTCGACGATCTTTGTCAGATCATCATTGGTCATCACCTGCTTCGGCAGATGGGCACCGACGCCGCGGATGACGGATCGAATGACTGCCACAGAACTCACCTCGGTTTTCTACGCTTGCGGCACGGAACGCGCGAGCGCCTCGCGGATCGGCGGCTCGAGACACAAGCTGCCCGGCCGGAGCCCGGCTCGGAGGCCTACAGTTCCGACGGCGTCTGGCCGAGCTTGTGGTGAAAAGCGTCGAGATCGGCCGCGAGCCGCTTGAGCAGCCCGCTCTCTGTCATTTCGTAGCCGAGATCGACGGCGCTCGCAAAGCCGAGCGCGTCGGTTCCACCGTGACTCTTGACGGCAATGCCGTTGAGCCCCAGGAACATGCCGCCATTCACCCGCCGCGGGTCCATCTTGTGCTTCAAGACGCGGAACCCCCCCGCCGCCAGGAGCGCGCCGAGCCGCGACGCCCAGGTGCGCCCCATGGCATCCTTCAGATACTGGGCGATCTGCTTCGCCGTACCCTCGGCCGTCTTGAGCGCGATATTGCCGGCAAAGCCCTCCACCACCACGACATCGACCTTGCCCTGTCCGATCTCATCGCCCTCGATGAAGCCGCGATAGTCGAGTGGCAGATCGAGCTTCTTGAGCACGCCATGCGCCTCGCGCACCTCGTCGGCGCCCTTGATCTCCTCCACCCCGACGTTCAAGAGGCTGACGGTCGGACGCTCGAGATGGAACAGCGCGCGCGCCATGGCCGCGCCCATCAGCGCAAACTCCGCGAGCTGCCGGGCGCTCGCGCCGATGTTGGCGCCCACGTCGAGCACGATGCACTCCGCCTCCACTGTGGGCCACAGCGCCGCGATCGCCGGACGCTCGATGCCCGTCATCGGACGCAAGATGAGCTTGGCGAGCGCCATCAGCGCGCCGGTGTTTCCGGCCGATACCGCCAGGTGCGCCTCGCCCTGGGTAACCGCTTCGAGCGCGAGCCACATGCTCGATCCTTTGCCGCGGCGCAGCGCTTGGCTCGGCTTGTCGCTCATGGCGACGACGAGCGCCGTATGCACGACGCGCGATTTCGCGGCGAGCTCGGGGTGCTGGGCGAGCACGGCCCCGATGCGCGCCTCGTCGCCGAACAGAATGAAGCTCAACGACGGATGGCGCACGAGCGAAATGGCCGCTCCCGGAACCACGACCTCGGGACCATGGTCGCCGCCCATGGCGTCGAGCGCTACTGTCCGCGGCTGAGCCATTCGCGCTGCCTGAGCGAGATCCCCGTGCACGTCACGCAAGGCTGAAGCAACCCCCGTGGGGCCCCGACTTCACGCTGCCCGCGAGCCGTCGGGAACATACTCGTTTGGAGGTTGCAGACAACCTGAATTTGAGCGGCCCCGGTTGAGCGGCGCCCCCGCATGCGAGCACGCTCATGGGGAACATCACTTTTTTTCTTTGAGCTTTGCCAGCACCGAGAACGGGCTTTCGGCCGGCGCGCCCTCCTCACCCTGAGCTTCGTCCCATCGAAACTCGGCGCCGGGCTTGCGCGGATAAGGATCGAGCGCGGCCGACAGATGCTCGAACACGATGCGTCCGGCGTCGATGCGCCCGCCTTCGATCGGCTCGACATCGGCGCCGGTCAAGATGGCACGCTCTCCCGCGGCATCGGAGGGCGGTTCCTGCTTCGGCCAAAACTCGACCGCGAAGTGCTCGTGGATGTGCCCCGGCACAGGATCGAGCGTCACGACACAGGCTTGCGTCACGTCGGCTTCGAGCTCACCCGAAAGGCGGAACCGGCCCTGGCCGAGAGCCGCAATCTCGTAGCGGGCGTAAAGGCGTTCGCAACTCAGGATCTCGAGGGCGCTGGCAAGCGCCGTGAGCTCATCGGCACTCGCTTGCCGCGTCTCCGAGCGGCCCAGCTCGCCGAGCTCGGCCGTCCCGTGCGTCCACTCGAGGCTGAAGGTCATGGGACCCCCTTATCGCAAGCCCGGCTCACGATCGCATCGGCCGCTGGAAAGGTCACCCTCCCGGCAAGCATTTGCGCCGGTGCGAGGCGCTCGAGGTGCTCCTTGGACCGGCGCACGTACGAGGCGAGTCTCAAGGCCTCCTGCGAGCCCGCGCCGAGGCCCGGCACTGAGCGGGCGAGCTCGGCCGCAAGCTTCAAATCGGCGCCCGCCTCGAGCGCCAGCCGGTAGCCATGGCAGCGCTGATAGAGCCCTGCGGCCGCCCGCTTCACCTTCCTCGGCACTGCGAGATCGCCGACACCCATTTCGCGCAGCGAATCGTCGACGTCGGTGACGAAAGCCTCGGCCGTGAGGCGGCCGAGCCTGGTCCCCGGCGGCCCCTCGCCGCCGAGCCGTTCCAGCACCAGAAACAGGTGGAGGATGATCATCTCGCTGCGCCCTTCCGGTGTATCCTCGACACCCGTGCCGGCGAAAAGCGCCGGCTGGCGCGCCTGGGTCACGATCGCGCCATAAAGCTCCCGTGCTGTTTGACGCTCTCGAGCTCGGGTCTGGAACCAGGAGAGGACGCGGTTTTCCACGGATTTGAGTTTGAGGGTTGAGACGGGGGATGAGGGGGGCCAGCGCGTTGCATCCGAGCCGGCTTCGAGTTAAGGCGAAGGCTAACGCACAGCGTGCCGTTTCCAAGTGATGTGAGCACTATGCGCCGCGGTGACAAGACGCGCCAGGTCGTGGCAAGGGGCACCATTGCGCGAGCGCGCGACGGCCGCGCCGGCTGGCGCTTGAGCGTTGCGCTCGTGTCGGCCCTGCTTGCGGGATGCGCCGAGCAAGTGACCAAGCACGGCATGCTGTTTCACGAGAACGACATCGCCCAGGTTCAAACCGGCATGGGCCAGGAGCAGGTGCGCCTGGTGCTCGGGACGCCGACCACGACCACGACCAGCGGGGCCGGCAACGTCTACTACTATATTTCCAGCACCAAGAAGCAGACCGCGTTCCTCTCTCCGCACGAGGTCGACCGCCAAGTCGTCGCCGTCTATTTCACGCCGACCGGCACCGTCGAGCGGGTGGCCAACTACGGTCTGCAAGACGGGAAGGTGTTCGATTTCGTTTCGCGGACGACGCCGGCGCCGGGCGGCAAGGACGACGGACTCCTCAAGCAGCTGTTCCGCAATCTCGGCCAGAAGCAGATCTTCGGCGAATGAGACATCGGTCTCTGACCCTGAGGGTCACTAACCAAGCTGGCATGGTGGTCAGATGCGCGGACTCCTTCGGTTCTCCGGCGCGGTCCAACGAGACCCCAAGATCGACGCTTGGCTCTCCGAGCCGCATGACGAGCTGCGACGGATCGCGCGGATGTGGTTTGAACACATGCGTGGCTGCGGCGCCGACGTCCGCGAGCTTATGCACGATGGCTGCCCCGTCGCATGTGTGGAGGACGCGCCGTTTGGATACGTCAACGCTTTTAAGGCTCATGTGAACGTCGGCTTCTTCTACGGTGCCACGCTCGACGATCCCGCCGGCCTTCTGGAAGGCACCGGCAAACGCATGCGGCACGTGAAGCTGCGCCCGGTTCAAGAACTAGACGTCGATGCATTGAATGAACTCGTCGCAGCTGCATACCAGGATATCCGATCGCGCCTCAGATCTCCGTAGTTTGGGGCGTCAGCGGTACTGATTAGCCGTGGGCGAGCACCGCCAAGAGCAAGAGCGCGACGATGTTGGTGATCTTGATCGCGGGGTTCACGGCGGGGCCGGCCGTATCCTTATAAGGATCTCCGACCGTGTCGCCGGTCACCGCCGCCTTGTGCGCCTCCGAGCCCTTGCCGTGCTTCACACCCGCCCTGTCGACGAAGCCGTCCTCGATGGCTTTCTTGGCGTTGTCCCACGCACCGCCCCCCGACGTCATCGAGATGGCGACGAACAGGCCGGTCACGATGACACCCAAGAGCATGGCGCCGACGGCCGAGAATGCCGCGCCCTTGCCGCCGATGAGGCTGATGACGAAAAACAGCACGATCGGCGACAGCACCGGCAGCATCGAGGGAACCACCATCTCCTTGATGGCCGCGCGCGTCAGTAGGTCGACGGCGGCTGCATAATCGGGGCGGTCCTTGCCCTTCATGATGCCGGGCTTCTCCTTGAACTGGCGGCGCACCTCCTCGACGATGGCGCCGCCCGCGCGTCCCACGGCCGTCATGGCCATGCCGCCGAAGAGATAGGGGATGAGGCCGCCCAGCAGCAGGCCGACCACGACATAAGGGTTGCCGAGGCCGAAGTTCGTCTCGACGCCCTTGAAGTACTGGAATCCCGTCGAGCCCTCGGCGTTCGCCTCTCTGATGAAGTACTGGAGGTCGTAATTGTAGGCCGCGAACAGCACCAGCGCGCCCAAGCCCGCCGACCCGATCGCATAGCCTTTGGTGACGGCCTTGGTCGTATTGCCGACCGCGTCGAGCGCGTCCGTCGAGCGGCGCACCTCCTTGGGCAGGCCCGCCATCTCGGCGATGCCGCCGGCATTGTCGGTGACCGGGCCGAAGGCGTCGAGCGCGACCACGAAGCCCGCGAGGCCGAGCATCGTCGTGGTGGCGACGGCGGTGCCGAACAGCCCCGCAAGGTTATAGGTGATGACGATGCCGGCCGCGATGACCAGCGTCGGCAGCGCCGTCGCCTCGAGCGAGACGGCGAGGCCCTGAATGACGTTCGTGCCGTGGCCGGTGACCGAGGCCTGGCTGATCGAACGCACCGGGCGGTAACCGATGCCCGTATAATATTCCGTAATCCACACGATGAACCCTGTCACGACCAGGCCGACCACGCCGCACAGGAACAGGCTGAAGCCCGAAACGACGAGCCCGATCGAAGTGGGGAACGTGGCGCCCGCGCCGCCGAGCACGTACTGGGTCGCGACCCAGAGCCCGAAAATCGAGAGCACGGCGGTGGCGATGAAGCCGCGGTAGAGCGCGCCCATGATGGAGTTGTTGGCGCCGAGCCGCACGAAGAACGTGCCGATGATCGAGGTCACGATGCACGCAGCGCAAATGGCGAGCGGATAAAGCATCAAGAGCCCGAGGCTGTCCTGGCCGGAAAAGAAGATTGCGGCCAGCACCATGGTGGCAACCACGGTTACCGCATAGGTCTCGAACAGATCGGCCGCCATGCCGGCGCAATCGCCGACGTTGTCGCCGACGTTGTCGGCGATGGTTGCGGGATTTCTCGGGTCGTCCTCGGGGATGCCGGCCTCGATCTTGCCGACCAGATCGCCGCCCACGTCGGCGCCCTTGGTGAAGATGCCGCCGCCGAGCCTGGCAAAGATCGAGATCAAGGAGGCGCCGAAGCCGAGCGCGACGAGCGCATCGATCACGGTACGGTCGGCCGGAGCGTACCCCAGCGGCCCGATGAGAATGTAATAGTAGACCGAGACCCCGAGCAGCGCGAGCCCGGCAACCAGCATGCCGGTCACGGCCCCCGACTTGAACGCGATGTCGAGGCCGCCGGCAAGGGAGCGCGTCGCGGCCTGCGCGGTGCGCACGTTGGCGCGCACCGAGACGTTCATGCCGATGAACCCGGTAACGGCCGACAGCACGGCGCCGATGGCATAGCCGATGGCAACAGGCACGCCCAACAGTATCCAAGCCAGGATGAAGACAAACACGCCGACGATGGCGATGGTCCGGTACTGCCGGTTCAGATAGGCCTGCGCGCCCTCGCGGATCGCGGCGGCGATCTCCTGCATGCGCGCAGTGCCGGGATCGGCCTTCATCACCAACTGGATGGTGTAGGCGGCGTAGAGGATCGCGAGCGCCCCGCAGGCGATGATGCCCCAGAGAATTTCGGTCATTGGAAGGCCCCCCTCGGGCCGGGTTCTTGATGTCGGGCCGCACCATGACGAGGCTCAGCCGCCGGCTTGTCGGCGCGGGGCGAGTCATGAGCGCGGACCATGCCAAAAGAGGATCAGCGTTGCAATACGAGCACACTCGTGCCGGCGGGCGGAGCAGAGCCTCGCCCTTCGAGGGACCCCGGCACGGTTGCCGCCCGCGATGTCAAAGGCGAGTGGATAAAGGCTCCTGGCTACTTGCAGGGCCGCGCTTCGACTTGGCAATCAATGCCGCCCGATCCTTTCATGCAGCTCATGCCCTTGCTTGCAGCCCGGGAAAACCTGGCCCAATCGCTGCCGTACTCGAGGGCCGTGAAGTCGGCCCAGGACTTGATCGCCTCGGCCTGAGCGGCCCTCTTCGATGCGCCGGAGCCGGTACCGGAATGAAAGTGGTCGGACATGCACAGCCTGCCGCCCTCCCGGCGCAGGTCGTGCATCGTCGCAAAGCCGGTATCGTCCGCCGCAACCGGCGTGACGGCGGCCCCGAGGGTGACAGCAACAGTCGCCAGACGAACCATGAACCCTGCCGACATTTCGAACCCCTTCTTCAAACCAACCCCATTGCGGCGCACTGTGCCAGATTCAGGGGCAGCCAACGACAGCCCCACCTTCCGGCCCACCGAAAAGACGCGCTGCGAGGCAAACACGACACAGGCGATCTGCAAATGCCCTCGAGTTGCAGCGGCGCAAAATGCGCCGATCGCGAGGGCGCACGTCAGAGGAGCGGCTCCTCATGCACACGCTTGCCGTCGATCATCAGGGCTTTGATGGCCGCATCACCCGTCTTGCCGACCGCGATCACGGCGGCGATCTTCTTGTCGCGGACCAGCTCCTCGAGCTTGCGGCCGGTGCCCTCCGGAACGAAATAACTCTCGATGCCGAAGCGCAAACGAGCTGTTCTGCGCTCCCCCGCTTCACGCGGCCAGATATCGACCGCCCGGCCCTTCAAGACGACGTGCCCGGGGCTGGTCGTGTCCGGATACGCGGCTTCGGCCCGGACGATCTCCCACTGGCCGGCCTCCTTCGGCTCGAGCGTGACATAGATCGTATCGCCGCGCCGGGTGCCGCCCGGCACGCTTACCTCCCCGGTCCGGCTGAACGGGTAGCCGAAGATCACATAGTCGCCGCGAAACAGGTCGCGCGGATCGACGGGCGTCACCTCGGCAACGATCTCGCGACCGGTCCGCAGGAGGTGCACACGGTCCCCCACCATCCACGCGAGAGCCGCCATCTGCACCAGGCCAACAACGCCGATCGCCAACCAAAGGTTGCGCCTCTCCTCGGTCATGGCTTCACCTCCCTCGACTCACGGCCGGAATGGAGCCGGTAGGCGAGCGCCGCGAGGCCGCAAACGATGAGCCCGGCGATCAGGAAGAACAGTGACGTGTTGAGCAGCGTGCCGATGGTCTTCGAATAGACGCCCAAGATCTCGATCGAGAACCCCGAGTAGCCGAGCCACAACGCGCCGCGATTGCCGGATTTCAGGCCCCAGAAGATCGCGGCGATCAGCAAGGCCAGAGTCAGGACGGCGAGCAAAATGAGCATGTCGATTTCGGGGCTCTCGACGAATTGCAGGGCATAGAGCCCGGCGAAGGCGACAACCGCCCCATAGCCGAGGGTCCCCGGCCAGAGGCCCGTGAGCTCCGGCCGTACGCGCTCGCCGGCCATCGCGAGCCCCACAATGGCAAGACCGATGGCGACCACCTGGACGTGCCCGTGCCCGCCGTGGAGGATGTAGCCCAGGGTGATGAGGAACCCGGAGAGAGCAAGCCCGGATAAATGCAGTCCCGGCCGCCAGCGCCGCCAATAGAATGCCGCCGACACCGCACCCCAGCCCAACAGGAACGGCCAGAATACCTCTTCCCTCAGGCCGGTCTCCCACATGCCCCAGATGCCGACCAGGACCATGGCGAGCGCCAGCGCCGGATTGGACTTCAACAGGACGCCGGCCAGCAATGCGCCGAGACCCCAGACCAGCACCGCGTCGGGCGGGTTCCCGTCCACATGGTACATCTGCGAGATCAGCATGATGCTGGCGCCAAAGATTGCGGTCCCGAGAAGAATGGACGCGTGGGCGAAGGCGTTGAGGCCGCGCGCAAGCAAGAAGCCGGCGAGCCCGTAGGACGCCCACAGCAAGCCGAAAAGCAAAGCGAGCCGCACGGCGCGCGCCATGTCCTGCCAGTTGGCCGCGACAAAGCTCATGACCGCAAAGCCCATCAGGACCGCGCCGAGGATGGCAAGCGACGGCGCAAGACCGACGGCGCGTACCCCCGTCTCGAGATCCGCCCTGATGGCCGCCTCGCCCGAGGCCGTGACCCATCCTGCCTCACGCCAGCGGTCGAGATCGCGCTCCAGGCGCTTGCGGTAACTCCACATGAACTAGCGTCCCAGCCAGAATGAACACAGTTTATCAAATAATTCAGATTACGCGGCACGATGGTGCCGCCGATCCGTCGGGGCTGGCGCCGTCGCGCGGGCGGCTCATGGCCGTGGACATAGCCATCCGCCCCGCGGACCAGCGGTCCCGGGCGCCTCAGACAGCCGTCGGGTTAGTGCTAGGAGCTAGTTCGGGGGGGGCGGAGGGGCCTCCTTGGTGGCCTCGGGCGCCGCAGTCCTCGGAGCCTCGACGTCGGCAGGGCCTAGAATAAAGTACGCTGCGATCGCCAACGCGACGGCTACCGCAATAGCGATCATTGCCTTCGAATCCATCCTCGACCTCCTACGGATGAGACGCAAATACGCTCAAGCTTAGCATGGAGGTTGGGCAACGACACCCAGTTTTCCAGGGGTTGGGGACACCGCAAGAGCAGGCCGAAACGCCGCCCTCCCCTCATGTTCCCGCGCATCCGCGAGTGGCGCTTCACATTGAGACGTCAGGCGCTTTCGATTACCTTCGCGCAATGAACGATCTCAAGCCCATCCACGTCATCGGCGGCGGGCTCGCGGGGTCGGAGGCCGTGTGGCAGATCGGAGCGGCGGGCGTGCCCGTGGTTCTCCACGAGATGCGCCCGCTGCGCACGACGGATGCACACAAGACGGCGGGCCTCGCGGAGCTCGTGTGCTCGAACTCGTTCCGCTCCGACGAATGGGAGACGAATGCCGTCGGCCTCTTGCATGAGGAGCTGCGCCGCTCGGGCTCGCTCATCCTTCGCGCCGGAGACCGCCACAAGCTCCCCGCCGGCGGCGCGCTCGCCGTCGATCGCGATGGCTTTTCGGCCGAGGTGACGCGCCGGCTCGAGGCGCATGCGCTGGTCAGAATTGAACGCGGCGAGGTTGCGGGCCTGCCGCCCGCGGATTGGTCGAGCGTCATCATCGCGACCGGCCCGCTCACGTCTGAAGCGCTGAGCCGGGCGATCCAGTCGCTCACCGGCGAATCCGAGCTCGCCTTTTTCGACGCCATCGCGCCGGTCGTGCATCTGGACAGCATCGATCAGTCGATCGTCTGGCGCGCCTCGCGCTACGGCAAGACAGGGCCCGCCGGCACCGGTGCCGACTACTTGAATTGCCCGATGACGCGCGAGGAGTACGACGCCTTCATCGATGCGCTGCTGGCCGGCGAGAAGACGAGCTTCAAGGAGTGGGAGGCATCGACGCCGTACTTCGACGGCTGCCTGCCGATCGAGGTCATGGCCGAGCGCGGGCGCGACACGCCGCGCTTCGGGCCGATGAAGCCCGTGGGGCTCGACGATCCGCGCACGGGCCGGCGCCCTCATGCCGTCGTCCAGCTGCGCCAAGACAATGCCCTCGGCACGCTGTGGAACATGGTCGGCTTCCAGACCAAGCTCAAGCACGCCGAGCAGGTGCGCATCTTCCGCATGATCCCGGGATTGCGAGAGGCCGAGTTCGCGCGCCTGGGCGGCCTCCATCGCAACACGTTCCTCAACGCGCCGAGGCTCCTCGACGCCTCGCTGCGCCTGCGCGCCGAGCCGAGGCTCCGCTTCGCCGGCCAGATCACGGGCGTCGAAGGCTATGTCGAGAGCGCGGCGATCGGGCTCTTGGCCGGCCGCTTCGCCGCCGCCGAGCGGCTGGGCCGCGCTGCCGCGCCGCCCCCGGCGACGACCGCGCTCGGCGCGCTCTTAACTCATATTACGGGCGGCCATCTGGTGTCCGAGCCGGTGTCTGACCCTGAGGGTCGGATACCGTCCCCGCGCTCATTCCAGCCCATGAACATCAACTACGGCCTGTTTCCGCCGCTCGATGAGCCAGACGCGGATCCGGGCGGCAAGCCGGTAAAAGCCAAGGAGCGCGGCCTCGCGAGGAAGCGCGCCGTCTCGCGCCGCGCCCTTGCCGACCTCGGCCGTTGGCTCGCGGTGGACGGAACCGCCGCTGCAGCGGAATGATACCGTCGCGCGCCGGCCCCGAAAGGCTCGCCACGTGCTTTGACCTTCACGATATGAGCCGACGAAAACCTCGCAAACTTAGCGCAAGAGGCGCGCAAATGAGGCGGCATGCGGAAGGCGGTCTACCCGCTGCCCGCCCGCGCACCCGACCTTGACGCGGCTCAAGGTGCGCGGACGCGGGGCGCGGCAGGCTATTTCGAGAGCGTGCCGATCGAACGCGTGTGCTGATGACGGTCGCGACGCAGTCACCGGAGAGCAATAATGCCTACCCAGCATCGTAGTCCCATAAGCCAATCCGCAGTGAGTTGGCTCAAGAAATGGCATCCCTGGCCCGTGTGGGCCTTGCTGCTGGTCGTGGTGCTGCTGGTCGTGCTGGCGCGGGCAGCGGCGGGGGCAGAGGGCGCGCGCGGCAAGATCCTTGCCGACGGCCGGCAGGATTTCGAGGAGAGCTGCGTTGCCTGTCACGGCGCCGACGCCACCGGCACGGGCGATCTCGCCACGAAGCTCGTGAGGCCGCCCAAGGACCTGACGGCGATCGCGGCGCAAAGCGGCGGAGAGTTTCCATTCTGGCGCGTGTTCGACATCATCGCCGGGGAGAAGGAGGTCGCCGGACACCAGACGTTCCAGATGCCGAACTTTCTCGAGCAGATGCGTGGCGCCGATTTCAAGCCCGGCTATCTGCCGGCCCACGTGCGCATCCTCGAGCTCACGCACTACCTCGAAAGTATCCAGAAGAGGTGAGCCTGCATCGCTGCCTGCCGCCGGTTCGCCGGCCACCTCAGCGCCCGCTGGAGACCGGGTCGCGGCACTCAAGCGATGTTGTCATCGTGATGGCCGCGTGTCGCGCGGGACGCAATGAGCAGACATGCGGCGGTGCTTATCTGGGCCCCGCGGCGAGGTCTGACGATTGCCCGTACTTGGCCAGCACGGCGCGCGCGCGCTCCGCCACCGCGTCGGCGATCGCCGCATGGCCTTCGGCGGTCGGATGAAACGCGCCCGAGTAGGTCGATGCCAGCAACAGCTGGAACCACGACAGGGTCTGGAGCTTGAGCGCCTTCTGCAGCACCGATCCCGCGACGTGGAAATTCCCGGTCATGAAGGCGTCGTTGGGCGTGCGGAACCAGCGCTGGCGCGGCGCGTAGGCCTGAAAGTCGGCCGGATTGTACGGCACCCAGCGCCCATCCTTCTTGCGCGGCAGCCTGAGATCGTCCGCGATCGAGAACGCGTTATCCGTGAAGCCTGCGCACAGCCCGCGCCCGACAAAGGCTTTGCGATGCGCCTCGACGAACGACCAGCCGTGCGTCATGGCGCTGGCCGCCATCACCTCGTGCAGCTTGCCGGCGAGCCACGAGCTCGAAAGCGCGGCCTTCTCGGACAGGCTGAGCTCGCCCGCCACCTCCATGCCCCCATTGCCGTCGGGGCACACCGTGCCACCCTCGTCCAAGAGCGCGAGCGGAGGATAGGCCGCGAGAATGATGCGGTCGCTCTCCTCCCACGGCAGATACAGGATCCCGTGCAGCGCGCGGTTCAAGGCCTTGTAGCGCTCGTCGAGCCGGTCGAGCAGCGCCCCGCTCTCCTGGTTCCCGTGCACCTGACCGAACCAGCCTCCCAGCTTCCTCAACAGCGAGCCGTCGCTCAACACGGCGTTGGCGACGAGGCGCGCGAAGCCGATGTCGTTGCCGCCGATCGAGACCATGACGAGGTCGATCTTGCGCGCCACCTCGATGGGACACTTGCGGAGCACGAGGCCGCCCTGCAATTCGGAAATGACGCCCTGCATGTGATAGGCTTCGGGAAGATCCTGCAGCGGCGCTTCATGCTTGCCGCACTGGGCCTCGGCGATCGCCGACACTTGCGACAGCTCCGGCGGGCGCGGCACCCACTCGTTGCCCTTGTAGCGCAGGAACAGGCCCCAGGTGACCTCCGCTCCCGCGCACGCGAGACCGATGTAGGTCACGGCCCGGTGCGGGTCCTCGAGCGCGAGCTGCAAGGCCGTGCGCAGCTCGAACGAGTAGAGCGAGCGGTGGCAGGCCTGATCCAGCCAATGCGCGTTGCCTTCGATGAACGCCTTGTCGCCGATCTGCTTCCACGGGCCGACGCGCGCCGGATAGCCGGCGAGATCGCCGCTCTTGTTCGCCTTGCCATAGTCGGCCGCGCGCTCGCGCGAGAAGCGCACGGGAACGTCGGGATTGCCCTCGCCCGAGCCGAAGCTGTCGCCCACGCCGACGACCAGGATGTCGCGAACCGTGATGTCGGCGCGCGCCACCTCGCGCCCGCCCACCTCGACCGTCAATTGCAGCCCCATGGGATAAGGAGCATCGAAGCGCGCCGGCTCGCCGCACGGTTGCGTCACGGCCATGCCCCTCGCGCTGGCCCCTCCCCGCGGAGCCGTGAGCCACGTGCACGCGACCGAGCGATCCTCGATGCCCGTAAGCTCGACGACGACCCTGTGGCTTCCGGGATTGATGTAGTCGGCCTCGTCGGGGCAGACGTGACGGTTGTTGCGGGCGTCCCAGCATGCATTGCGAACCATGGTTGCCGCCCAGCCCTCGGGGTGGCGCCGGCTCAGCGCGTGCTCGGCCGCGAGTACGGGGCTTCGGCGCTCCTCGGGCGACAGCGCGAGCCAGGTCGCCCGGTGCACGTCCGTATCGGCGGGG
>DATETZ010000120.1:0-2302 GCA_035283385.1 Hyphomicrobiaceae bacterium
GGTCAACCCCGCTCTGCTTGGCGCGAGCCTGGGCGGGGCCCGCCGACGCCGGCCTGGCTGGCGCCTCAGCTTTCTTGTCTTGAGCCATCAACCCCCGTCCCGGCATGACCCGCGCCGAACACGCGACCCTTTGATTCATACTGCAATTAAAGGCTCGGGCTCAAACGGCTTTTAGCCGCCGGTGTGGGTAAAAAATCCTGCCCTCGCCGTGCCGGCGCCGACTCGCAATCCGCCCTTTGAGCCGCCCTTAGTCCGGGTTTGGGGCCAAATAAAGATGCCGGAATTTCCTCGCGGATACATCCGTTAGATCCGGGCCGGGAGCAGCAACCAAGAATTCGGCCGCGTGTTTACCGCTCATTATTGGAGCCCAGCCAACATTGTCGGCCGTCGACTTGATTTCGACCGCGAAGCCTCCGGCGCCGATAGGCACGCGGCGCCCCGGTCGGCCGACATCTCGAGCGACGTTCAGGAACAGGCGCACCGGACGGATGTTGAAAGAGTGGAAAAGTGGAGAGACCGACCAGGAGGCGGGGCAGGCTGCGCCTGTCGATCGCATCCATCTCGGCCGATACACGCTCGGCGACTCCGTGCTCGAGCGCGAGATCCTCGGTCTCTTCGTGGCCCAGGTCCCGCTCACGCTCGAAACGCTCAAATTTGCGACCAATGACAAGGATTGGGGCGTGGCCGCGCATACGTTGAAGGGTTCCGGGCGGGCGATCGGCGCTTGGCGCATTGCCGCGCTCGCACAGCAGGCGGAGAAACTCGGAGGCATTGGCGACCGGGAGGCCTGTCTCGGGATCATCCACGAGATTGAAGAGGCCTCGGCCGAGGTCGAGGCGTATCTGGCCAGGACTTTCCCCCCGCTGTCCGGCTGAGGCGGGATTTCGCGGGTCTCGACGTCTCCGTGTCGCGCTTGAATTCGCGACCGGCGGCGTCTAAGTCTGCCGCGCCCGTCCCGATCCCGTACTCGGCTAGTCCCATATCCGTCGCCGCGATCGGGGGCGCCGAGCCCTGCGAGCCCTGGAGCCCTGCTCACGATCATGGCGAAGATCACGTTCATCCAGCCTGACGGGGCGAGCCAAGTCGTCGAGGCCGAGCCCGGGGTCACGGTGATGGAAGCGGCGAAGCTCAACAACGTTCCCGGAATCGAGGCGGAGTGCGGCGGGGCCTGCGCTTGCGCGACATGCCACGTCTATGTGGACCAGGCCTGGCGGGAGAGGACCGGCAAGCCCTCCGAGATGGAAGAGGATATGCTGGACTTCGCCTTCGACGTGCGCGAGGAGAGCCGCTTGTGCTGCCAAATCAAGGTCACAGCGGAGCTCGATGGCCTCATCGTGCGCGTGCCCGGCAAGCAATTTTAGGGTCAGCCGGCGGCCCGCCGAGAGCTGCGCCGTGCAGAGCGAGATTGCGCGAGCCGTGCCGGCGCGGTGCGCCCGCAATGAGATGAGGTGAAGCGCATGACAGCCCAGGATGTCGGAACCGGCGACGGTTCGGGAGCTGGACCGGTTGAAACCGACGCGGTTGTCATCGGCGCCGGGCCGGTCAGCTTGTTCGCCGTGTTCGAGCTTGGCCTCGTCGACATCAAGGCGCACGTCATCGACATTTTGGACAAGCCCGGCGGCCAGTGCGCCGAGCTCTATCCCGAGAAGCCCATCTACGACATTCCGGGCCTGACCGTGGTCACGGGCCAGGAGCTCACCGATCGGCTCATGGCGCAGATCAAGCCGTTCGGCGCCACATTCCATCTGGGCGAGCGTGTCGACGAGCTCAAGCGACTGGCGGATGGCCGCTTTCTCCTGCGCACCGACAAGGCCCGCGAGTTCGTGACCAAGGTTGTCGTCATCGCTGCCGGGGGCGGCTCATTCACGCCGAAGCGCCCGCCGCTCGAGGGTGTGGAGGCCTTCGAAGGGATCTCGGTTCATTACTCGGTGCGGCGCATGGAGGATCTTCGCGGCAAGGACATTCTAATCGTCGGTGGGGGCGACTCGGCGCTCGATTGGACGCTCAACCTCGCGCCGCTGGCACGGAGCTTGACGCTGCTCCACCGGCGCGACGAGTTCCACGGCGCGCCCCATTCGGTCGAGAAAATGCGCGCGCTAGCGGCGGAAGGGAGGATCAGGCTCCTGATCGGACAGGTGACGGCGCTGCACGGCGCGGGCGGCCAGCTCGAGGCAGTCACGGTGAAGGTGAAGGACGGCGAGGAGCGGCTTGCCGTCAATGCCATGCTGCCTTTCTTCGGCCTCACCATGAAGCTTGGCCCTGTCGCCGATTGGGGGCTCAACCTTCACGAGAACCTGATCCC
>DATETZ010000121.1:0-16960 GCA_035283385.1 Hyphomicrobiaceae bacterium
ATCTTCAGCGCGGCAAAGCCTGCCGGTGAGATCCGGCACTATTTCCTACCGCGTCCAGACGAGTTGGCGAGCGGGGCAAAGACAACTGCCGCGTAAAGCCAAGGCCCATTATGCGCCGTGCCGGCTGCACCGCGACGCTGCGATTACCAGTGAGCCTTACTTCCGGTTGTGGCCCATGACGTCGGCTGCGAGACGGTCGGTTTCTGACCAGTGCGCCGATCCAGGATGATTTTGCCAACTGCGCTCGTCCCTTAGCTCGCTCCAGTCGGCGTCCGCTTGCTGAGGTGGTGCGGAAGCATCGCTGACGCGAATAGAGGACTACGATAATGCGCCTGGCGATGTCCGGAATCTCTGCAAGCCCGACATTGCCGTGTGCTGGTCGGCAGCGGCGACGCACAGCCGCACTTCGCCCATTTTGGGCATGCAGGCCGCCCGACTGAACGTCGCCGTCTGCCCGGATAGCGGACGAGAACCGGCAAGGCCCACCCAACGGCACCAAGATCGCTCGCTCAACTCGTTCGTCATTTCACGGTGATCGTGATGACCTCCGACTGGACCGGCGGGGCGTGCGGGATGTGGTTCGCGTCGCCGAGCACGAGCTGCAGGGTGTGCTGGCCGGGCTCGAGCTCGAGCGTGGCCTCGCTCTGGCCTTTGCCGAGGTGGATGTGGTTGTCGTCGGCGGGAATGGGGGAAGCAAAGTCTGCGAGCTTGGTGTCGACGAGCACGTGATGATGACCGCTATCGGGCCTTTCGGTGCCGGCGGGCACGATCTCCATGCCTTCGATGCCGAACGTGACCGTCACCGGGCTCGAAACGGCGGCGCCGTTCATGGGCTCGATGAAGAACACCTTGGCCCCGGCCGGCGAGGGAGTACGCTTTTCGGCAGCGGGTCCGCAGCCGGCAAGCGACAGGGCAATGAGAAGAGCGGCGATGACGGGCTTCATCGGGGGGCCTCCATGTCTTCGTTCGAGCCGATTTGCAGTGGCGGCTCATAGATAGCGTACACTCGCCCGTATGCGGAAGCGATTGGATCAGGTTCTCACCGAGCGCGGTCTCGTCCCGAGCCGGTCGCGGGCGCGCGATGCCATCGCTCGCGGGCTCGTGAGCGTGGGAGCCGCCGTAGCCCATAAGCCGGGCTTGCTCATCGATGAGGATGCCGATCTCAGCGTCGCCGCCGAGGCCGGCACTGGGTTCGTCTCCCGCGCAGCATTGAAGCTCGCGTCGGCTCTCGATCGGTTCGGCTTCGAGCCCGCGGGCCGCGTCGCGCTCGACGTCGGCGCCTCGGCCGGGGGTTTTACGGAGGTGCTGCTCGCGCGTGGCGCCGCGAAGGTCTATGCCGTCGATGTCGGCAGGGATCAGCTCCACGGGCGGCTCAAAGGCGATCCGCGGGTGGTCTCGCTCGAGGGGCTGGATGCGCGGAGCCTCGCCCGCGAGCTTGTCCCCGACTCCATTCGGGCCGTGGTCGCCGACGTGAGCTTCATCTCGCTCACCAAGGCGCTCCCGGCGGCGCTCGCGCTCGCCGCGCCCGGAGCCTGGCTCGTCGCGCTGGTCAAGCCGCAGTTCGAGGCGGGGCCAGAAGCCGTCGGCAAGGGCGGGATCGTGCGCGAGGCTGCGGCGCGCGAAGCCGTAGTCGCCAAGGTAGCGGCGTGGATCGCGGCGGAGCCCCACTGGCGCGTCGTAGGCGCCGTGCCCTCCCCCATCAAGGGCGGGTCCGGCAATGTCGAGTTCCTTCTCGGAGCACGGAAAGATGAGTGAGGCCGCGCTCGAGATCGGCCGGCTCGGCGCCCGCGGGGACGGCATTGCCGATCGGCCGGGCGAGGCGGTCTGCGTTCCGTTTGCGCTCCCCGGCGAGACCATTCGCGCCGAGGTCGGCGGAGGCCGCGCGCGCCTGGTCGAGATTTTGAAGGCGAGCCCGGATCGCGTGCGCCCCGTCTGCCGTCATTTCGGCCAATGCGGGGGTTGTGCCGCGCAGCACATGTCGGATCGCCTTTACGCGCAGTGGAAGCAGGGCATCGTGACCTCGGCATTTGCGCACAGGGGCATTGCGGCCCAGGTCGCGCCCTTGCGGCGTGTCGGGCTCAATTCGCGACGCCGTGCCTATCTCGGGGTCATGCGGCGCGGGATAAAGGCGGTCATCGGCTTCCGCGAGGAAGGAAGCCACACGCTCGTCGATCTTGCCGAATGCCCAGTCCTCGATCCGGCCATCGCCGGCGCCATCGATCGCCTGCGCGAGATGGCGATCGTTGCCATGCCGGAGGGTCGAGGCGGGCGCCTCCTCGTCACGCGGCTCGATCAAGGCCTCGACGTGGCGTTCGACAATGGTCGCAAGGCGCTGTCGCCGGACGCGCGGGAGAAGCTTGCGGCGCTGGCGGAGGCGGCCGGCGTCCGGCGATTGACGGTCGCGGGCGAGGCGGTCGTCGAGACCGGCAGCCTCGTTCTGACGACCGGCGGCGTGGCCGTCGAATTGCCGCCCGGCGCCTTCATTCAGGCCGTGCCGGAAGCCGAGGCGATGCTGATCGAGTTCGTGCTCGAGGCCGCCCCTCGCAAGGCCAAGAAGGTTGCGGATCTCTTTTGCGGTCTCGGCACATTCACGTTTGCGCTCGCGCGCGGCGCGGCCGTTGCCGCCCTCGACGGCGACCGGCGCGCGATTGGCGCGCTCACCGGGGCGGCGAAGCGCACGCAAGGCCTGAAGCCCATCGAGACGCGGGTGCGCGATCTGTTCCGCGAGCCGCTTTCGGTGAAGGAGCTCGAGCCTTTCGACGCGGTCGTGTTTGATCCTCCGCGCGCGGGGGCGGCGGCTCAAGCCGAGCGCCTAGCCAAGTCCCAAGCCCCCGTCGTCGTCGCGGTCTCGTGCAATCCGGCGACGCTCGCCCGCGATGCGCGAACACTCGTCGACGGCGGCTACACGATGGGCCCGGTGACGCCGATCGACCAGTTTGTCTTTTCGCCCCACGTCGAAGTCGTTACCACTTTCCGCCGCTGATAGTGTCAGACCCTCTGGGTCAGACACCGAGCGCGAGCAGGCGGGCGACGTAGGCGGGGACGACCCGGGTCGCGGGGCCGTGCATCGCCTCGGCAAAGAACGAGAGGCCCTCCGACGGCTCGAGGTTCAACTCCACGGTGTGGGCGCCGGCGGCCCGCGCCTCGGCGACGAAGCCCGCCGCCGGATACACGTTCCCGCTCGTGCCGATGGAGACGAAGAGGTCGGCCTCGGCGAGGCGGCGGCCGATCTCCTCCATGCGGTACGGCATCTCGCCGAACCAGACCACGTCGGGGCGCATGCCGCCCGCCTTGGCGCACGCCGGACAGTCCGTTTCCGGCGAGAGATCGCCGGTCCAGGCGTGGCGCGCCCCGCACGCCGCGCACAGCGCTTTCAGGATCTCGCCGTGCATGTGGATGAGGTTTCTCGAGCCTGCCGCTTCGTGCAGCGCGTCGATGTTCTGCGTAACGAGCGTGACGTGCCCGGCGTGCTCGCGCTCGAGCCTGGCGAGCGCCAGGTGCGCGGCATTGGGCATGATGGCGGCGTGGGCGCGCCGGCGCGCGTTATAGAAGTCGTGGACGAGCCTGGGGTTGCGCGCGAAGCCCTCGGGTGTCGCGACATCGCGGTAGTCGTACTTGGCCCAGATGCCGTCCTTGTCGCGGAACGTCGCGACGCCCGACTCGGCCGAGATGCCGGCCCCCGTCAGGACCACGATGCGCTCGAAGAGGGGCATGCGAGTATGCGGAAAGTACCCCACTTTCCCACTCTGTGAGCAGGGAGAGGGGACATGGCTTGTTATTTCGATTTGGCCGCGCGGGCCTTGCCGGAGAGCTTTTTCAGGCGCTTGCGCACGGCGGCCGTGTTGCCCTGGATGCGGGTCACCTTGGCGCGCGGGATCGCGCGGCGTGATTTCTTTTTCCTAATCTCGATCTTGCGGTGATGGCGGGCGGTCATGCTTGCCTCTCTCGTGACGTCGGCGTGCAATTGGAGCCGTTCGACGCCCCGTCTAGGCGATCCTCGCCCGTGAGGCAAGCGCCGGCCGAGCCGCTGGCCGGCGCGGCGGCGGCTGTCACAGAGCTGTAACGCGGGCCCGATAGTCCGGCTCTCGAGCTCGCCGCGAGTCGGCGGGCGGGGCGGGAACGAGTTGCAACCTGCAATCGGGGAGCCCATGGCTGCGACACTCGACGCGGCTGCCGAGCACGAGCGCGGAGGCGCCCTTGGCAACCCGCGCTTGAAAAATGCGGTGCACCGTCACCGGGCCATCAGCCGGCAGGGGCTCGAGGAGCGGCTGTTCACGTTCGCGTTCTCCGGCCTCGTCTATCCCCAGATCTGGGAAGACCCGCTCGTCGATCTCGAGGCCTTGGCGCTCGAGCCTGGCGAGCATGTCGTCGCCATCGCCTCGGGGGGCTGCAACATCCTCTCCTATGTGACCGCGGTCGACGTCAAGGTGACTGGCCTCGATCTGAACCCGGCGCACGTCGCCCTCAACCGGCTCAAGGTGGTGGCGGCGCAACATGTGCCGGATTATGAAACCTTCAATCGCTTCTTCGCACGCGCCGACGCGGAGGCGAACCTTCGCGCCTATAACAGCCATATCGCGCCGCATCTCGATGCCGCGACGCGAAACTACTGGGAGAGCCGCGATCGCGTGGGCCGCCGCCGCATCGGCTACTTCCGCCGCAACGTGTACCGCCGGGGCCTGCTCGGCGGCTTCATCACCGCGGGGCACCTCGTCGCTCGCGCGCACGGGCGCAAGCCCAGGAAGCTGCTCGAGGCCAGGAGCCGCGCCGAGCAGCACGAGATCTTCGAGGCCGAGATTGCGCCGCTGTTCGAAAAGCGGCACATGCGATGGCTGCTCGAGAGGCCGGCGGCGCTGTTCGGCCTCGGCATTCCGCCGTCGCAGTTCGAGGCCTTGAAGGGCGGCGAGAGGCAGATGGCGAACGTGCTCAAGGCGCGCCTCGAGCGGCTCGCCTGCGGCTTCGATCTCGCCGACAACTACTTCGCGTGGCAGGCTTTCGGGCGCCGCTATGCGACGGAAGGGCGGGGAGCGCTGCCGCCTTATCTCGAGCGGCGCAATTTCGAGACCCTCAAGGCGCGCGCGCGAAACATCGAGATCGTGCACGCCTCCGTCACCGAGCACCTCGCGAGCCTCCCGGACGGCTCGTGCGACGCCTACGCGCTGCTCGATGCGCAAGACTGGATGACGGACGCTCAATTGACGGCGCTGTGGACCGAGATCGTGCGCACGGCGCGGCGCGGCGCCCGCGTGATCTTTCGTACGGCGGGCGAGGAGACGATCCTGCCCGGCCGCGTCCCCGACGCGATCCTCTCGCGTTTCACCTACGATGGCGAGCGATGCCGCGGCCTGACCGCCAAGGACCGGTCCTCGATCTACGGCGGCTTCCATCTCTACGTCCATTCGCAATGACGAGGCGATCGGTGCTCGAAGCTGCGGGCGATGCCGCCGCGCGCATGGATGCGGTCTATGGCATTCAACGGCACATCTACGACGCCTCGCGCAAGTACTACCTTTTGGGCCGCGACCGGCTGCTCGACGGGCTCGAGCCGCCGCCGGGCGCATCGGTGCTCGAGGTCGGGTGCGGGACCGGGCGCAACTTGATCCTGGCGGCGCGGCGCTATCCCGGCGCGCGCCTGTTCGGTTTCGACATCTCGGCCATGATGCTCGAGACCGCGGCCCGGTCGATCGCGCGCAAGGGGCTCGCGGACCGCATCTCTCTCGCGCGCGGCGATGCGGCACGCTTCTCCGGCGCGGCGCTGTTCGGCATGCCCGAGTTCGACCGCGTGTTCATCTCGTATGCCCTGTCGATGATCCCTCCCTGGCGGGAGGCTGTCCGGCAAGCGTTACGGGCGGTCGCGCCGGGCGGATCGCTGCACGTCGTCGACTTCGGCGGGCAGTCGGAGCTGCCGCGCTGGTTTCGGGGCGGGCTCGCCGCCTGGCTGCGGCAGTTCTCGGTCGAGCCGCGCGCCGATCTCGAGGCCGAGCTCGGCGCGACCGCGGAGGCGATCGGGGCCCGCGTCTCGTTCGAGCGGCTTTATCGCGATTACGCACGGCATATTGTGCTCGAGAGGCCGTGACACCGCGGCTATGGTGCGAGCAGCTTGATGGCGATCGCGGGCAGCAGGAGAACGCCGGACCAGAGAAGCGCCGACAGCGCGCTCGCAAGCACGAAGTCGACGGGCGGCATTGCCATTGCCCCGGCGACGAGCGGCACAAGATCGCGGTTGCGGCCGAGAAATTTGCTGACGATCACCGCCGGCACGCCCCAACGCCGGATGAGAGCACGCGCGCCATCGAGCGGCTCGACATCGACATTCAAGTGCCAAGCGCCGGCCAGATCCGCTTTGTTGCGCTCTCCCGACCAGTACGAGAAAAGATCACCGGCCAAGGCCCCCGCCGCGCCCGCGAGCCACAGCGGCAGGAAGTCCCCGCCGGCGAAGAGTTGGAGTGCACCCAAGCCGATGAACAGTATGAGGGTCGGCACGAACAGCAACGGGTGGGGAATGCTGTTGGCAATCGCGAGCAGGAACATTGCCAGCGCGACCAGCGTCTCATGCTCACGCAGGAAGGCGAAAACATCGTCCTTGAACTCGACCAGAAAAAAGGCTGGCGCAACGATGCCGGCGGCCCAGATGAAGGCGCTCGTGATGTTGGCGACCTGGAACGGGAGCTGACGCATCTCGAACATGCCGGCGACGACCGGAATGACGGCCCTGATGGGCCCGAAGAAATGACCGACGAACACGCCGAAGGCGCCGTAGCTAGCGAAGAATTTCTGCCCGCGGGGGATGAGATTGGGCCGCGCGCTGAACGGCCATATCTTGTGCACGCTGTCCTTGAAATAGAGGCCGATCCAGTACGATGCCGCGTAGCCGAGCGAGCCCCCGAGCCCGGCGGAGACGATTGCCGGCATGACCACGGTTTGCGGCACGCCGCTGGCGGCGAGCAGCGCGGCCACGCTGGCGAGGATGGCTGTTCCCGGCCACAGCAGCGACAGGAAGCAGAACGATTCGCCAAAGGCGACCAGAAACGCAATGGGGACGGCCCAACCTTCGTGCTCACGCACGAACGAGACGATCGTGTCGACGATTGCGTGCACTGCCATGGAATTATCTTTCGTGGCGGGACCGGTCCGACCCGGCGGGATCGAGGTAAGACCTCCCTATGGTGCCCTGTCGCGCGCGATTAGGGAAGAAGGTCTAGGTTTATCCCTTTTTGCAGCGGCGGCTGAGCTCGCTCTGAAGCTCGCGGCCGACCTCGCCGGCGAGCAGGGCGCCGCGCGAGACCTGTGCCGGCGTGAGCCTTGCTCCTGCGCTCGAGAGAACGCCTCGCGCCGCCTCGGCCTCGCGGCGCGCGTGTGCGAGCTCGTCGCAGGTGAGCTCGTTCTTCTTGGCCCTGAAGGCGAAGAGACGCACACCCGACGCATAGGCCTCCGCCGTCGCCGGTTCCTTGACCCATGTCCGGCTCTGGTCGGTGACGAGGTGGCGCAGAGTGGTCCGGCGGCGGGCGATGCACTCGGCGGAATCGTCGACGCAGCCGAGGCCAGCGCGCGCGTCGAACTCGGCTCCGCCGCCTCCGCAACCGGCCGCGGTCACCAAGAGCGGCGCCAAGACGGCGATTGCCGTCATGCGGCCGGCGTTGAGCCTCACCTGCACGGGGAACCCCTTGTGAACACGAGCCCGAGCCCATAGAAGGCGGGCAAGGCGCCGTCAAGGCCGCCCTCGGTGTCCGGCAACCGGCCGTCGGCAAGTCTGTGGACGGAGGTCATGAGCGGCGCTGCGGCATCAGAGTCCTCACAGGAGCTTGCGCGATGGTCCATGCCATTCGCATCCATGCGCACGGCGGCCCCGAGGTTCTGCAATGGGAGCCGGTCGAGCTGGGCGCGCCCGGTCCCGGCGAGGCGCGGATCAGGCAAAAGGCCGTGGGGCTCAACTATATCGACGTCTATCACCGCACGGGCCTTTACGGCCTTGCGACGCTGCCCGCCGTGATCGGCATGGAGGGGGCGGGCGTGGTCGCGGCCGTCGGGCCGGGGGTGGCGGATCTCGAGATCGGTGATCGCGTCGCCTACGCGGGCGTGCTCGGCGGCTACGCCGAGGAGCGTCTCATCGCCGCCGACCGGCTCGTCAAGCTGCCGGAAGCGATCGGCTTCGAGACTGCCGCCGCAATGATGCTGAAGGGCATGACGGCGCGTTATTTATTTCGCGAGACCTACAGGGTCGGGCCCGGCACGGTGGTTCTGTTCCACGCCGCCGCGGGCGGCGTCGGCCTCATCGCCTGTCAGTGGGCGAAAGCTCTCGGGGCCACGCTCATCGGCACGGTGGGCTCGGAGGACAAGGCGCGGATTGCCAAGGCGCATGGGGCAACCCATGTCATCAATTACAGAGACGAGGACTTCGTTGTGCGCGTGAAGGAGATCACGGGCGGAGAGGGTTGCGACGTCGTTTACGATTCGGTCGGCAAGGACACGTTTCCCGCTTCCCTCGCGTGCCTGAAGCCCAAGGGCCTGTGGGTGAGCGTCGGCAATGCCTCGGGTCCCGTTCCCCCCTTCGAGCTTTCGCTGCTCAAAGGCTCGCTCTTCGCAACGCGCCCGACGCTCATGGCCTACACCGAAAAGCGCGCCGATCTGCTCGCCAATGCGGCCGAGCTGTTCGAAATGGTGGCACGCGGCTCGATCGAGATCAGGGTCAATCAGACCCATCGGCTCGGGGACGCCGCTCGAGCGCACCGCGACATCGAGGCGCGACGAACCACGGGCTCGACGGTGCTGGTGATTTGAAAGGTGGACACCGATGAAGCCGAAGCCGATCGAGCTCTACTTCTGGCCGACGCCCAATGGGCGCAAGATCACGATCATGCTCGAGGAATGCGGGCTTGCTTACCAAGTGAAGCTCGTCGACATCACGAAGGGCGATCAGTTCAAGCCGGCGTTTCTCGCGATCTCGCCGAACAGCAGGATGCCGGCCATCGTCGATCCCGGCGGGCCGGGCAAGAGAGCGATCTCGATCTTCGAGTCGGGCGCGATCCTGCAATACCTGGGCCGGAAGGCCGGCAAGTTTTATCCCGCCCGTGAGCGCGCCCGCGTCGAGGTCGACCAATGGCTGTTCTGGCAGGTCGCCGGCCTCGGGCCGATGGCGGGGCAATGCCACCATTTCCGCAACTATGCGCCGCAGAAGATCCCGTATGCGATCGAGCGCTATGTCAACGAGGTGAACCGGCTTTACGGAGTGATGAACACGCGTCTCAAGGACCGGGAGTTCCTGGCCGGCAGCTACTCGATCGCCGACATCGCATCATATCCGTGGGCCAAGGGCTGGAAGAACCAGGGCCAGAACATCTCCGAGTTTCCCCACTTGGCGGCCTGGCTCGAGCGGGTCGGAAAACGGAGCAAGGTGGTGGCCGGCATGAGCATCGGCGCCAATCTCTGGCGCACCGACCTCGCGACGGACAAAGAGGCGCAGAAGATCCTGTTCGGGCAGCGCGCCCGGTAGGCGGGTTAACCGCTCACTCGCCTGCGACCAGACGCGCCGGGTCGGCCTTGAGCCCGGTCACCCGCTCGAAGGCGATTGCCGACAGCACCTTGCTTGCCATGCTTTTCCTACGGGCGAGGACCGCGGCTTCGCCGCCGGTTGCGGTCTGGATCTCAGGTTCCGGCAGCGCGGCGCCGAGGCCAGAGGGCTCGGTTGTCCCGATCGCGGACACGGGCTCGTTGGCGCAGCCCGCGCACAGCAGTGGGACCGCCACCGCGACGACACGCCTGATCACGGGAGTTACCTCTTGATTGAGCTCGTTCGGCCGAACGGCCCCGAGCCGAACCTCTACGCCCACTCTGACTGCGATGTCGTGACGGGACGCTTTGGCACAAGAGTTCGCCTATTGTGCATGAACCGCGGCTGAACGGTCACGGATTTCCACAAGCGGCTGACGGCGGGCGACAATCCGTTCGATTGGTTAGCCGTCGGTTGCGGCGTTTCTTAAACTTCGATTTCGGAGCGCGCACTTCCTGCCCGATTGCGCCGAATCGAGGCGGTTCGCGGCGACGATGTTAACGCTTCCTCGTTCGAGCGCGCGCGACGCGATCCTCGAGATTTACGAGTTGTCATCCGCTCACTGACAACATCGCCCGACGCAAAGCCGCGGGTCCGCCGCGGAGAAGGTGTCGTCGAGTGGAGTTGTCTGATGGCGCGGCTTGATTTCGCCTCGCGGGACATGGTCGAGTATGCAGCCCAAGGCGGTGCGCCCGATGCCTTGTTCGAGCTGGGGCTCATCTATTGCTCGGGCCGCGATGTGGATGTCAATCTGGTCCAGGCCCACAAGTGGTTCAATCTCGCGGCCGCGCGAGGCAACGAAGAGGCGAAGGGCTATCGCCGCGAGATCTCGTCCGAGATGACTAGGGCCCAGATTTCCGAGGCGCAGAGGCTCGCGCGAGAGTGGCTCGCGGTCAATTGAGGCGCACAGTCTAACAGTCCTTGAACAGCGACGTGAGGCAATTCCACGTCTTCTTGGCGGCGGTGCCGACTGCGCTGCCGACCTTGCCGATCTGCTCGCCTGTCGACTTCGCCGTGCCGGCGACCGCATCGCCGGCTTTTTTCAATCCCTCTTGCGACGACTTGACGGTCGCGCCCGCCAATTCCTCGATCGTTTCCGGTGTCTTGCCTTGCTGTTCCCCATCCTCGACAGGGCCTTGCGCCGGCACCTCGGCCGCCTCGGCCGGGAGCGCGGGCTCGACCGGCACCGGCTCCCCCTCAGCAGGCGTCTCGGAGGGCGCAATTGAGGGCGAGGAAGGCGCCGCGACGATCCTCAAGGCGCCAGGACAATGCTCAGCGGTGGCGCGCGAGACGGCGCAGCTGTCGTGCCCGCCGGACCGGGCAAGCTCCGTGATGCAGGCCAGTTGCGCGCGCGGGTCGATGCCGCCCTCCGCCGGCGCCCCCTCGACCGCGCAGCGATAGGTCGCGTCGGGTCCGCTACAGGATACGCAGTACTCGGCAGCAGTGCCCGGCCAGGTGCTCGCGAGCAGCACGGAGCATGCCGCCGCGACGTGGGCCGGTGCGGTGCGCCCAAGAGTGCAATCGGGAACGCGCATATGGCTCCTGTCGTCCGTCGATCGATATTGCCGGCCGATGCTTGTGGCCGCTTCTTGCGGCCGGTTCCGGCTCGACTGCGGCGATGCAGTCCCTCGTGGCGCGCATCCGCCGGCAGGCCAAGCCTCGTTCCGGCGCGCCATCTCCGAGCCAGTCTATTCAACTTGATGAGGGCCCGTCAAAGCCCGCGCGTGCCGTTATCACCTTGGCCCGCCGAGAGGCGGGCCAGCATTGCTTGCAATCGCCTGACCCCGCATCTATACGGGTGCTTCGCGCAAAGGAGACGTGGCCGAGCGGCTGAAGGCGGCGGTTTGCTAAACCGTTATACGCTGTAAAGGCGTATCGGGGGTTCGAATCCCCCCGTCTCCGCCAGGTCCTTTGGCTGGAACCAAGCCCTTCGTCTCGACGATCGCGCTCCTTTCCCAAGTCGCATTTGCGAGACGGCGTAGACTGTGGCAGCCTCCACTGCAAATTCAACGAACGGCGATCCGGCCTCGTCGAGGCGCAGTGCAAAAGATCGCGATCGGGAGGCAGCGGCGTGGGGCAATCATCATCCTCCGTCAGCTCCTGCGGCATACGCACCGCATCGAGCGGCTCGCCGAGCCTGACCGACGCAATGGCCGAGCTCAAGCGCTGCCTCGGGACGGAGCGGTTCCAGCACATCATTGCGTTCTTCTCGGTCGCCTACGATGTCGAAAGGCTATCGGGCGCGCTCGCTCAGGCGTTCCCCGACATTCCGGTGAGTGGTTGCTCGACGGCGGGCGAGATTGCGCCATCGGGGCTCATGGAAGGCGGCATCCTGCTCATCGCGTTCCCGCGCGAGGGGTTCCGCATCCACGCGGGGCTTATCGAGGACGTCGGCGCGTTCGGCGTCGAGCGGGCCAGCGAGATCGTGGGCCGGCTCAAGAGCGAGGTCGCGGGCGATCCGCAGAGGAAGCTCGCCGATCGCGTGTTCGCACTCATGCTGGTCGATGGGCTGTCGAATGCGGAGGAGACGCTGGTTGCCGCGGTCCACTGGGCTTTCGACGACGTGCAGCTGATCGGCGGCTCGTCGGGCGACCGGCTTGCGTTTCAGCGCACCTATCTTATTCACGGTGGGCGGGTCGTCGATCGGGCGGCAATCCTGATCATCGTCGAGAGTGATTTTCCGTTCCAGGTCTTCAAGACCCAGAATTTCGAGCCGACGCCGATCAAGCTCGTCGTCACTGCGGCAAACACCGAGAGCCGCATCGTCGGCGAGCTCAACGCGGAGCCGGCGGCGCTCGAATACGCTTCGGCCATCGGCCTGTTGCCTTATGAGCTCGGCCCGTTCAGCTTCGCCTCCTATCCACTGGTGGTCAAGGTCGGCGGCGACTACTACTGCCGTTCGATTCGCAACATGAACTCCGATGGCAGCCTGTCGTTCTTTTGCGCCATCGACGAGGGGCTCGTGTTCACGGTCGCCCGGGCACAGGACATGCTGAGCTCGACGGAAAAAACGCTCGTCGATCTCGACAGCGCGCTCGGCGGAATAGACGTCGTGCTCGGCTTTGAGTGCATCCTGCGCCGCTTGGATGCCGAGAACCGGCAGATCCGGCATCAGATGGAGGAGCTGTATCGGAAGTACCGCGTGGTGGGATTTCACACCTACGGCGAGCAGTTCAACGCAATGCATCTCAATCAGACTCTCACTGGCGTCGCGTTTGGCGCCGGAGGTAGCTCGAGGTGAGAGCCGGCTCCGCGCCATATCCAGGACCTCCGGCGGATCAAACCGTCTCCGAGCTGCAACGGCGCGTCGAGAAGCTCGTCAAGATCAATGCCGCTCTGATGCAGCGCGTCGAGCGCTCCATGGATCAGCAGGCCAATGCCTTTTCGCTGTTTCAGACCGCGATCAGCCTCGAGGCCCAGGTGCGCGTCAGGACCGAAGAGCTGAAGAGCGCGCTCAATCGCTTGGAGCGGGCCAACGACGATCTAACCGGCGCGCGCGACGCCGCGGAGCGGGCCAACCGCTTCAAGACGACCTTCTTCACGGCTGTGGGCCACGATCTCCTGCAACCGCTCCACGCGGCGCGGCTTTCGCTGTCCGCCATGACCGAGAACGAGACCGACCCCCAGCACATGCGCCTCACCGAGCAGATCGACCACGCCTTGTCGACCATCGAGGAGCTCCTGCGCACGATCCTCGACCTCTCGAAGCTCGAATCGGGCGTTGCCAAGCCGTCGCTCATGTCCGTTGCGCTGGGAGAGCTGTTCCAGTCGCTCGCGGTCAATTTCGAGCCGATGGCGCGCAACAAGAACGTGCGGCTGACGATCCGGGCCAGCGACGCGCTGGTGACCTCCGATCCGCTGATGCTGCGCAGAATCCTACAGAACCTTCTCGCCAATGCGGTGCATTACACCGAGCGGGGCGAGATTCTCCTCGCCGCGCGCCGGCGCGGGGACCTGGTGCGCATCGAGGTGTGGGATACGGGGCCCGGCATTGATCCGGACGAGCAGGAGCGGATCTTCGAGGAGTTTCATAGAGGCTCGGCGTCCGAGCTATCGCGGGGCGGCGGTTTCGGAATGGGGCTGTCGATCACGCGGCGCATGGCGGACGCTCTCGGGCACGGGATCGAGCTGTGCTCGCGCAAGGGTTGCGGCTCGAGGTTTGCGGTGCTTGCTCCCTTCGCCGGGCGCGCCGCCGGCTCCGGCATGCCGTCCCGACAGAACGCCGAAGTCCGTCAGGCTTACGGGTTTCCGGCGGCGAGGATCGTCGTTGTCGACAACGATGAGGCCGTGCTCGAAGCCATGCGGACCCTGCTCGACCGATGGGGCTGCGCGGCCCGTTTTGCACTGGGTCTATCCGACGTTGAAAGCCTGATCGCGCGCGAGCCCTCCTTCCGCCCCGACGTCGTGCTCGCCGATTACCATCTCGAACACGGCGGGTCTGGCCTTGCCGCCGTCGGGCGACTGCGCGCCGTATGGGGTGCCGGGCTGCCTGCGATCGTGATTTCCGCCGATTACTCGCCCGAGCTCACCAAAGAGGCATCGCAAGCCGCCTGCGAGATCCTGAGAAAGCCGGTAAAGCCGGCCGAGCTCAGGGCGCTCATGATGCACCTCCTGGGTTGAACCATGGCGGGTCAGGAGCGGTCCGAATTGGGCTTGCCCTCTTGCGGCACGGTGTGCGCGCCGAGGGCGGCATCGAAGTCGAGCCGTGCGACCTCGATCACGGCTTGCGTCCTCGAGGCCACGTTGAGCTTGCGCAGGATCTCGGACATGTGCGCCTTGACCGTGGTCTCGCCGACGCCGAGCTCGTAGGCGATCTGCTTATTGAGCTTGCCCTGGCGCACCATCTGGAGCACGCGCAGCTGCTGGGGCGTGAGGGAGGCTAAGCGGGCGGCGAGTCCTGCCTCACGGGAGGCGGCGTGTTCGGCGAACGGCGGCTCGTAGCTCTTGGGCAGCGTCACGAGCCCGGCCATGACGTCGCGGATCGCCTCGGCAAGCTCGGGCCTCTTTACCGACTTCGATATGAAGCCTGCCGCGCCGTAGATCATCGCCTCGTGGATGATGCGCGGGTCCTCGATCGCCGACACGATCAGGATGGGTTGTTTCGGGTAAGCGGTCCTCAGCTCGAGCAGACCGTCGAAGCCACGCGTGCCGGGCATCGATAGATCGAGCAGGACCAGGTCGAACGGCGCCTCGCCGGCGAGCGCCCCCTTGGCGGCGGCAATCGACGAGGCCTCGACGATGCGCGCCTCCGGGTAGGCGGTCCGTATTGCGAGCTGGAGCGCCTCCCGAAACAGGGGATGATCATCGACGACCAAGAATCTGACCGCCATCAAGCATCCCTCCGACCCTGCTTTGGGGCCGGACTTCTCACCGTAATCACCGATCATAATCACACGTCCCGGCGCCAACCGTCCACTGTCGAGTGCTGCATTGTGGCAAAAGAGGCCATGGCGGCCGGCTTTCGCGCCCGTCGCAACGATGGCCGGCTGTTACGGCGCTCCGCATTTTCCGGTCTGCTCCCTCCGAACGCCTTGCTGGCGTCCGCAAGGGCTTGGGCATGAATGCCGTGAGGACGTTACGGGCCTTTCGGTGATGTCCACTCAGCTTGGAAAGGCCTGGTCCTTTCTCTATACTTGACTGCGGGATCATGTGGAGGAGGCCGAGCGGGGGCCGTTGTAGCGTGCGGGCACGGCCTCGAGCGCCGCGCTTGCTCATCTGTGCCGAGAGCGGCCGGCAGAGCGGGAGGGGCTTTCTGCGGAATGAGATGCAATCCTTGGCGCTGGCTCTGGGGGCTCATTCCGGTCGTGATGCTGAGCTGGGTCACGTACCGTTGGGAGCGTCCCAACATCGAGGCGGACTTGATGAGCCGCTCCCGGGAGATGCTCGAGCGCACCGGGTCCGGCTGGGCCTCGGCCACGTTTACCGGCCGGGATGCGGTTTTGTCGGGCCGGGCCGCAGAGGCGGACGGGGCCAAGGCAGCGCTCGATGCGGTGCGATCGGTGTGGGGCGTGCGGCTGGTCGAGCCGCGCACCGACCTCACCGGCAGGGTCGATGCGTACGTTTGGTCGGCGTCGATCCGTGACAACAAAATCAGGCTCAAGGGCTTCGTCCCCAACGAGGATGCACGCAAGGCGATCGTCGGTGTCGTCAAGGTCAATTTCCCTCAAGCGGAGATCGTCGACGCCATGAGCCTTGCCCAAGGTGCGCCGGGCCAAGATCTTTGGCTCGGCGGCATCGGCTTTGGCTTGAAGCAGCTCGCGGGATTGAGGCGCGGCCTGGTCGCCCTCGAAGGCACCGCGCTGTCGATTGCGGGCGAAGCGGCCGATACCGCAAGCTATAGGTCCATTCAGGCCGCGCTCGAGGGCGGCGTGCCCGACGGTTTGGCGCTCGCCGACAGCAAGGTGACCCCGCCGGTCGTTACACCTTTCACCTGGTCCGCCAGGTTCGCCGAGAAGCAGCTCGTCCTTTCGGGGTATGCTCCGACGGAGGAGGTCAGGGAGCAGATTTTCGCTCACGCCAAGCAGGTCTTCCCCAAGGCGGCTATCGTCGATCGCACGGAGGTAGCGGAAGGCGCGCCCGAGGAGTGGGCGAAGGCCGCTCTGCTCAGCCTCGATCAGCTCGATCGGCTCATAGCCGGCAAGGCCATCGTGCGCGGCACGGACTTGACGCTCTCCGGCACGGCCGAGGACGAGGCGACGGCCAGTGCCGTGCGCCGGACCCTCCAGGCCGAGGCCCCGCGCGGGTTCGACGTGTCGGATGCGGTCAGGATTACTGACCTAAAGCTGCCGGTGGCGAAACCCTTCGTGACTGCGGTCGAGGCGGGTCGAGATACGATCGAGCTTTCGGGCTATGCACCCAGCAAGACGGCGCGCATGGCCCTCGTATCTCATCTGAGGACGCGCCTGCCGGACAAGGCGATCACGGACAGGCTCGAGCTGGCGGGTGGAGCTCCGGACGGGTGGCAATCGTGCATCGAGGCCGGCGTCGCGGGTCTCGGCCGTCTCGACTCGGGGCGCGCGCAGCTCTCCGATCGCCGCCTCGACCTTACCGGCGAGACGGTCGATGAAGGCCTGGCGATGGCTCTATCGGACGAAGTCCAGGCCGCCCTCGAAGAGGCATGCGACGCCGTGGTCCGCGTCGATCTCAAGCCCACCGCGCGCCGGGAAGCGGCTCCTGCAAAGATGGAGCAAGAAGCGCACGCCGGGGCCGAGGCGCGGCGGGCGGATGTGGCGGCGAAGCGGGCCGAATATGCCGAGTCCGTGCGCAAAGCCGAGGCGCAAGTGGGCGCGCGGCGGGAGGCGGATCTCGGAAAGGTGGAGCAAGAAGCGCACGCCGGGGCCGTGGCGCGGCGGGCGGATGTAACGGCGAAGCGGGCCGAATATGCCGAGTCCGTGCGCAAGGCTGAGGCGCAAG
>DATETZ010000122.1:0-32347 GCA_035283385.1 Hyphomicrobiaceae bacterium
TCAACAACCTGGACGAGGTTGCGCCGACCTTCACGTCGGGCACGACGGCTGCGGCAATCGACGAGAACAGCGGCGCGGGCCAGGTGGTCTACACCGCCACGGCGGACGACACGGCGGACATCAGTGGCGGCGTGACCTTCAGCTTGGGCGGCACCGATGCGGGGGCCTTCAGCATCGACAGCGGCACGGGTGAGGTGACGCTGACGGGTGACCCCGACCACGAGACGAAGTCGAGCTACAGCTTCGACGTGACGGCGGCCGACGCGGCGGGGAACACGACGACGCAAACTGTGACGCTTGGGATCAACAACCTCGACGAGGTTGCGCCGACTTTCACGTCGGGCACGACGGCTGCGGCGATCAACGAGAACAGCGGCGCGGGCCAGGTGGTCTACACCGCGGCGGCGACCGATCCGTCGCTCGACGGTGGCCCGTCCAACCCGGTGACCTACAGCCTGGGCGGCACCGATGCGGGGGCCTTCAGCATCGACAGCGGCACCGGCGCAGTGACGCTGACGGGCAACCCGAATTTCGAGGGGCAGTCGAGCTACAGCTTCGACGTGACGGCGACC
The DNA here is from genome assembly GCA_035283385.1 of Hyphomicrobiaceae bacterium. Taxonomy (GTDB): domain Bacteria; phylum Pseudomonadota; class Alphaproteobacteria; order Rhizobiales; family Hyphomicrobiaceae; genus Hyphomicrobium_C. Next base: position 573 of record DATETZ010000122.1, read on the forward strand.
GATGCAGCGGGCAACTCGACGACGCAGACGGTGACGCTCGGGATCAACAACCTGGACGAGGTTGCGCCGACCTTCACGTCGGGCACGACGGCTGCGGCAATCGACGAGAACAGCGGCGCGGGCCAGGTGGTCTACACCGCGACGGCGAGCGATCCGTCGCTCGACGGGGGCCCGTCCAACCCGGTGACCTACAGCCTGGGCGGCACGGACGCCGGCTTGTTCACCATCAACGGCAGCGACGGCAAAGTCACGCTGACGGGCAACCCGAACTACGAAGCGAAGGGGAGCTACAGCTTCGACGTTACGGCGACCGATGCGGCAGGGAACTCGACGACGCAGACGGTTACGCTTGCGATCAACGACCTGGACGAGGTTGCGCCGAGCTTCACGTCGGGCACGACAGCGGCGGCAATCGACGAGAACAGCGGCGCGGGGCAGGTGGTCTACACCGCGACGGCGGACGACACTGCGGACATCAGTGGCGGCGTGACCTTCAGCTTGGGCGGCACGGACGCTGGCTTGTTCACTATCAACAGCGGCAGCGGCGCGGTGACGCTGACGGGCGCCCCCGACCACGAGACGAAGTCGAGCTACAGCTTCGACGTTACGGCGACCGATGCGGCGGGGAACTCGACGACGCAGACGGTTACGCTTGCGATCAACGACCTCGACGAGGTTGCGCCGAGCTTCACGTCGGGCACGACGGCGGCGGCAATCGACGAGAACAGCGGCGCGGGCCAGGTGGTCTACACCGCGACGGCGACCGACACGGGCGACATTGCTACGGGTTCGACCAACTACAGCCTCAAGCCTGCGACCGGCGACGGCGCTTCATTCACCATCAACAGTAGCACCGGCGCAGTGACGCTGACGGGAAATCCCGACTTTGAGACCAAGCCGAGCTACAGCTTCACGGTGGTGGCGACCGACACGGCGGGCAACGCCTCTGAGCAGGCGGTGAGCTTGGCGATAAACAATGTCAACGACGCGCCCATCGCAGCGCCCATCAACGACGCCATCGCCGTCGGCAGTGCGTACAGCAAGGATCTTCGTCTGGGAGCCACGGATCCCGATGGCGATGCTCTCTCCGTTGCCAACGTTCCGGCCCAGGTCACGACCGCCGGCGGCCGGATCCTGCGCTCGGGGATCGAATACAACATCATCAATGGCACGACATTCGCGCTGACGGCATTCGGCGTCGCCAAGTTCAACACTCTTGCAGCCGGGTCGCCGCCCGACACGCTGACGATCAACTACGAGGTCAGCGATGGCCAGGCCACAACGAGCAGCTCCCTGACACTTGACGTCCTCCCCGAACCTGCGGCAGCGCCCGGATTGGGCGGGCCGATCCTCGGCGACACCAAGGCCAACACCCTCGCGAGCGCCGGTGGCAACGACACCTTGATCGGCGGCAAGGGCAACGATACCTACATCGTCGACTTGGGTGATACGATCACCGAACTCGTCAACGGAGGCAACGACACGGTCAGGACCGATGCGGCGCACTACCTGCTCGGGGCCAACCTGGAGCGGCTCGTTTACACCGGAGGCGGCGACTTCGTCGGCACGGGCAACGCTTTGGCGAATGTCATCACTGGTGGCGCCGGCGACGATGCTCTCGTCGGCGGTCGCGGCAATGACAGGCTGACCGGGGGCGCAGGGGACGATTCTATTGATGGGGGTATCGGCGCGGATATGCTGATCGGCGGCGCCGGGAACGACACCTATATCATTAATAGCTTCGCTGATCAGATTGTCGAGACGGCAGGAGCCGGCGGCGGCACAGATACAGTCTTTACGGCGTTGTCGCAGTACACGCTTCCGCAGAATGTAGAGAACCTCACCTACATTGGCGCCGGAAACTTCAATGGCACGGGCAACGCTCGCGCCAATACGCTGACCGGCGGAGCCGGGAAGGACAAGCTCGATGGCGGAGCCGGGAACGACACGCTCGATGGCGGTGCCGGCAAGGACACTCTAATCGGCGGTGGCGGCAAGGACACTCTTATCGGCGGTGGTGGCAACGACGTCCTGACCGGCGGAGCGGGAGCCGATACGTTCGTCTTCGCGCCCAACTGGGGCGAGGACGTCATCACGGACTTCGACCCGACCAAGGATGTTCTCAAGTTCGATGGCTCGATCGCTAGCGCGCTCGCAGAACTGACCGTTACCCAGGTTGGGGCGGACGTGCTCATCGAAGGCCTCGTCCCTGGCCATCTCTTTGACGACACGATCACGCTGAAAAACGTCAACGCTGCCCTGCTACAGGACGGCGTCAACGTCATCTTTGGACCCTGAGCGTCGTCGAAGCTCGAATGCGATAGCCGATCGTCAATCTCCGCGGGGCTCAATTGCGAACGCAGAGGTTGACGGCGGCTAGATGCCGTCTTGCCGAGCCAGCAGCCGCGCGAGAGTGTCGTGATGTCGGCCTGAGGGCACGATCTCAATTCTCCCGGAAGGCTCGGATGATCTGATCGTGAAGCGGCTTGAGAAGGTAGGAGAGGATGTTGCGGTCCGCCGTTTGAATGAACGCGTCAACTGGCATTCCGGGAACTAATTTCACCGCGCCGAGACGGCCAATCTCATCCTTGCTCGTAGCTATGCGAACAAGATAGGTGCTTTGTCCACTGCGCTGATCGGTGGTGATGTCCGGCGAGATGCGAGTGATTTCACCGCTAACCTCGGGTGTGGTCCGCTGGCTGAACGACGAGAAACGCACGATCACCTTCTGGCCGAGCAGGAGCTGGTCGATATCGTGGGGCTGCACCTTGGCTTCCACGACCAGGAAGTCGGAGTCGGGCACGATGAGCATTATCGCCTCGCCGGCCGGTACCACGCCTCCGACGGTATGAACCGTCGATTGATGCACGGTTCCGGTCTGCGGCGCTCGGATGTCGGTTCGTTTGAGTTGGTCCTCGGCCGCGACCCGGCGTTCGGCCAGCTCACCGAGCTTCGATTCGGTTTCTCTCAGATCCTTCCCGACCTCACTGCTCAGGTCCCGATCGATCTGGGCAATTTGCAGCTCGATCTCGGACACTTTTCCCTTGGTCTGAGCCATGGCGCTGAGAAGCTGCCCTCGCTCGCCCTCGAGGCGGACGGATTCGCGCTGCAGGGCCGATAGCTTTGCCAAGGGAACAAGGTTTTTCTCCCACAATTCGCTGGCCGCTGCGAGCTCGCGCTCGATAAGCGAAAGCTCCTTCGATTTGGCGCCGACTTGGGCTTGGAGGCTGGTAGTCTCCTCGTTCAGCTGCGCGATCCGCTCTTTGAGCTGCGCCTTTTGGCCCCACCGGGCTTTGACCCTCATTTCAAACAACTTGCGCTCGCCGTCGATCGTTTGCGCGACGTCGGTCTCCTGCGCCCGCTCGAGCAGGCTCGTGGGAATCTGCATTTGGCCGCTTCCGTCGCGCTCGGCTTCGAGGCGAGCTTTGCGAACCGTGAGCTCGACGAGCTCCTTCGAGACGATGCCCAAGTTCGCTCGGGTGATCGTCTCATCGAGGCGAACCAAAATATCTCCGGCCGTGACCCGGTCGCCATCGCGGACCCGAACCTCCCCGACAACACCCCCGCTGGGATGCTGGACCTTCTTGACGCTCGTATCCACGACCAGGACGCCGGGAGCGATGACGGCGCCCGAGATGTCGGTTGTTGCGGCCCAGCCGCCCATGGCGACGAACAAGAGCAGCAGGACGGCGTAGCCCACCCGCTCATGGCGGTGTATCGATGCATGAATCGTCGCTACAGGCATGACATTCATGGTCTTCCGCGCGTTCCTTCGATGCCTATTCTGAGAGGGGTCGGCTGGTTGACGGGCTGGAGCCCCGCTTTCGCAAGTACTTCATCCTTTGGCCCATGGAATTTGACCCGTCCGCCGGCCAAGGCCAGGATCGTGTCCGTGCCCGCTATGGCGTTGGCCCTGTGCGCGACGACGACGACGATCCCGCCGCGAGCCCGGACCCCCATGATGGCCTGGGTCAAAGCTTGCTCGCCGTCGGAATCGAGGTTGGAATTCGGCTCGTCGAGGACCACCAGGAAGGGGTCGCCGTAAAGAGCGCGGGCGAGGGCCACTCTCTGTTGCTGGCCCGCCGAGAGGCCCATGCCGTGGTCGCCAACCTGAGTGTCGTAACCGTCGGGAAGGCCGACGATCATGTCGTGAACACCCGCCGCCTGAGCAGCGGCAACGATCGATTGAGGATCCGCAACGAGCTCGAAACGAGAGATGTTTTGCGCCACCGAGCCGGGAAAAAGCTCAACGTCCTGCGGCAAATAGCCGATATGACGGCCCAGCGCCTCGGACGACCACTGATCGAGCGCGGCGCCGTCGAGGCAGACCTTGCCGCGAGCCGGCTCCCATACGCCGACCAAAATGCGAACCAGAGACGACTTGCCCGAGGCGCTCGGGCCGATGATGCCTAGCCCTTGACCGGCCTTCAGTGAAAAGGTCACGTCGCCGAGCACCAGGCGTTGGCCGCCCGGGGGCATCACACTCGCTCCCTCAACCGACACCTGGCTTCTTGGCGAGGGGAGCGCCAGCCGGCGCGATCGCTCCGGCATCAGGACGAGAAGCTTCGCCAGTCGTTGCCAGCCTTGCCGGGCAGCGACGAAGTTTTTCCAATTGGCGATCGCCAGGTCCACCGGCGCCAAGGCTCGCGAGGTGAGGATCGAGCCCGCGATGATCACACCTGCGGTTGCCTCTTGGTGGATGACGAGGTAGGCGCCGATGCCGAGCACGGCCGACTGCAGGATGAGCCGCAAAATCTTGGACACGCCGCCGAGGTTGCCGGCGATATCGCTCACATCCTGCTGGGCAAGAAGATACTTGCGGTTGGCGTCGCTCCACAGGGCGCCCATTTGCGGCGCCATGCCCATTGCCACCAACGCCTCGGCATTCCTTCTGCTTGTTTCGGCGAGGCCGTGCCGGGTCATGGACTGCTTCGTCGCGGCTGCAATAGGCGCCTTGGTGAACAGCTCGGAAAGAAGCGTGAGGCAGACCAGCAGCAGGGTCCCACAGAGCGCCGCCAGCCCCAGATAGACATGAAACGCAAAAATGACCGCGAGATACAACGGGAGCCAGGGAAGATCGTAGAACGCGATGAGACCCTGTCCGGAGAGAAATGTGCGCAGAGTGTCCAGATCGCGAAGGGGTTGCAGGCCGTCGCCCGCCGCTCCGGTCTTCAATGGCAGTTGCACAAGCGAGCGATAAATGCGCTCGCCCATGGCTTCGTTCAGCGACGCCCCGATGCGCACCAGGATGCGATTGCGAATAAGATCGAGAACTCCGTAGGCGCTGAAAAGCACGACCACGATCAGCGACAGCGCGATGAGCGTCGGAATGCTTCGGCTCGGCAGAACGCGGTCATAGACTTCCAACATGTACAGCGACCCCGTGAGCGCCAGGATGCTCGTGGTGCCGCTGAACAGGCCCAGACTGATGAATGCGGAGCGGCAAGCTTCGAGAGCTACGCGCAACTCCGATCCGGGGGCGGGGTCGTTGCGACGTCGGGCCTTCACGTGCTGCTCCTGACAAGCGGCGCCAGACCTCGTCCTGCCGTTCGAGGGGGCAGAGCTCGACAGCTAATTCTGTCTCTGCACAACCACTGCAAGTGCCGGGTCCACAAGACTCTCTAAGTAGCCGCGGGAACCATAGGCAATCGTCAAACGCTGCGCCACCCCGCGAGCCGCATCGTCTGTTGGCAAACCGATGGTTATGGATTTCGCCGCTGGGGATATCCCTTCGCGTCGGAGATCTAGTCCTTTTTTTCATGAGGCTGTGTGATCCGAGGCGGTGAGCGCCGACCAAGCCAGAGTTGGTCCCGGCTTGGAAGTCAGAGGGCTGAGATGGATCTGACGATGAGAAGAACGAAGCATCATGCGGACGCGGAGACGTTCGGCGGCAGGCTCGATCACCTCCGCAGCGAAAACATCATCCGTGCACGGGCCAAGGGGCATGAGACGTTTCCATGCGGCCGACGACTGCTGTGGGTCTTGGTTGCGTGAAAACGTGGCGGCGCCGAGTAAGCCCCGAGGCCGCGCGCGTCCCGGGACATGTCCGAACTGATAGATCACGCCACCGCTACACGCTTGCACCTTCCGAACTGAGCGCGGGAGACGAGCCCGCGCCGCTCGAAATCGGCGAGCCACTTGGAGGCCGTGCCCTTGTGGCAGCCCCACCGCTCGGCGAGCCTGTCTTGCGAGGGCAGGGCCTGGCTGCGGGCAACCAGGCACATGATGTCGGCCTCGGCGGTGGCCTTGTTGGCAACCCTTCGGTTGCCGCTCTTCGGGGGCAACGGCCGGTCATCGTTGGCAACCGTTGCCACAGTTGCGACGGTTGCCGGGATGGTTGCCGCAATGGTTGCCCTTGAATTCCGGGCCTCGTCACGGTTGCCACGGTTGCGCCGGTGACCGAAGCCATAGCCGAACGCGACCAGCGCGCCGATCTCCAGGAAGAGGCTGTAGGCGAACGGCTCGAACAGCATGAAGTCGCGTTCCAACGTCGCCTTCGCTTTCGCCTCGTCGGCGGCGAAGATGGCGATGACCTGCGCCATCCGAGTCGCGCGCGATCCGACGATCTCGACCGGCGGCAGAGCAGCGAGATCGGCGCGGTGGCCCTTGGCGGCGGCTGTGTAGACATCCACCGACGCCTTGATGCCGTCGCACCGCTTGCCCTTGCCGGTGGCGCACTCCTTGGCGAGGGCGGCTTGCTCCTCGGCCAACATTAACTCCGCCTTTGCCAGCGAGGCCGCGATAGCCGCCCGCTGCCTCTCCACGTCCGCCGCGCGGGCGGCCGCGGTGTCGGCGACGCGGGCCTGGCGGCCGACGGAGGTGTAGACCGTGAGGCCGGTGCCAAGGATCGCAAGGACCGTCCATCCGACCGCGGCGAGCGCCTTGCGGTCGCGGATGGCCGGCGTGATGAGGTGCCCGCTGATGATCGTGAGGCCGACGATGACGGGCAAGAGCTTGTCATCCAGGCCGAAGCCGCCTACTACGCGAACCTGGAGGAGCCCGCCGCAATCGCCGCCTGACTCAAACGAAACAGCCTCCGAGGAAACCGGCGCGGTTCAATAGCCAGCAAGAGCTGGCTTGGTCGAAGCTGGCGCAAGCATTTGGGCAAGGGCGCCGGCCAGTGCCGAAGTCAGAGTAGCGTCACGCCGTGCTGGCCGCGAGTTTCCAGGGCCCGGTTCAATTCTGCTGCTCGAGCGCCGCGCAAATGCGATCGTCAGCGAACTTTTGCTGGAGCGATTTGGCCCCGCCCGGCGACTTGCCGTCCTGGTAGTCGATATGGCGCTGGCCGCACCATTTGCGCGTCTCGTCGTCGTTAGACTCCTCTACGGCCGCGGCTTTGACCCGGTACGGCTGCGCCGCCGTCGAGGCCGTCTTGAGGGGGCACGTCGCACACCCGGCGAGTGCTCCCGACGCCACGACGGCGACAAGCGCGCCCCTTGCGATTGATGCCATCTTGCCCTCTGCGATCTCGCACGGTTTGAGACATGACAGACCCTCGACGAGCGACCACCCGAATTTCCCTTAACTGATTTGCCGGGGGTCGCTGCACGGTTCCCAAAACAGTGCACAGCGAAATCGCCGCGCCGCCAAGGCGCGACGGCGCGCCGCTACTCGCGGGCGCGTCAGCCGGGCTCGAGCTGCGGCGGTGACGGGATGGCTAGTGTCCCTTACGAACCCGGAGTTCGCAAACTCGATTGCCGCAAGCTGTGTGCAAACTTCGGGTTCGGGACACTAGAATCATAGACTTGCAAGTCATGGATTTGTTTCAGAAGTTCCCTCACGAGGGAGCCGCGAGTGGTGGGGAACTTCCGAACCGCCATACTAGCCCGACCCTTTGAGAAGGTCGGGCTAGGCGTGTTCGTCAGGCAACCCGGAAGCGCTCGATGTCGCCGCCGGCCTTGACCAGCCATCTCGGCCTTCTGCCGCGTCCGGTCCACGTCAGCGAAGCGTCCTGCGGATGACGGTACTTGATGCCGGCTGGACCTCGGGTCTTGCGGCCTTGGCCGAACAGTTCCGCGACGCTGAATCCGGCTTTCGCAGCCAGCTGCGCAGCCTTGTTTTTCAGCTCCAGTTTTTCCTGGTGCTGGCGCGCGGCGATTGCCGTCTCGACCCGCACTTGCAAGTCGCGCAGCTGCTTCAAGCTCATGCCGTCTAGTTTAGCGTTTTTCATTTCACTTCTCCTGCCAATGCAAACCGGATCTCAGGGACGAAGCCGGGAGTGAACAAACAATAGGGCCGGCCTTTCGGTCAACCCTTTCCTCATCTTCGCAAAGCGTTAACGCTGTTCCATTACGGGTCGCTTTTGCCGCGGGCATCGCCCGCGACGGCAATACTGTTGCGAGGGCGGCGGGGGCGGGCGTGTCGAGGGGCATCAGTCGGGCCAAACCCTGCTCGCAGCAGCAAATTGAGCTGCCTCTACGCTAAGATCTGGCCGGCGACCGTGAATTCATCGGGCCGGCGGACTCATCTCATGCTGCGCCGCGCAGGGCCCTCGAGGCCCCGCTTCGAACGGCTATTTGTCCCCGACGCGCTTGATCGCGGGCACTGTCGTATCGTCGGCCGGCTTGAGCGACACGGCCATTCCCGAGGACCGGCGGGCCGTGCTCCCGGCATCAATGACGATTTCGGCGGACTTGATGCACACAGGAATCCGCTCCGGGGAAAACTTTTGCTTGATCTCAAAGCTTCCATCATTGTCGCGAAACGTCACATTCGCTGCCCCGTCCGCGAGTTTCTTGAGCTGGGCCTTTCCGCCGAGCTTGGCGAGGTCCTTCTGTTTCAACTGATAGCTGACCGAGCCTGCCCTCACAGCTTCGCGCACGAGAAAGTACTTGTTCCCCGGCTTGGGCTCGATATTGGCTTTGAACCAGCCGACGATGTGATCGGCGACCGTATCGTCGATGACCTCGCCCACCATGTCCTCGACGGTGATATCGACCGCCATCTCTTTATTGAAGTCGGCGGACCCGCCCGCCGACAAGCCAGGTAGCGCTGTCTTGAGAATGTTGAATGAAAGGCCGGCGGTCGACGTCTGCTTATCGCTCAGAGCATAGTTGGAAATCGGTACATTTCTCTTGTATCCCGCCATGGCCAGGACGGCCGGGTCGCCGCTGAAATCCTTGACCCGGTAGTACGTGCCGTTCGCCTCGAGTCGATAGATCGATCCTGCCGGATCGAACCCATTGGGGACCAGCGGACACTGATAGCCTTTCGGCAGTCCGGGCACGAAATCCGGCGGATTGACAGGCGTGATCGTGCCCGTCGTCAGCGGCTCTGCGCAGCCCGAAAGTGCAAGAAGAGCGGCTGAGAGCCCGCCAAACCGCCCCAGCCGTCTCGCAGGTCTTCTCACCAACCTTCTCATGAGCGACCGCATCTCGGGGCCTCGAGCCTCCTCTCTCTCGGCCATGAGGAGCAGCGCGATTCTGGCGGCCCAGCAACCGGTTGTGCAATTCTATCCCCAGCCGGCGGCCCGGCTCGCCATCTCCATGCGGCCGAGGGCGAGATTGGCGGCCTTGCGCGTCAGCTTGAACAACGTCCCGACGTTCCCATATCTCATCTCTGGTCGAGCCGGCGCCCGGACGAGGGGCTGGCGGGGCGGAGGCTTCAAACGGCGCCGCCGGCCACAGGACGGGAATGTGAAGGTCGCTTATCGAAAGGGCTTTCGAGAGAATGTCACGCTTGTCCCTGCTCTCCAACCCGCTGCTTCTGGGGTTCGAGGAGATCGAACGCTTGATCGACCGCGCGGGCAAGAGCGCGGGCGACGGCTACCCCCCTTACAATATCGAGCGCATCCCCGCCGAGGACGGGCGTGCCGAGCGGCTGCGGATCACGCTTGCGGTCGCGGGCTTCACGCGTGGCGAGCTCGAGATCATGCTCGAGGACAACCAGCTCATCGTCCGCGGCAAGCAGCAGGACGAGAAGTCGCGCGAGTATCTCTACCGCGGCATTGCGGCCCGCCAGTTCAGCCGGACATTCGTGCTGGCCGACGGGATCGAGGTCAAGGCGGCGGAGCTGAACAATGGCCTGCTGGCGATCGATCTCGTGCGTCATGAGGCCGAGCGCTTGGTGCGCAAGATCGAAATCGGCGTCGAGAAATCACGCCCATAGGTGCCGCCAAGTTACAGCCAAGTGTCTCGAATCGGCCGAGCATGGGAAGGTGGCGCAGCGCTCAAGCCTGCCCACGACCCATGACGTCACAATGCCTCGAGAGAGGAGGAGTTGGGTCATGAACCAGAACACGACGAAGCGGAGCAAGGCTCCCGGCGCTACGGACAAAGTCGCGCCGGTGATGAGCCAAATCGAGCTCGCGCGCCTCGGCGGCGGTCAGATCGCCTACATCAAGACATTGACCTCGGACGAAGCGAGGCGGATGTTCCCGGCCATCGAAGGCTTGCCGCCCGGCCTCAATCTTTACGCGCTCCACGCTGCGGACGGAACGCCTATCGCGCTGACCGACACCCGGCAGGCGGCCATGAGCCACGCCATGGAGGACGAGCTCGAGATCACGAGCGTGCACTAGATAAGCGCGCACCAGAGAGTGTACGTAATCGAGATGAGCCCTCGGCCGCCGCGGCCGAGGGTTTTTTTTAGTCTGCCTGTTCCCACTCGCAGATCGGAGAGAGGGAAGGCCGGCGCCTCTTCATCCCCGATAATGCGAGTACTGGCCCTTGGGCTTGAAGCGCTCGAGGTAGCCGGGCACGATGGCGCCAATCGCGTGCGGCTGCTCCACGCCGAGCGCCCTCAACGTGCGCCCGTCCTTCAGGGCCGCTTCGCTCACGACGTTGTCGCGCTGCAAGAGGCGCACCTGGTCGAAGGTGATGGGGCGCAGGCTGGCGGGCAGCGGCCAAGTCAGAAGCGCCTGTGCTTTCGCGAGCCAGAACGGCATGGAGAAGTAGAGCCGCTTGCGGCCGGCGTAGGCCTGCGTCCGATCGAGCAGCTCGCGGAACGTCAGCACCTCCGGCCCGCCGATCTCGTAGATCGCGCCGGGCTTGCCGGCCCCTTCGACGGCGGCCGCGATGGCCGCCGCGAGGTCGCCCACGTAGACCGGCTGGAACCTCGTCTTGCCGCCGCCGATCAACGGCAGCAGGGGTGAGATGCGGGCCATGGCGGCGAAGCGATTGAAGAACGCGTCCTCGGGGCCGAACACGATCGAGGGGCGCAGGATGACGGCTTCGGGGAATTCCTCGAGCACGGCTGCCTCGCCAAGGGCTTTGGTGCGCGCATAGCGCGCGGGAGAGCTCCGGTCGGCGCCGATGGCCGAGATGTGGACCAGCCGCTCGACGCCTGCTTCGCGGGCGGCTTTGGCGACTGCTCGCGCGCCCGCTACGTGCACCGCTTTGAATCTTTGGCGGCCCGTGCCGGCAAGGATGCCGACCAGGTTGACGACGCCGTAGGCGCCCTCGACCGCGTGCCTGACGGACTGGGCGTAGCGCAGGTTCGCCTGCACCGGCTGGATCTGTCCGACATCGCCCATGGGCTGCAGGAAGCCCGCAAGGTCGGGCCGGCGCGAGGCGGCGCGCACGCGCCAGCCGTTCCTCGCCAGCGCCCGCACCGTGTGCCGGCCGACGAAGCCCGACCCGCCGAAAATCGTGACGATATCGCGGCCCTTCATGTCAGGGACCATTGCGCCGCTCCCCTCTGGCCTGCCGTCCTGGAATTGAGCCGACGGCAGGGCCCAAGCGGCCTCTTTAGCCGCGCCTCGCAGAATTGACAACCAAACCCGCTCACTCTAACTCAAGCGGCTCGAGTGCAAGCTTGAGCCCAGATGGCGGAATTGGTAGACGCACTAGTTTCAGGTACTAGCGCCGCGAGGCGTGGAGGTTCGAGTCCTCTTCTGGGCACCAGCCGCACCTTACGTCACTCCGGCAGACCCGAAGCAAGGCTCCATGGCAAGCCCTTCGATCAAGCTCCACAAGGGTGATTTGCCCCCGGGCCTCGGCTTCGGTGCGAGTGTTGCGGTCGACACCGAAACGCTGGGATTGAACCCGCGCCGCGACCGGCTCTGCCTGGTCCAGCTTTCGTCCGGCGACGGCAGCGCGCATCTCGTCCAGCTCGATCGGGCGACATATGCCGCGCCTCGCTTGAAGGCGCTGCTCATCGATCCGGGCACACTCAAGATCTTTCATTACGCCCGCTTCGATATGGCCGTGCTCGAGACCTTCCTCGGCGTCACCGCCGAGCCCGTCTACTGCACCAAGATCGTCTCCAAGCTCGTGCGCACGTACACCGACCGCCACGGCCTCAAGGACCTTGCCGCCGAGCTCATGGGCGTCGAGCTCTCGAAGCAGCAGCAGAGCTCCGACTGGGGGGCGGCCGACCTCACTCAGCAGCAGCTCGCCTATGCCGCGGCGGACGTGCTCTATCTGCACGCGATCAAGGCGAAGCTCGATCTCATGCTTGACCGCGAGGGGCGGCGCGCGTTCGCGGAGGCGGCATTCCGGTTTCTGCCGACCCGGGCGAAGCTCGATCTGGCGGGCTTCGGCGAGGAGGACATCTTCTCCCACTGAAGGCGGCTTGCGAGCCCATTCCGAGGCCGCCCGCATCCCGTTGGCGAGACTGGACGAGGGCGCAGGAATGGGCCCGCCGGCTTGAGTTCAGTCCCAATATGACCCAAATTGGCGGCGAATCTCGTAGTGCATCTCGCACGTGCCTCAAACGCCCGGACGGCGTGAGACCATGGCCATTACGACCGATGTCGGGCTCCGCCAGGTAGCGCCGGCGAGCTTCGCGCTCATGACGGCCGGCGATCGGAGCCGCGAGTTCCTGCTGGCCCGCCGCCGTACGACCGTCGTGCGCCTCCTCCGCTGGGCCTTGCCTGGCGCCGGAATCGTCCTGTTCGGAGGCTATGTCGCCGGCATGCTCGAGACGGCAGGATGGGGCGCGGGCCTGCCCGGCCTCTCGATACGCAAGATCCTGCCCGAGGACCTGACGATGCACAATCCACGCTACGAGGGTTTCGGCAAGGACGGAAGCAGCTACGCCTTCACCGCCGTGACGGCTCAGCAGGACCTCGCGAAGCTGACCCAGGTCAAGCTCAACGGTATTACCGGAGTCATAACTCAGCCGGACAAGACCAAGACCAATATCGCCGCCGTGCGCGGGACCTTTGACCACAAGGCGGATATCCTCGAGCTGTTCGAGAGGATCGATGTCGACTCGGAGAGCGGCCTCAAGGCGACGCTCACCAGCGCAACCTTCGCGATGAAGAAAAACCTCCTCACGTCGAACGAGCCGGTTCTCGTCGAGTTTCCGGCCGGAACCATCCGCTCGAAGACAATGACGCTGAAGCAAAAGACGCGCGAGGTGGCGTTCATCGACGCCGTTGAGGCCCAGCTCAAGGCTCAGCCAAAAGCCAAGGACGCCGGACAGCAAGCGGCCTCCGGTCTTTTCGCGCACTCCGACGCGCCGGTCGAAATCACCTCAAACCGGCTCGACGTGAACGATACCGCCAAGTTGGCCGTATTCAGCGGCGCGGTGAGCGCCAAGCAGGCCGACGCGACGCTCTCCACGCCCGTGCTCGAGGTCACCTACGAAGGCGAGGCGGTCGCGGGAGCGGCGCGCACGCCCGCGCCCAGTCCCGCGTCACGTCAAGACGAAGGCGCGGCCGGCTCCGGGGCCGCCTCCGGCAAGGTGCGGCGGATCGTGGCCAAGGAGCCGGTGGTCATTGTGCGAGGCGAAACCGATCGCGTCACGTGCGCGAACGGCGATTTCGATGCGATCAATGAGACCGGCGTTCTCACCGGCAACGTGGTCATGACCTCGGGCACGGACCGCAGGGCGACCAGCGACAGGGTGGACCTCGATCAGCGCGCGGATACCGCGCTCCTGACCGGCAATGTGGTGGTGGTCCAGGGCAAGAACCGGCTCGAGGGGCGCCGTCTTTTCGTCGACCGCAAGGCGGGCCGCACGCAACTCACCTCGCCGCCGGGCATGGGAAGCGGTCCAGGCCGCGTGACGGCGCACCTCTATCGCGGCGAGGTCAGCCCAAAGGCGCTCGCCAAGCCGGCCAAGCCGGCGGCGAAAGACGCTGCCGGCGTTCAAACGTTGGGTGTGGCGTCCTTCAAGACGGACCCCAACGCGCCGGTCGATGTCGAGTCCGATCAGCTCGACGTCGACGATACCGCGAAGGTCGCCGTATTTCGCGGCGACGTGCGCGCAAAGCAAGGCAGCTTCGAGATCACGAGCGGCGAACTGCATGCATTCTACACAGGTGAGGCGAGCCTCGCCGATGTCACGCGCTCGAGCCCCGCGCCGTCCAGCGGCCGCATGCCCGCAAATGGCACCGAGCTTACCCGCGTCGAGGCACGCAACAATGTGATGATCACGTCGAAGGACGGCCAGACCGCCGCCGGCGACTGGGCCAATTTCGACGCCAAGTCGAACACGGCCATGGTCGGCGGCAGCGAGGTCGTGTTGACGCAAGGGCAGAATGTCGTTCGCGGCACGCGGCTCCGCATCGACATGACGAGCGGCGCGAGCACGATCGACACGGCGCCGCCGAAGACCGTCGCTGAGCCTGCCGGCCAAGGCTGGATCACGGAGGCGCCCGAGGGCGCCCAGCCGGCCAATCGCGGACGTCCGAACGCCATATTCTTCCCCCTGCAGATGAAGGAAGCCAATGACGCCAAGAAATCGTCCAAGACTCCCGCCAAGGATGCCCCCGACGGTTGGGTGGGGGGCACCACTCAGCCGGGGCCCGTCGAGAGCGGAAATTGACATGAGTCCGCGAGCCCGGCTCGAATGCGGCTCCGGCGCCCGCGCGGAAGGCGACGCGTGAAACTATCCTCTCTGACCAGACTGCTGCCTAAGAGAGCGAGGTCCCGTCGCAATGGACGCGATCGGGGCGTTGCACCGGCGGGCCTCGTGCCGGCGACCGGCGATTACGAGTACGATGCGTTCGAGGAAGCGATCGGCGCCGAGGGCTGGCTCACAGTCGCCAATGTCCGCAAGACCTACAAGAAGCGCATGGTCGTGAAGGGCGTGAGCCTGGCGGTCGGCCGTGGCGAGTCGGTCGGGCTCCTGGGCCCGAACGGGGCCGGCAAGACCACGGTCTTCTATATGATCATGGGGCTCGTGCCCGCCGACTCGGGCCGCATCACGATCGATGGCGCGGACATCACGCGGCTGCCGATGTACCGCCGGGCACGGCTCGGCATCGGCTATCTGCCGCAGGAGGCCTCGATCTTCCGAGGGCTGACGGTCGAGCAAAACATCATGGCGGTTCTCGAGCTCGTCGAGCGGGACAAGCGCAGGCGCAAGGAGCAGCTCGACAGCCTCTTGGAGGAGTTCCACATCACTCGCTTGAGGAAATCGCCGTCGCTCGCGCTGTCGGGCGGCGAGCGCAGGCGTTGCGAGATCGCGCGCGCGCTCGCCTCACGCCCCTCCTTCATCCTGCTCGACGAGCCGTTCGCCGGCATCGACCCCATCGCCGTCGGCGATATCCAACAGCTCGTTCGCCACTTGACCGACCGCGGCATCGGCGTGCTCATCACCGACCACAACGTTCGCGAGACGCTGAGCCTGATCGACCGCGCCTATATCATTTACGATGGTCAAGTTCTGACACAAGGTAAGCCGGCGGAAATCATAGCTAACGAAGATGTCCGGCGTGTTTATCTCGGGGATATGTTCGTTAACGGCCGTTGAGTATAGGCTGCTTGCAGCGCGTCGCGAGACGGGTGAAGGCGAGCAGGCATGGCCATTTCGGCAAAGCTGGAACTGAGACAAGGCCAGCAGCTGGTGATGACACCACAGCTGCAGCAGGCCATTCGTCTCCTGCAGCTTTCGAATATGGAGCTCACTCAGTTCGTCGATGCCGAGCTCGAGCGCAATCCGCTTCTCGAGCGGGATGAGACGGCCGAGACTGCGGCCAAAGCCGAGCCCCAGAGCGAGCCCCAGAACGACGCGAAGAGTGAGCCCGCGGATGACGACGAGTGGCTCGATCTTCGCCAGCCGGTCGTGGATGCGGCGGGCACGCTCGACACCGAATACGAAAACGTCTTTCCCGACGCGGGCACCGCCGACATGGTGCCTGGTCTCAACGAATTGGGCTGGGCCTCGATCAGGCCGCGCGCCAACTCCTTCAACGACGAGGAGGCCAATCTCGAGGCGTTCGTCTCGAGCGAGCTGTCGCTCAAGGATCACCTCGCCGCGCAACTGCCGCTGTCGCTGCGCGAGCCGGCCGAACGGCTCATCGGTCAGCACCTCATCGACATGGTCGACGAGTCCGGCTATCTCTCGGCCGACCTCGAGCAGCTCGCGGTGAGGCTCGGCACCCCGCGCGCCGTCGTCGAGCGCGTGCTTGCCGCATTGCAGACCTTCGACCCGCCAGGCGTCTGTGCGCGCTCGCTCTCCGAGTGTCTCTCACTGCAGCTCAAAGAGCAGAACCGCTACGATCCGCAGATCGCCAAGCTGCTCGCCAATCTGCACTTGCTCGCCGCCCACAATCTTCCCGCTCTCAAGAAAGCGGTCGGCGCCGATATGGACGAGATCGGCGACATGATCGACGAGATCAAGCATCTCAATCCGAAGCCGGGGCTGAAGTTCGGGTCCGTGCAGGTCCAGCCTGTCGTGCCCGACGTCTTGGTGCGGCCGGCCGCCGACGGCAGCTGGCTCATCGAGCTCAATGCCGACACTCTGCCCCGCGTCCTGGTCAATCGCAGCTATTTCGCCAGGGTCGCCAGGACGGCGCGCAGCGAGAAGGACAAGAGCTATTTCCTCGAATGCCTGCAGACGGCCAACTGGCTGGTGAAGAGTCTCGATCAGCGTGCGCGCACAATTCTGAGGGTCGCCGAGGAGATCGTGCGTCAGCAGGACGGCTTTCTGACGCACGGCGTCCAGCACTTGCGGCCCTTGAACCTCAAGACCGTGGCCGATGCCATCTCGATGCACGAGTCGACCGTATCGCGCGTCACCTCGAACAAGTACATGGCCACGCCGCGCGGCATCTTCGAGCTCAAGTATTTCTTCACCTCGGCGATCGCCTCGGCAGGCGACGGCGAGGCGCAT
This sequence comes from Hyphomicrobiaceae bacterium, assembly GCA_035283385.1. GTDB lineage: Bacteria > Pseudomonadota > Alphaproteobacteria > Rhizobiales > Hyphomicrobiaceae > Hyphomicrobium_C. The sequence goes on from DATETZ010000122.1 coordinate 17,580, forward strand.
TCCTCCGAGGCGGTGCGCGACCGCATCAAGCGGTTGATCGACGGCGAGACGCCGCAGGCCGTCCTCTCGGACGATAAGATCGTGGAAAAACTGAAGCACGACGGCGTCGATATTGCGCGGCGCACGGTGGCAAAGTATCGAGAAGCCATGCGCATCCCCTCCTCGGTGCAACGCCGGCGGGAGAAGCGGCTGGCCGAGCGCGTCGGCCGCGCAAGCTAGCGCGGCTGCGCTGGGCAATCACAGGCGGTGCGCGATCGGACATCAGGCCCGTCAGTCGTGCGCTGCGCCAGACTGGATGCACGGCAACGAATTGACACCGCATTCGATGGGCTCTAGCGTGCAGTATTCGAGTTGGACACGACCTATATCTGAGTTGTTCTGCTGTATATGCGTGGAATTCGAGCAGGACTGCCCTGTGCGCGGCGGGCAGTGGCGGCTACACTGCGAGTAGTGAGGTAGCGAACTTGCAGGCGAGACGATGATACTCCAAATCACTGGGAAAAATGCCGGAGCATGTGAAGCATTGAAGCCGTACATCTCAGATAAAACCTCGGTTGTTCTTAGAGTGGCCGTGCCGGGCTCGGATTTCGCGATACCGGGCCCGTGGAGCCGGCGAACCAAGGCGGGATCTGCAACCCCATCGTCGTAATCGCGGAGAGGGAGCCGGGCATTCGCGAGCTGCCAGTGGGCCTGCCCGTCATGCAACTTGACCTTACCGAGGCCGCATTCCTGGTGTCTTCGAAATGCCAGTCACGGAGGTCTCGATATCGTATACCGGCGGGCCGACGGTCGCGTCGGCTGGATCGATCCCAAATCGCGCGCAAGCGGCACGTTCGAGCAATGATTGACCGACGATTGAGCAGGCAATTTCCGAGCGCGTTCTTGCGGCAGTCTCTGTGCGTCTGTAACGGAACAGTAACAGGCGGATGACACGATACCCGGTGGGGCATTAATACGATGGATCTCGGAGATCTTTTGGCGCCGGGGGGGATCATTCCCTCCTTCAAGGTCACATCCAAGAAACAAGCGCTGCAGGACCTTTCGGCGCGCGCGGCGGACATGACCGGGCTCGAGGCGCGTGACATCTACGACACGCTCTTGCAGCGCGAACGGCTCGGCTCCACGGGCCTTGGGCGGGGCATTGCCATACCCCACGTCAAATTCAAGACGCTCGAGGGCATCGTGTGCCTTTTTGCCCGCCTCTCCGAGCCGATCGATTTCGAGAGCCACGACGACGAGCCCGTCGACCTCATTTTTCTGCTTCTCGCTCCCGAGCACGCGAGCGGAGATCACCTCAAGGCGCTGGCCCGCATCTCGCGGCTCGTGCGTGAGCCGGCGACACTCGAGCTCTTGCGTTCGGCTCCCGATGCGGCGAGCCTGAAGCGCATCCTGACCGTGCCGGCAACCTCGCACGCGGCTTGAGTTCTAGCCGAACACGGCTAGCGCCACGAGCCCGATGCTGCCGACGGCAATTCTCCACCACCCGAATGGCGCAAGCCCATGGCGTCCGATGAACGCCAGCAGGGAGCGCACGACCAGCAGCGCCGTGACGAACGCGGTCACGAAGCCGATCGAGATCCCCACTATGTCGTCGAAGTGCAGCAACTGCGAGCTCTTATAAAGATCGTAGCAGAAGGCGCCGACCATCGTCGGCATGGCGAGGAAGAAGGAGAACTCGGCCGCTGAGCGTTTGTCGGCTCCCAACAGCAGGGCCCCGACGATGGTCGAGCCGGAGCGCGAAACACCGGGGATCATGGCGAGGCTCTGGAATAGGCCGATCTTGAACGCCAGCGCTGGAGGGAAGTCCATGACATCGTGGTATCTGGGCGAGAGGGCGACACGGTCGATCACGAGCAGGACGATGCCGCCCGCAATCAGCATGGTGCAGATGAGCGCGGGCGTCTCGAACAGCACCCCCTTGATGAAGCCGTGCAGCGTGGCGCCGAGCACGGCGGCGGGTAGGAACGCCAGCAGGATTGCGAGCACGAAGCCCCGCGCGCGCTCGCTCTCGGAGAGCGTCACCGCAATGTGGAAAAGCCTGCCGAAATAAACCGACAGCACGGCGAGGACGGCGCCGAGCTGGATCAGCACCTCGAATGATTTTCCAGGCGAGTTGAAGCCCAGGAAGTGGCCGGCGAGGAGAATGTGCCCGGTCGATGAAACAGGGATGAATTCCGTCAGCCCCTCGATGAAACCGAGCAGCACGACTTGCCAGACCGGCATCAAATGCGTCTCCAGGTGAGCGCTCGCGCCCCTGTTTCGGGCTCTAGTGTCCCGAACCCGAAGTTCGCACACACCTTGGGGCAATCGCGTTTGCGAACTTTGGGTTCATAAGGGACACTAGACTCATAGACTGGCGAGTGTGGCTTTGGTTCAGTAGTTTCCTCACGACCCGGCCGCGAGGGAACGGGGAACTTCTGAACCGCCACACTAGGACGGCGGCGTTCTCGCGCACGGGGAGAATGAGGGCCGAGCGACGCGAAGCGCCGCCGCTCGTTAGCATGCTTCGCCGACGATTGCCGCAGCGGCGTCGCCACACTCGTTTGCGGCAAATGTGTCAAATGCCGGCAATTTGCGGTAAATTGCCGTTGAGTCGACCTCGGCCAGAGTGTCGCGGCGCCCCTCGCAGCGTCCGGTTGCGCGGCTCGGCGGGGCCCCAACGATCCGAAACGCATGCACAAGCTGACGCAGTTCCGCCTTTGCCCGCTGTCGCGCTCGATTCGCCTGGCGCTCGCCGAGCTCGGAATCGAGGTCGAGCTCATCGAGGAGCGTCCGTGGGAGCAGAGGCCGGCGTTCCTCGCCGTGAATCCTGCAGGCGAGCTGCCCGTGCTCGCGATCGAGGATGGCCCCCTGCTTTGTGGCGCCTACGTCATATCTGAGTACCTCGCGGAGCAACTCGAAGTCCAACCCGACGGCGAGCCGCGCGTGCAGCTCTTCCCCGGCGGCCGCGAGGAGCGTGCCGAGGTCCGCCGGCTCGTCGATTGGTTTCACGGCAAGCTCAACCGGGAGGTGACCCGCGAGCTCCTGCACGAGAAGGTCTACGCGCGCCTCACGCCCGGGCCCGGCCAGGCGCCCGATCCCGATATCCTGCGCGCGATCCGCGCGAACCTGCGCTATCATGTCAGCTATGTGAGCCACCTCGCGCACCAGCGCCGTTGGCTTGCCGGTGACGAGATGAGCTTCGCCGATTTCGCGGCCGCCGCGCACGTCTCCTCGATCGACTATTTGGGCGAGGTGGCTTGGGAGAATCATCCCGTCGCCAAGTCGTGGTATCAGCGGATGAAGTCGCGACCTGCCTTCCGCTCGATCCTTGCCGACCGCTTCCCGGGGACGCCGCCGCCCAACGCCTATGCCGATCTCGATTTCTGAGCCCTCGATCGAGCCTCCTCGCCAGCGCAATGCTGGCGCGGGTGGCCAATGCGAAGCCATCAAGGCGGCGCTCAAGCGCGAGGCCGAGGCGCTGGGCTTCGACGCCGTTCGCGTGACGAGCCCCGATGCGCTCGGCGCCGCGGGCGACCGGCTGATGGCGTTTCTCGCGCAGCAGCGCCACGGCGACATGGCGTGGATGGAGGCGACCGCCGGGCGCCGCCGCGACCCCTCTGCGCTGTGGCCCAAGGTGCGCTCGATCATCATGCTCGGCGCCAGCTACGCGCCGGCGCACGACCCCCTCGAAGCCGTCGCCCGCAAGGATCGCGGCGCCATCTCGGTGTACGCGCAGGGCCGGGACTATCACGACATCCTGAAGGGCAAGCTGAAGCGGCTCGCCGTCGGCCTCGAGCGCGCAGGGTCCTGCGAGGCGAAGGTATTCGTCGATACCGCACCCTTGATGGAAAAGCCGCTCGCCGCGGCCGCGGGCATCGGCTGGCAAGGCAAGCACACCAATCTCGTCTCGCGCGGCCACGGCTCATGGCTGTTCCTCGGCGCGATCCTGACGGATGCTCTCCTCGCGCCCGACCCGCCCGAGCTCGACCACTGCGGCAGCTGCCGGCGCTGTCTCGACATCTGCCCCACGGATGCCTTTCCGCAGCCGTACCAGCTCGACGCCCGGCGCTGCATCGCCTATCTCACGATCGAGTACAAGGGCCACATCGCGCCCGAGTTCCGCGCGCCCATCGGCAATCGCATCTTCGGCTGCGACGACTGCCTCGCGGTCTGTCCGTGGAACAAATTCGCAGCCGCCGCGCGCGAGACGCGTTTCGCGGCGCGCGCCGAGACCGACAACCCGCCGCTCGCCGAGCTACTCGTCTTGGACGACGCGCGTTTCCGCAAACGGTACGCCGGCACGCCGCTGAGGCGGACGGGCCGCGACCGCTTCCTGAGAAACGTGCTCATCGGCGCCGGAAACTCCCGGGACACGAACCTGCTCGAGCGGATCACGCCGCTCTTGGCGGATGCCTCCCCGCTGGTCCGCGCCATGGCGGTCTGGGCGCTGAAGCGTCTCGCCGACGGCGGCACCGTGGCTGCGGCCCGGAGCCGCCACATCGCGCGCGAGAATGATGGTGCGGTGCGCGCCGAATGGCATCTCGAGCCCCACGCATGAACGCGCTTTTCTGTTTCGGTCTGGGCTACAGCGCCTGTGCCCTCGCGCGCCGGCTCACGAGGGAGGGGTGGGCGGTTCGCGGCACCTCGACAACGGCGGAGGGCGTGAGCCGGATCGCGGCCGCAGGCTACGAGGCCCTGCAGTTCGACGGCGCCGCGCCGGGGGCCGGCGTTGCCGGTGCGCTTCTCGCCTCGACGCACGTTCTCGTCTCGGTGCCTCCCGACGCCGCCGGAGACCCCGTCTTGCGCCACCATCGTAGTGATCTTTCGCGCGCTCGGAGCGCCAATTGGATCGGGTACCTGTCGACGATCGGAGTCTACGGCGACACCGGGGGCGCCTGGGTAGACGAGGATACTCCCGCGCGGCCGTCCTCCGAGCGCTCGCAGCGGCGGCTCGAGGCGGAGGAGGCCTGGCTCGACCTTGGACAGCGCACGCAGAAGCGGGTCCAGATCTTTCGCCTCGGCGGCATCTATGGCCCCGGCCGCAGTGCTTTCGATTCCCTTCGCGGGGGGACTGCGCGGCGAATTGTGAAGCCCGGCCAGGTTTTCAACCGCGTCCACGTCGAGGACATCGCCAGCGTTCTCGCCGCGGCGATTGGCGGGCGCGGACGGCATGCCGTCTATAACGTGACCGACGACGATCCCTCCCCGCCGCAGGACGTCGTGGCGCGCGCCGCCGAGCTTCTCGGTGAGCCCCCGCCGCCCGAGGTCCCCTTCGAGACGGCCGAGCTTTCGGCGATGGCGCGCACCTTCTATGCCGAGAACAGGCGGGTGCGTAATGAGCGCATCAAGGACGACCTCGGCGTGCGCCTCAGTTTTCCAAGCTACCGCGAAGGATTGCGGGCGATCCTTGAGGCGCGGCGTTAACGCATTCAGCTCCGGTTCAAGTCGCATCCGCTTTGTTGCCGGAATTGAGGCCGAACATGGACGGGCATGTGCAGCACGGGGCGGAGGCGGGCCGTGCCGCGGCGTCTTTGTACGATCAGCCTCAGTCGTACCGAATTCGCAGAAGGCGGGATCACATGCCGAGCCCGGCACCATTGAGTACAGGGGCAGCGATCGCTGTCGCGTCGTGTCTCCTTCTCTCCGGCCTGTCCGCGCCACGCTCCGCTGCCGACGATTCGGCGGCCCACGCGTTGGCGCAGAAGTTTGCCGACGCGGAGGCGGACGCGGCCAGAAAGGCCGCAGACGCAGAGGCCGCGAAGAAGGCCGAGGAGGAGAAAAAGCGCGCCGAAGAGAAGAAGCGCGAGGCAGCCCGGATCGCGGAGGAGGCACGGCGCGAGGAGAAGCGGCTCAAGGTCGAGGAGGCCGAGATGCTCGAGCGCGCCCGCACGGAGGCCGGAGAGCGCCAGGCGCAGATGAAGCGGGAGGATGAGGAGCGTGCTCGCGCCGAGCGCGAGCGCGCCGCCGCCGAGGACGCGCGCAGAGCCGAGGAGGCCAAGCGCGCGGAAGCCGAGCGGCTGGCGAAAGAGGACGAGGACCGCGAGCGCCGGGCCGCCGAGGACGCGCGGAGAGCCGAGGAAGTCAAGCGCGCGGAAGCCGAGCGGCTGGCGAAAGAGGCTGAGGAGCGGCGGCTTGCCGAGGAGCGTGAGCGCCGCGCCGCCGAGGACGCGCGCAGAGCCGAGGAAGCCAAGCGCGCGGAGCGGCTGGCGAAAGAGGCCGAGGAGCGGCGCCTTGCCGAGGAGCGTGAGCGCCGGGCCGCCGAGGAAGCACGGAGAGCCGAGGAGGCCAAGCGCGCGGAAGCCGGGCGGCTCGAGAGGGAAGCCCAAGAACGCCTGCGGGCCGAGGAGCAGATGGCCGCCGAAGCCATGAGGGTCGAGGAAGCTCGCCGCGCGCTGCTCGAGGCGGAGCGCGAGGAGGAGGCACGTCGCCTGACGAGAAAGCTGAGAAAGCTTCAAGAGACACGGTCGGGCTCCGAGATGGGGCTCGGAGCCGGCCCTCATGAGCCGAATTGGCCCGGGCGAGAGACGCGCCGCGGCGAGAGGGCCGCCGTGCCGGCCTCCGCGCCCGAGACGCACGTCGCTGTGCTGCTCATCATGGATCCGGGAACAACCGGCATTCGCCGCTTCGGGCGGCGGACCGCCGATCCCGTGCTATGCGTCGGGCCAGACTGCTACGTCAGCGCGGGTGCCGACAAAGGGGCCATCGAGATGACGCGCGGGCGGGCGTTAGGGCCCGGCAACACGCTCGGCCGCCGGGCAGGCGCGTGCAATCAGCGGCTGCTCTGCATCTTCCGCGATGTCGATCTCAAGGGGCTCGCCGGGCCAATCCAGCCGGTCGACCTCAGGATCCTGCGCCACGATCGCCGGGAGGAGGTCGAGGCGCGCGCCGACCGCTCGTGCGAAATCGACACCAGCGGCCGCCTCTCTTGCGCCACGCTCGTCCGCGCGAAAAATTGGCGCGCGTGGATCGTGCCGGAGCAGGTCGCCGCGAGCGCCGGTGCACTGGCCCTCGAGGCGGCCCTCGAAGCGGGCCTCTCCGGGTCGCGTGCTGCCGTGCTCGGCGGCCCGCTCGAGCGCTAGCGGGACCTGAGCATGGGGTGGGTCGAGCCAACCGGACAAGGCTCTGAGGTCGGCTATGTGAACGGCGAAGGAGGGAATACCGATGCAGACTGACCATGCCGGCCGGCGGTCGTTCTTGACGGGCCTGGTGCTATTCGCGGGAGCCACGAGCCTCGCCCGGCGTGCGAGGGCGCAGGCGGCCACCGAGGGGTCGGGCTTGAGCGAGGCCGCCAAGGCAGCCTTGCAGCGCAAACGGGCGGCCCGCGAAAAAGTCGCCGCGTCTCCATCCCGGTCTATGCCGCAACTTGAAATGGTGCCGTTCGATGCGCGGATCGGGACCAGCGTCTACGACAGCTTCGGCGCCGGCACATTCAACAGCATCGAGAACATTCGCCTGCGCTGGCTGACCTTGAAGGATGCCGGAGCGCCCGACTACTTCGCGCTCGTCCCGCATGCGGCCACTCCCTTCTCGTTTCAGCGGCCCAACGGCGGCGCGGTAATCGCGCCGCGCCACATGTTCACCGACGGCGGGTCCCGTGCCTTGGGTTGCGCAATTCGTCACCAACCTTTCGCCCTGGGGCTATGGGCCCGCATACCTCGTCCATGACTGGCTGTTTGATCTTCATCACTGCGGCCAGACGGACCTCTCCTTCGAGAGCGTCCGCGACGTCATGATGGAAGCCATCAAGACCTTGATGGAGACCGGCATTTGTCCCAAGTCGGAATGGACCTTCTGGGCCCTGTACCAGGGCATCAGCAGCGACAAGGCCCGCGAATACTGGGACACGGATACCGGCGGCTGCACGCTGCCTCCCGACCTCCAAGAGTGATCCGCAAGCTAATCGCAGGACGGCCGGGCACGTCACGTCGCGATGGTGCGCAGCTGGCTTTCGATCGCGCCGAACAGGAGCTCGAGATCCTCGGGACGGGAGAGCCGGTGCTCGCCATCCGCGATCTCGGTGAGTTCCGCCCATCCTCCCTCGAGGAAGCCGAGAAGCTCGCGCGCGTGGCTCGGCGGCACGTCGGCGTCCTTCAGTCCTTGGAGAATATGCACCGGCCGCCCGGGGTCGAACGGCCTTCTGGCGAAGAGATGGTTGCGGCCCTCCTCGATGAGCCGGCGCGTGATGGGATAGCCCTCTCCACCGTAGGCCGATGGACGCACATGGACGCCTTTCTCCAAGATCTCGCGGCGCGCGCTCTCCGGGAACGCGTTCCACATCAGCTCCTCCGTCACGTCCCACGCCGGCGCAATGAGGACGAGGCCTATGATGCGGCGAGCCTCTGTCGGGCTCTCAGTCATGAGGCGGCGCAGAAGCAGGAGCGCGATGTGCGCGCCGGTGCTCGACCCGACCAGGATCTGCGGGCCCGTCGTCAGCTTCGTGAAAACGGCATACGCCTCCTCGACCCAATCGCCGATGGTCGCTGCTTCGAAGCGGCCTTCGGACCGGCCATGGCCGGAGTAGTCGAAGCGCGTCATGGCGATGCCGCGCAGGGCGGCCCACTCGGCGAGCGCCGCGGCCTTCGTGCTTTCCATGTCGGACTTCAAGCCGATGTGCCACAGCAGCCCCGGTCCGCCAGGCTTGGCCGGCGGCGAGCAATGGCAGGCAATACGGCGGCGAGCCTTTCCCTCGCCGACATCCAAATACTGCGGCGCGTGGTCACTCATGCGTTCCTGGGCGTTACGGTGTCGAGCCGAGCAGCCCGAACTGCGCGACTTGGCCGGGGCTCGAGCGGCCTCTATACATACGCGGCCAAGTGCCGTCCAACTTCCGCAGCCACGCAAGAGGAGATTGGGTGGAAAGCCGCTTCACAGTCTTGCAGGTGATCCCGCGCATGCGCTCGGGCGGGGCCGAGCTCGGGTGCCTGCAGGTAGCCGTAGCGCTCGCCGATGCCGGTCACCGCGCGCTCGTCGTCTCCGAGGGCGGGCGCATGGTGGGGGCGCTCGAGGCCGCGGGCGCCCGCCACATCGCACTCCCGCTCTCGTCGAAGAACCCGCTTCGCATGTGGTTCAACACGCGGGCGCTCTGCGAGATCATCCGCCGCGAAAACGTCGATGTCGTTCATGCGCGGGGCCGCGCGCCGGCCTGGAGCGCGCTTTCCGCAGCGCGTTCGACCGGCATCCCGTTCGTTGCCACGTACCATTCCGAGTACTCGGAGCGCGGGCGGATCAAGAATCTTTACAACAGCGTGTTGGTGGGGGGGGGCGAGAAGGTTATTGCCGTCTCCGATCACATGGGCGCGCTCATTCGGGCGCGCTATGGAACAGAGCCCCGGCGCATCGCCGTCATCCATCGGGCGTACGATCCCGTGCGATTCAATCCGGCCGCCGTCACCGCCAGTCGTCTCGCGGCATTGCGAGAGCTCCTGGGCGTGAGGCCCGGTGAGCGGATCGTGCTGCTCGCGGGCCGCATCACGCGGCGCAAGGCGCAGGCCGACCTAGTTGCGGCCATGGGTCTCCTCAAAGAGCGCGGCATCGACGGTTTCACATGTGTCTTTGCCGGCGAAATCGAGAAAAAGGACTATATGGCCGAGATCGAGGCGAAGGTACGGGAGTTGGGACTCGAGACGCGTGTCCGCTTTCCTGAGAACGTCGCCGACATGGCCGCGGCCTATCTTCTCGCGGACGTGTCCCTCAACATCTCCGAGTCCGAGGGCTTGCCCAGGGTCGCCCTCGAATCGCAGGCCATGGGCGTTCCGGTCATCATCTCCGATACGGGGCCCGGCCGGGAGGTCGCTCTCAATGCCCCGGACGTGGCGCCCCATGCCGCCACGGGCCTCAGGGTGCCGTTCGGGGAGCCCCGGGCCCTTGCCCGGGCCCTTGGCGACCTGCTTGCCTGACCGGAATTGCAGCGGAGGGCCATGGGTGCACGCGGGGCTGCGCATGTTCGCGGCCGCTACACGCTCGAGCGCATGACCCGGGATACGCTCACGGTCTGTGACGAGGTGTTGGCCGCTAGAGAGAGGCCTGCGCCAGGAGCGCATTCGTACTCGCCATATCGGATTTCAAGCTGATGTGCCACACTGGCCCCGGTGCTTTGGCACGCGAGGGTCGGGAGGCGAGATTGACAATGCGGCTTCGGGTCAGACCTTTGCCCAACTCAAGGAGTTGCCGTTCGCGCGCGATCATCCGATGAAACGTACCCTTTTCAGCGGAGTCGCGTCCTGACCGAGCAGCGCGCGACGATACTGCAGATCATTCCCAAACTCGACACCGGCGGCGCGGAGCTGTCGACCATCGAGATCGCAAGCGCCATCGTGCGCGCGGGTGGCCGCGCGCTCGTCCTGTCCGAAGGCGGCCGGCTTGCGTCAAAGATCGAAGCCGTCGGCGGCGAGTTGATCGCGTTCCCGGCGGCGACCAAGAATCCGTTTTTAGTAGTGTCGAATGCCTTCCGCATGGCGCGTATCATCGAGCGCGAAGGGGTCGATCTCGTGCATGCCCGCAGCCGCGCTCCGGCCTGGAGCGCCCTTATCGCAGCGCGACTCATGAACCGGCCGTTGGTCACCACGTACCACGGCGCCTATGAAGAAAAGGACTGCCTCAAGCGAACCTACAACAGCGTGATGGTGCGGGGCGAGGTGGTGATAGCCAACTCGCACTATACGGTGGACCTGATACGCGCCCGCTATGGCACGGCACCGTCGAGAATCCGAGTCATCCATCGCGGTGTCGACAGCACGGAATTCAATCCCGAAGCCGTCGGGTCCGACCGCATCCGAGCGTTGCGCGAAAAATGGGCTCTAGCCCCTGACGATCCCGTCGTTCTCCAGGCAGCACGGCTCGCGGGTTGGAAAGGCCAGCGGGTGATTATCGAGGCATCTGCGCTCCTCGAGCGTCAGGGACGTCTCGGCCGTGCGGCGATCGTTCTCGCGGGCGACGCGCAGGGCCGCGAAGGCTACCGGGCCGAGCTCGAGCATCTTATCGCCTCTCGTGGCCTCGAGGGGCGTGTACGCCTCGTCGGTCATGTGGACGACATGCCGGCGGCGTTCCTCCTGGCCCGCCTCGCGGTCGTGGCGTCGACCGAACCCGAGGCCTTCGGCAGGACAGTGACGGAGGCTCAGTCCATGGGTTGCCCTGTGGTAGCTACCGATCACGGTGCCCCGCCGGAGACGATTCTCGCCCCCCCAGGGGTCTCTGCCGGAGAGAGGACAGGCTGGCTCGTCCCACCGGGGGACGCCGCAGGTTTGGCGGAGGTTATGGCAGAGGGCCTCGCTCTAAGTCACGATGCCCGGGCCGAGATGGGGCGCCGGGCCCGGGCGCACGTACTCAGGTCCTTTTCCGTTGAGTCCATGCGGCGAAAGACTCTTGCCGTTTACGACCAACTGCTTGGAACCTCACTCGTAACCCGCTTCGAAGCGCAGTTTGACGCAAAGGGCCTGCATGAGCCACGCGCCGGTTGATTTTCTGCGGCCTTGGCCTTCGCCGCCTTGACGAAGCGCCCATTCTTCTGATTGCTTGGGTTTCCGATACGCGTCTTTGTACCGTCCCGGCACCGTCGGGAGGGGTTTATTTTTTGTCGCCACTATGCGTCTGAAACCACCGAGGGAGAGACAACATCCGAAAGCCAATGCGCAGCTCGCCCGAGCGCGAGCCAACCGGTCCCAGGATCAACGACGCGATCCGGGCCCGCGAGGTCCGTCTCATCGATGAGAATGGACAGAATGCCGGCATCGTCGGCCGTTCCGATGCCCTGACCCGCGCCGAGGAGGCGGGGCTCGACCTAGTCGAGGTGTCACCCGACGCAGAGCCCCCGGTCTGCAAGATCCTCGATTACGGCAAGTTCAAGTATCAAGAACAGAAGAAGGCCGCCGAGGCCCGAAAGCACCAGAAGATCGTCGAGATCAAAGAGATCAAGATGCGTCCCGGCATCGACGATCACGACTATGACGTGAAGATGCGGGCCATACGACGCTTCTTCGAGGACGGTGACAAGGTCAAGATCACGCTCCGCTTCCGCGGCCGCGAGCTGGCGCACCAGGAGCTCGGCATGAACGTGCTTCGCCGCGTCAAGACCGACACCGAAACAATTGCCAAAGTCGAGGCCGAGCCGCGTTTCGAGGGCCGCCAGATGGTCATGGTCCTGGCGCCCAAGTAGGCAGTCGTCCCATCTTCGCAACCTGGCTCTCTCGGGAGTCGCGGGGCGTCGCAACCGGCGCGGGAAGGCTCGTGCCCGCCGCCATACCAGCCAAGGGGGTCGCGGGGAGCTGGATGCGTTGAGCTAGCGGGCTAGAGAATGCGTGCGCTATCGGGGGGCGCAAAGTCGCTGAGCTCGGTGTCGCCGCGAAGAAGCGATAGCACGATAGCGTGGCTCTTGTTCGCGGCTCCGAGCTTGCGCTTGATGTTCTCGATATGAACGCGAACCGTGTTCGGACTGATGTCGAGGCGCTGAGCGACCTCCTTTTCCGAATGGCCCCGCCCGCTGAGGACGAGACAGTCGCGCTCGCGCCGTGTGAGCGTTTCGCGCCGTTTCGGAAATTCGCTCGTCTTCTCACCGAGCATGGTGACCCAGCTTTCCTGTCAACAATGTTGCATCGGGCCGCGCCGTGCATCACATGGCTTAGAATGTCAAGCTTATCTCAGGCTTGAGCCGCGCTCGCGGCGATGGGCGTCATGTGTGACCCGAGCAATAGTCGCTCCAGAGCTGGCGATAGACCGCCTCGATCTCGCGCGCGAGCGCCGCGGGATCGGCTCCAAGCGGCGAAGCCTTGAAGCGGTCTCGCAACGTCGATCTCAGGAGCGCAAGGGCCGCTACGTTCTCTGCCGCGGCGACGGCCTTCGCCACGTAGCCTTCGACATCGCCCGCGACCCAGTCCGCAAAGCCGACGCTACCGAGGATAGAAGCTCCGAAGCGGCCGACGGGTGGCCGGCCGGCAAGCGACACGACGGGGACGCCCATCCACAAGGCCTCGATCGTCGTCGTGCCCGCATTGTGGGGGAAAGGATCGAGAGCCACGTCGACGGTGCCGTAGGCGGCCCATGTCTTGGGCTGCGGCGCGGTGTAAGTCATGCTGACCCGCTTCGGTTCTATGCCGTGGGCTCGGAAGCGGTCGTGCCAGGCCTGCCGGCTCTCCGCCTCCTGGAAAGGCTTGCTGTTGAGGATCAGCCGGGCGTCGGGGACACCGCGCAGGATGCGGGACCACGCGGCAACGACCAATTCGTTGATGCGCGCGGTGCGGCTGAAGCAGCCGAACGTCACGTAGCCGTTCCGCGTCGCCGGCAGCGGCGCCACGTCCGGCATGCCCTCGGGCGGCGCATAGACGAGCGGGATGCGCGCCAAACGCACCACTCGCTCGGCGAAAAACCTCTCGGCGCCCTCGGGCACCAGAGCGGCGTCGGCGAGGAAGACATCGATCGCGTCGAGCCCCGTCGTGGTGCCGGAGCCGACCATGTGCGCCACCTGCACAGGCGCCGACTTCCTCGCGAACACGAGCAGCCGGTTGCCGGCCGTGTGGCCGGCGAGATCAATGAGGACATCGATTCCGTCGGCGCGGATGAGGTCGGCGACCTGTTGATCCGCGAGACCGACGGTCGAGCGCCAGCGGTCGGCGAGGCGCTTGAAGCGTTCGGTCACAAAGTCGGGGTTGGCAACGTCGGCATAGCAGGTGATCTCGAACTTCGAGCGATCATGCGCGCCGATCAGCGGCTCGATGAAGAAGCTCGCCGCATGATGACGGAAATCGGGCGAGACGTAGCCGAGGCGCAATCGGCGCCCGGGGTTGCGATCGGCGACCATCGGCGGGTGTGCGGGCGCGAGCCGCTGCGCATGGTCCGCGTTCCATTTCTTGAAGGCTTCGAAGATGTCGTGCGCGGAAAGGTCGGTCCGGTAGTTGAGGCAGAAGAGAAGATTGGAGTGTGCGACGTGGAAGCCGGGCCGCAACTGAACCGCGCGCTCGAAGCACGCGCCGGCCTCCTGGACCCGTTCCTGCTGCAAAAGCGCGGTGCCGAGATTGTTCATGGCGTTGGCGTCGCCGGGATTGAGGGCGAGCGCGCGGCGCGCCGCCCCCTCCGCCTCTTTGGCGTGCCCCGCAAGCGACAAGGTCCAAGCCAGGTTGGACCAGGCGTCCGCATAGCCGGGCTTAAGAGCGATGGCCTTGCGGTAGCACGCCTCGGCCTCGCCTTGCCGCCCCAGATCCTTCAGCACCGAGCCGAGATTGTTGTGGCATTCGGGCGCCTCGGGTGTGAGGCGAACGGCCTCGCGGCCCTGCGTCTCGGCGTCCTTCAGCCGGCCGAGGCTGCGCAGCACGGCGGTGAGATTTGAGCGCAAATCCGCGCGGGCGGGCGAGGCCTCGATAGCTTGCGCCAAGTCGTCGGCGGCCTCGGCAAGGCGCCCCGCGCGGTAGGCGGCGATGCCGCGCAGGTGACGCGCTTCGGCGTCCGCCGGCCGCGCCGCGAGGCAGCCGTTTGCGATTGTCCAGGCCCGCTCGAAGTCGGCCGCTTGATAGGCCGAGATTGCGGCCGCGAGCGTCGGGGCCTCGCGTCCGCCCGTCCTCGCGCACCAGTCTGTCCAGAGGGCCCGGAAGGCAGCTTCGATGTCGCGGGCGAGGCCCTTGGCGTCGCCGAGAGGGGAGGCGGCGAAGCGGGGTCTCAGGCTCTCGCGCAGGGTGGCGAGCGCGGCCTGGTCCTTGGCCTTGGCGGCGGCGAGGGCGACGTAGCCCTCGACGCTCTCGGCCACCCAGTCCTCGAGCCCGACCGCGGTGAGGAGGCTGGCCCCGAAGCGGCCGACCGAGGGG
>DATETZ010000123.1:0-14045 GCA_035283385.1 Hyphomicrobiaceae bacterium
GTGAGCGTCTTGCCGCCGTTCTCCCCGCGCTTGACGGCGACTTCGGCTGTTTTCTGCACCAAGGCGATCCAGATCGTCGCCTCCTTGCTCTCGGTCCCCTCCGGGACCGCCCCGGTCTCGATGATGATCATGTTGCCCTGATGCCAGAAGCGGACCGGGACGCGGCGCGCGGCGAACGCCGGCGCCGTGCGGGTGATGGCCTGATCGACCTCGGCGCGGCTCGAGCCCAGCGCTTGCGCCATGCCGTTGACCACCACCTGCGGCGTGTAGACGGTCCCGATGCCGAAGCTCTTGGCATAGGCTCTCTGGCGCTCGGAGTTGCGCGGCGAGGCGAACGTGTCCTTCCAGCCGATATAGTCCCAGTAGTCGACGGGCAGCGAGAGGGCCATGACGTCCTTGCGGTCGGCATAGGTTCTGAGCAGCGCGTCGGCGGGGGGACACGAGGAGCAGCCCTGGCTCGTGAACAGCTCGATCACGGCGCGGATAGGCCGCGTATGCGCCGTGTCGGGAATGGCAACGCCAATCTGCGCATCGGCATTGGGGGCGGCAACCATCGTCAACAGGGCGAGGACGACCAGGGACGCGCGGGGCATCTGAAGGAAATCCCGAGGCATATTCGGCTCTTCGACTGAAATATCGGAGGGGAGGGGTTGAATTGCGAGTCACGAATGGGTGACGGGGCGAGGCGCCGGGCGGCCCGGGAACGGCACAGGCCCGAGCGGGCCCGCGCCGGCTCTGCTCATGCGGCGAGCGTCCTGAGGACGTAGTGCAGGATCCCGCCGTTCTTGAAGTACTCGAGCTCGTCCTGCGTATCGATGCGGCAGATCAGCGGCACGCCGATCGAGCTGCCATCGGCGCGCGTGATGTCCGCGGTCAACCGTTGTCGCGGTTTGATCGCCGCGAGGCCGCGAATGGTGACGGTCTCGTCGCCAATGAGGCCGAGCGAGGTCCAGCTCGTGCCATCCTCGAAAACGAACGGAATGATCCCCATGCCCACGAGGTTCGAGCGGTGGATGCGCTCGAACGAGCGCGCGATGACCGCCTTGACGCCGAGCAGGTTGGTCCCCTTGGCCGCCCAGTCGCGCGAGGAGCCGTTGCCGTACTCGATCCCGGCGAACACGACCAGCGGCACGCCCTCCCTTTGATAGCGCATCGCGGCATCGTAGATCGGCATCTGCTCGCGCGACGGATAGTGGACGGTGAAGCCGCCTTCCTTCACGGTGCCGGCCGCGTCCTTCACCATGTGGTTCCTGATGCGGATGTTGGCGAAGGTGCCGCGCATCATCACCTCGTGGTTGCCGCGCCGCGTGCCGTACTGGTTGAAGTCGGCAACCGCGACGTCGTGGTCCAGGAGGTATTTGCCGGCCGGGCTCGCGGCCTTGATCGCGCCCGCCGGCGAGATGTGGTCGGTCGTGATCTTGTCGCCGAACAGCCCGAGGATGCGTGCGCCGACGATGTCCTCGATGCGCTTGGGGGCTTTCTTCATGCCCGTGAAATAGGGCGGGTTCTGAACGTAGGTCGAGCCCGCGTTCCAGCCGTAGGTCAGCCCCGAGCCGGCCTTGATGCCTTGCCAGATCGGGTCGCCCTTGAACACGTCGGCATATTTCGCCTTGAACATGTCCTTCGAGACGTTGTCGGCGATGAAGCGCTGGATTTCGTGATTGGTGGGCCAGATGTCCTTGAGGAACACCGGGCGGCCCTCCGAGTCGGGGCCGAGCGGCTGCGTCGTCAGATCCTTGGTGACGGAGCCCGCGAGCGCATAGGCGACGACGAGCGGCGGCGAGGCAAGGTAGTTCGCCTGCACGTCGGGACTGACGCGGCCTTCGAAATTGCGATTGCCGGAAAGGACGGCGGCCGCGACCAGGCCGTGGTCGTTGATGGCCTTCGAGATCTCGGGCGGCAGCGGACCCGAGTTTCCGATGCAGGTCGTGCAGCCGAAGCCGACCAGATTGAACCCGAGCCGATCGAGGTAGGCCTGCAGCCCCGACTTCTCGAGATAGGCTTGGACCACCTGGCTTCCGGGCGCGAGCGATGTCTTCACCCACGGCTTGCTCCTGAGGCCCTTTTCGGCCGCATTGCGGGCGAGCAGACCGGCGCCGATGAGCACGCTGGGATTGGACGTGTTGGTGCAGCTGGTGATGGCCGCAATGACGACGTCGCCGTGGCCGAGCGTGAAATCGCGGCCCTCGACCTTGACTCGCCTGCCGAGCTCGGCCGGCTTCCTGTACTCCGTCTCGAGGGCGGCCGCGAACCCGCTCTTCACGCTCGACAGCGCGATGCGGCCCTCCGGCCGCTTGGGGCCCGCAAGCGACGGCACCACGGCCCCGAGGTCGAGCTCGAGCGTGTCGGTGAAGACGGGGTCCGGGGAGCTCGACGTGCGAAACAGGCCCTGGGCCTTCGCGTAGGCCTCGACGAGGGCGATGCGATGCGCCTCGCGCCCCGACATCGTGAGGTAGGCGAGCGTCTCGGCGTCGATCGGGAAAAAGCCGCAGGTCGCGCCATACTCGGGCGCCATGTTGGCGATGGTGGCGCGGTCGGCGAGCGTCAGGTGCTCGAGGCCGGGCCCGTAGAACTCGACGAATTTGTTGACCACGCCTTTCTTGCGCAGCATCTCGGTGACGGTGAGGACGAGGTCGGTCGCGGTGACGCCTTCTTTCAGCCTGCCCCCGAGCCTGAACCCGATCACCTCGGGGATCAGCATCGACAGCGGCTGGCCGAGCATGGCGGCCTCCGCCTCGATGCCGCCGACCCCCCAGCCGAGCACCGCGAGGCCGTTGATCATGGTCGTGTGGCTGTCGGTGCCGACCAGCGTATCGGGATAGGCGACGATCGAGCCGCCGGCGTCGCGCGCCGTCCACACTGTCTGCGCCAGATACTCGAGATTGACCTGGTGGCAGATCCCGGTTCCCGGCGGCACGACCCGGAAATTCGAGAACGCTTCCTGGCCCCACTTGAGGAAATTGTAGCGCTCCCCGTTGCGCCGGTACTCGAGCTCGACGTTTCTTGCCAACGCCGTCTCGTTTCCGAACGCGTCGACGATCACGGAGTGGTCGATGACCAGGTCGACCGGCACCAGAGGATTGATCTTCTCCGGGTCGCCGCTGAGCGCCAGCATCCCGTCGCGCATGGCGGCGAGATCGACGACGGCCGGCACGCCCGTGAAGTCCTGCATGAGCACGCGCGCCGGGCGGAAGCCGATCTCCCGCTCGGCCTTGCCCTTGTTGTCGAGCCATTGGGAGACGGCGAGAATGTCGTCCTCGGTGACGGAGCGGCCGTCCTCGAAGCGCAGGAGGTTCTCGAGCAGCACCCTCATCGAGTAGGGGAGCCTCGAGATGCCCACGAGCCCGTTCCGCTCGGCCTCGGGAAGCGAGAAGTAGACATACTGCTTGCCGCCGACGTCGAGCGACCGCCTGCACTTGAAGCTGTCGAGCGAGGCGGGGCCGGAGATCGATTGCGTGCTCAAGCTCTCTTCTCCTCGAGATTTGTCGGCCCGCGGGGATGGGCGCCAAAGGGGCCTCGCCGGCGGAGAAAACGTGCAGCGTAGGGGCCGTTTCGTTGCCGCCGCCGCCGGGGCGCCGGCGGAGACTGGGGACTGACGATTTGCGCTAGCGAAATGCGAAGCGCGCCCTTTATATAGGCGGCCGCGGCTCAGAACCAGCCGTGAAAACGACGAGATTGGCAACAATCCGCTCGTTTTTTTTCCAGCCGCGCTTCCCGGAACGGTCCCGATCCACGTGCGCCTCGTCGTCGAAAGCCTCAAGGTCATTCGCGGGTCGCGGCCCGTCATCTGCGGCGTGTCGGCGACCGTCGCCGGGGGAGAGGCCTTGCTGCTGACGGGCCCGAACGGTGCCGGCAAAACAACCCTCATTCGGACGCTCGCCGGCTTTCTCGAGCCGGCATCGGGCGCCGTGCGTCTCGAGGGCGGAGACGGCGAGCGCGAGATTGCCCAGCAGTGCCACTACGTTGGGCATGCAAACGGCACCAAGTCCAACCTGACGGTCGCCGAGAACCTGGCGTTTTGGGCGAGGTGCCTCGCGGCCGGCAGCGAGACCTCGAGCATCGCCGGCCGGGTCGCGGCCGCGCTCGCCGGGCTCGGCCTCGAGCCGCTCGCCGGCATTCGAGCGGGGTATCTTTCGGCGGGACAGAGGCGGCGCGCCGGGCTCGCCAGGGTGCTCGTCGCGGACCGGCCCTTGTGGCTCCTCGACGAGCCGACGGCGTCTCTCGATGCCGCGTCCGCGGTGCTCGTCGCCGGGCTTATCAAGGCCCATGTCGCGGCGGGCGGCATCGTCGTCGCCGCGACGCATGTGCCCCTCGGCATCGACGGCGCGAGATACCTCCGCCTTGGTGCGACCGCGGAGGGCGCAGCTTCTCCGTCCCCGAATGCCCCTCCCTCCTCCATCATGCCTCCGGCTCGGGGGGGAGGGGGAAAGGCCGTGCGATGAACGCTTTCTGGACGCTGGTCGCACGCGACCTTCGCCTCGCCGTGCGCGAAGGGAGCGCCGTCGGCACCGCGCTCGGCTTCTATCTTATCGTCGTCACCCTGATGCCGCTCGGCCTCGGTCCCGATCTCCGCCTCCTGTCGCGCATCGCTCCGGGCGTGCTGTGGATTGCGCTCCTGCTGGCCGCGCTCCTGTCGCTCCCGCGCATCTTCGAGACCGATCACGAGGACGGCTCGCTCGAGGTCATGGCGACGGGCTCGCTGCCGCTCGAGGGGGCGGCGGCGGCCAAGGCGCTGGCGCACTGGCTTTCGACGGGAATCCCGCTGGCGCTGCTGGCGCCGCTCCTGGGCCTGCTCCTCAACCTCGAGCTCGGCGCCTATCCGGCGCTCGTCACCTCGATGCTCGCCGGCACGCCGGCTATCAGCTTTCTCGGCGCCGCCGGCGCGGCACTGACCCTTAGCGCCCGGCGCGGCGGGCTGCTTCTGGCGCTCCTCGTTCTGCCGCTCTACGTCCCGACCTTGATCTTCGGCATCTCGGCGATGAGCGCCGCGACCGTGCCGGGACAAGGCTTCGAGGCTTCCCTTCTGATCCTTTGCGCGATCTCGCTCGCCTCGCTGGTGCTCGGCCCGGTCGCCGCCGCCGCCGCCTTGAGGCTGCAAATGCAGTAGGGAGCGGTGCCGGACCCTGAGGATCTGACACCGCCCGGCCGCTCGGCCGCCATAAAGCCTGCGATCGCTTGCGAATTGCGCACCGGCCGCCAAATGCTTAGATGAGGTCCGATGCAGACCCTCGCCCAGCGCCTGGCCAACCCGACCCGGTTCATGGAGCTCTCCGGGGCCCTTCTGCCGTGGGTCTCCGCCACGGCGGCGGTCCTGATCGCCTATGCGATGTATCTGGCCTTTTTCGTCGCCCCGCCCGACTACCAGCAGGGCGAGACGGTCAAGATCATGTTCATCCACGTGCCCTCCGCCTGGCTCGCCACGATGGGCTATGGTCTCATCGCCGCCTCGAGCTTTGGGCTGCTCGTCTTCCGCCACCCGCTGGCCGACGTCTCCGCCAAGGCCGCCGCGCCCATCGGCGCCGTGTTCACGCTCCTGGCCTTGATCACCGGCTCGCTGTGGGGCAAGCCGATGTGGGGCACCTACTGGGTGTGGGACGCGCGCCTCACCTCGGTGCTGATCCTGTTCTTCCTCTACCTCGGGCTCATCGCGCTGCGCTCCTCGATCGAGGACGAGGCGCTGGCGGGCAAGCTCACGGCCGTGCTCGGCCTGGTCGGCGTCGCCATCCTGCCGGTCGTCAAGTTCTCGGTCGACTGGTGGAACACGCTGCATCAGGGCGCGAGCGTGCTGAGGCTCGGCGGATCCACAATCCACCCGGACCTGTTGGTCCCATTGCTGGTCAGCGCCCTCGGCTTCACCGTGCTGTTCATCGCCCTCCATCTGAAGGCCATGCGCAACGAGATCCTGAGGCGGCGGGTGAAGGCGCTGACATTGGCGGCCGTTGCGCGCTCGCACGGCGCGAGCGTCACGGCGGCTGCGGAATAGGTGCCATGGACCTCGGACCCCACGCCGCGTTCATCTGGGCCTCTTATGCCGCGGTCGCCGTCGTGCTCGCGGGCCTCGTCGCATGGCTCGTCTTCGACGGCTGGCGCCAGGGCCAGGCCCTGGCGGACCTCGAGGCGCAGGGGGTGACGCGCCGCTCGACGAGCAAGGACGCGGGCACATAGCGGAGCGAGCGGTGCCGATGCAGGACAAGGTTGCCGAAGCGCAAGGCGCGGGCAAGCCCGAGCCGGCACCATCGAGGGGGCACGGCTTCGGCTGGGTCGCCGCTCCGCTTCTGATCTTCGCCGCCATCGCGGGCATGTTCGGCTTGGCGCTCGTGTCGGGCGATCCCTCGAAGCTTCCCTCGGCGCTCATCGGGCGGCCGGTGCCCGAGACCGCCTTTCCCGCGCTCGACGGTCTCCTCGACAATGGCCGTCCGGTGCCAGGGTTCACGAGCGGGGAACTCGGGCGCGGCAAGGTCGCGGTCGTGAACTTCTGGGCGTCGTGGTGCACCCCATGCATCGAGGAGCACCCGCTCCTCATCGCGCTCCGCGCGCGCACCGGGGCCGAGATCTACGGCGTGAATTACAAGGATCAGACCGCGGCTGCGCGCCGCTTTCTCGGCCGCTACGGCAATCCCTTCACGGCTGTCGGCGTCGACGCGACGGGCCGCAACGCCATCGAATGGGGCGTGTACGGCATGCCGGAGACGTTCGTCGTCGACGGCAAGGGAAAAATCGCCTTCAAGCATGTGGGACCCATCTCGCCGGAGAGCCTCGAGCAGCAGCTCGTGCCCGCGATCGAAAAAGCGAAAGTCCGGGGATTGGCGCTTCGGCGGCAATGAACGTGCGTGCGCAGTCTTGGCGGTCAGAGCGGATAGAACTCGTTTCGAGAGTGGTTCAGCGCCGACAGCGTGCCGGTTGCAATATCGAAATAAGCGCCGTGCAGCGAAAGCCGTCCCTTCTCCTCCAGATCGCACAGGAACGGAAACGTTCTGAGATTCTTGATCGATGTCTTGACGCCTTCCTTCTCCAGCGCCGCCTGCTTCTCGGCCTGTGGCCGCATTTGATGTGCGGCGAGCACACGCAGGCGCGCATCGTCCAGCATTGACATCCAGCGCGATATGAAGTGGGCCTCGGTCTGGATCGCGGCGCTCTGATCGAGTGCCGCCCTTACTCCGCCGCAGCCCGAGTGCCCCATCACGACGAGATGCTTGACACGCAAGTTCAAGGTTGCGAACTCGATGGCCGAGCTCACGCCGTGGAACTTTCCGCCGGTCTCGTAGGGCGGGACGAGGTTGGCGACATTTCTCACCACAAACAGCTCGCCCGGCATGGCGCTGAATATGGTCTCCGGGTCGACCCTGCTGTCGCAGCAGGAGATGATCATCACGTCGGGGCTCTGCCCGTAGGTCGCGAGCTCCTCGTAGTGATCGGCGTTGGGCACGAAGTGGCGGTGCCTGAAGCGCCGGAAGCGGTCTGCCAGGGCTTCGGGGAAGCTGCTCATGGGGTTGCGTGCTCCGGGCTGAACAAAGGGGGCTGAATAAAGACATGGCGCTGCGGGCAGCGGCGCACAGCGACGGCACGGCGCGCATGTGCCTGTCGGCTGGAGACGCATATGGGACCAAGACCGGCAAAGACAAGAAGTTCGATGACTCCTCAGGCCGGTTACCAACGAGCCGAGTAGGGATGCGTGGGTGTGAGGACCACCGTGGGGCATGGGCTCCTTGCGTCGGAGATGAGTGCGCCCTCTCGAAAGGTCGGTCCGGTCCTCGAGCGCGACGTTCTCTGCCCAAAGCCGCGGTTGCGGGGCTCAGCCGTTGCGGCTATCGTCCAGGCCCGCTGGGGGGAATGGCCGTGACAAGATTGCGGCGGCTCACAGGACACACCAGCCAGCACAGAAGAGCATCGTTAGCCGGGGTGTGATCGATCATGACGTCTACGAAGGGCGCAGCCGCGAGCGGAGCCTCCGCCTACGGACGGGACCTGTTGGCTTCGGTCGTGGTCTTCCTGGTTGCCCTGCCGCTCTGCATGGGCATCTCGATCGCGTCGGGCATGCCGCCGACGGCGGGCATCATCACCGGCATCATCGGCGGCATCGTCGTCGGTGCGCTGGCCGGGTCGCCCCTTCAGGTCAGCGGACCGGCGGCGGGCTTGAGCGTGCTCGTACTCCAGCTCGTGCAGGAGCAAGGGCTGGAGATGATCGGCATCATGGTGCTGGTCGCCGGTCTCCTGCAGCTCGCGGCAGGCATCTTCAAGCTCGGGCAATGGTTTCGCGCGGTTTCACCGGCCGTGATCCACGGCATGTTGGCCGGCATCGGCGTGCTGATCTTGGCTTCGCAGTTTCACGTCATGCTGGACTATAAGCCTGTCGGCACGGGCATTCAGAATCTGCTCGGCATTCCGGGGGCGCTGCTCACCGCCGTCCAGGTCGGCGACTTCCATCTCACCGCCGGCGAGATCGGCTTGCTGACCATTGCGGTCATTGCGCTCTGGGGGCCCCTGGCGCCCAAGAGTTGGCGGGTTGTGCCCGCACCGTTGGTGGGCGTCGTGGTTGCGATCGCCGCCGCGGCGGTGTTCCGCCTCGATGACATCGCCTATGTCGACGTGCCCAGCAACATCTGGTCGGTGGCGATCTTGCCGACGAGCGAAAAGCTCATGCGCATCGTCGAGCTGCCGGTTCTCGTCGGCGCCGTTTCGATCGCCTTCATTGCCAGTGCCGAGACCCTTCTGTGCGCAACCGCCGTCGATCAGATGCACAGCGGCCCGCGCACCAAGTACGACAAGGAGCTTGCGGCGCAGGGCGTCGGCAATACCCTGTGCGGCGTGCTCGGCGTGCTGCCGATGACGGGGGTGATCGTGCGCTCGGGCGCCAATGTCGACGCGGGGGCTCAAACCCGTGCTTCCGCGATTCTGCACGGCGTTTGGTTGCTCCTGTTCGTGAGCGTGCTGCCGTTCGCTCTGCGCTACATCCCCGTGTCGGCCCTTGCGGCGGTGCTGGTCTATACGGGCTACAAGCTTGCCTATCCGAAAGCCGTGCCGGGCTTGCTCAAGTTCGGCAAGGGCGAGGTGATCATCTATTTCGTGACCATCGTCACGATCGTGCTGACCAACCTCCTGGCCGGCGTGCTCGTCGGGCTCGGTCTCTCGCTCGTGAAGCTGCTCTATGCCTTCTCGCATCTCGTGGTGCGCAAGGAGGAGAAGCCGGCGGAGAACCGGGTCGATCTCTATCTTGCGGGGGCGGCGACACTCATTCGCCTTCCGACACTGGCCGGCATCCTGGAGGAGCTGAAGCCGAACACGCACGTGCATGTTCATATCGGTGACCTGGACTATATCGATCATGCCTGCATCGATCTCCTTACCAACTGGGACCGTCAGCACAGGGCCAGTGGCGGATCGCTCGAGATCGAGTGGGAAGGGTTGTCGCGCAAATACCACCAGCGGAGCTCGGCCAGCTTCAAGGCCGCGCAGCAGGCGGCGCGAACGCCCTCTTAGCCGGAACAGCCGGACCGTAGCGCCCCACTATGAGCGGTTCAGAGGCGCGCTTCTCAAGAGCACAAATCCCGCGACCGCAGAGATCAGCGATCCGGCGAGAACACCGATCCGGATGGCGGCGGCATGGGCGGGCTCGGGAAAGGCGAGCATGCCGATGAATAGGCTCATGGTGAAGCCGACGCCGGCGAGGATGGCGGCGCCGAACAGTTGCATCCAGCTCGCGCCTTCCGGCCGCGTGCCGAGCCCGAGCTTGATCGCGGCAAAGGTAAACGAGAACACGCCAACCGGCTTGCCGATGAACAGGCCGAGGGCGATGCCGAGCGGAATGGGGCTCAGAAGCTTGGCAAGCGTCACGCCGGCGAGGGAGACGCCGGCGTTGGCGAAGGCGAACAGCGGCAAGACGCCGAAGTTGACCCACGGATGAAGGTTCTCCTGCAATTGCCCGGCGAGCGAGCTTGCCTGCCGCGACCCGTGGGTCTCGCGCGCTTCGAGCGGGATGGCGAACGCGGTCACGACACCGGCGAGCGTGGCGTGGACGCCCGATTTGAGCACGCATACCCAGACGAAAAGGCCGGCAAGCACATAGGGCGCGATCCGGCTCACGCCGCGGCGGTTCAGCATGGCGAGCACCCCGATGCCGATTGCGGCCAGCGCAAGAGCCTCGAGCGAAAGCTTCGGGGTGTAGAAGAACGCGATGATAAGGATGGCGCCCAGGTCGTCGATGATCGCGAGCGCCAGCAGGAACACCTTGAGCGCCGGCGGGATGCGCGGGCCGGCGAGGGCAAGGACCGCGACCGCGAATGCGATATCGGTGGCAGTCGGGATGGCCCATCCGTCGAGAGCATGGGCGTCGCCCCAATTGATGGCAATGTACATGAGGGCAGGGACGGCCATGCCGCCGGCCGCGCCGGCGAGCGGCAGCGCCGCCTGGCGCGGCGTCGACAGCTCGCCCGCCAGAAGCTCGCGCTTGATCTCGAGGCCCACGTGAAAGAAGAACACGGCCATCAGGCCGTCGTTGATCCAGTGCAGCAAGTGCTTGTCGAGGACCAGTGCGCCGATGCGCACGCTGACCGGCGTGTCGAGGAGCCCATCATAGAGAAACGCGAGCGGCGAGTTTGCCAGGACCAGCGCAAGGAGCGCCGCGCCGAGCAGCATGACGCCGCTTGCCGCTTCGTGGTGAATGAACTCGAGGGCGCCGGTCTGCTTTTTCACGGCCGCGATCTCCAATTGGCTCGAGGCGCTCGTGGAGTAAAGTGAACCCCGCAATGCCGGAACGTGGTGCTGTGCTCTTTGCGGGAAGCGCGCGGGTTGGTCAACGCGGTTTGAGGAGCGGGCCCGGCCGCAGGCATCACAGCTCGTCGACCGGGAGCGGCGGGGCGCCGGACCAGGCGTCCTGCGAGGCGGCAAGCTCGAGCTCGTCTTTTCCGTGACTCGCGGCGATGGCGGCGGCGACGCCGGCGGTGGCGGCGGCGAGAGGTCCGGCCCCCGTTCCGCCCTTGAGGCAGTAGCCGGCGAACAGCGCCGTCATGAAGTCTCCGGTGCCGTGCGGAACGGCCTCGAGCCGCGGGACGAGGCATCGATAGCAGCGGCTCGCCGAGATCAGGAGGTTCGCGATCGTCGCGCCGGGCGCGGGGACCGAGGTCGCGAGCGTCACGGCAACAGGGAGGCGCCGCGCGGCCTCGATCGCGGAGCGGGCGTCCTCGACCGGCCGGCCGGAAAGCCAGGCGAGCTCGAACCGGTTCGGCGTCAGAGTGTCGGCGCGCGGTACGAGCTCGTCGCGCAGCGTCGCGGCCGCCGTCTCGTCCAGGTAAAGGCCCTTTGGGTCGTCGCCGAGCACCGGATCGCAGAACACGCGAGCGGCAGCGCGGTGCGAGCGGACGCGCTCGATCGCGGCGACGGCGAGCCGGACATGCCCGGGGCTCGGGAGATAACCGGTCAGCACGGCGTCCAGCTCTCCGAGCCAGCCGTTGCCGTCGAGGGCGTCGATTATCTGGGCGAGCTTATCGGCAGGCACCTCCATGCCGGCCGCCCGCGCATGGCCCAAATGGTTGGAGAGCAGCACCGTCGGCAGCGCAATGACCTCGTGTCCGAGCCGGTGCAAGGCGGGTACGATGGCCGAAAGCCCCACGCATCCGCGGGCGACCATGGACGACAAGGCAAGGATGCGGGCCATGGGGCAGTCATACCTGTGGACAGGTGCTGCGGCGAGGCGCTACGCGGGCCTTCCTCTCATGTCGCGTTGGTCTCCACGCGCCCTTTGGATTAGTGTTGCGCCGCAGCAATCGAGGGAGGCGGCCATGACCCAGGTGAGACCCCGCCGCAGCGTGCTTTACATGCCCGGCGCCAACGAGCGCGCGCTCGAAAAGGCCAAGGCCCTCCAAGCCGATGCGCTCATTCTCGATCTCGAGGACTCGGTCGCTCCCGAGGCCAAGCCTGACGCGCGCGACAAGGTCTCGGCCGCCGTCAAGGAGGGCGGCTACGGCCGGCGCGAGCTGGTCATCCGTCCCAATGCGCTCGAGACGGCCTGGGGGACGGCCGACATCCTGGCCGCGGCCGAGGCGGCACCCGACGCCATCCTGGTGCCGAAAGTCGCTCACCCGGGCGATATCATCAGCGCGGCCAAGATCCTGAAGTCGGTGCATGCGCCCGACAAGACGAGGCTGTGGGCCATGATGGAGACGCCGCAGGCCATCCTCCATGCGCGCGAGATCGCCGCCGTCGGCGCCGACCCCGAGAACCGGCTCACCTGCCTCGTGATGGGCACCAACGATCTTTTGAAGGAATCGCGCGCGCGTGCGCTCCACAACCGGTTCGCGGTGGTGCCGTGGCTCGCCATGACCATTGTCGCAGCGCGCGCCTACGGGCTCGACGTCATCGACGGCGTCTACAACGACTTCAAGGACGAAAAAGGCTTTCGCGACGAGTGCGAGCACGGCCGCACGCTCGGCATGGACGGCAAGACGCTGATCCACCCGTCTCAGGTCGCGCCCTGCAACGAGATCTTCTCGCCCTCCGACGAGGAGGTCCAATGGTCGCGCAAGATCATCGCGGCCTTCGACCGGCCGGAGAACGCGAGGAAGGGCGTGATCACGGTCGACGGGAAGATGGTCGAGCGGCTGCATCTCGTGCAGGCGCGGCGCACGGTCGCCATCACCAACGCGGTCAAGCAGATCGAGGAGTGGTTCTGAGGTGTCTGACCCTCTGGGTCAGACACCGGTATGCGACCGCCCTGCGACGACGCGGGCGGCACGGTCTGTCTCGCGCAAGGCGGCCAGAAATGCCATACCGGCGCGCTGACGGGCGATGATGCTTGGGAACTCACGACGATGACCACGACCAAGACCAATCCGGGCAACTTCTTCGAGGATTTCCGCTTCGGCCAGGTGATCACGCACGCGACGCCGCGCACCGTCACCGACGGCGATGTCGCGCTCTATACGAGCCTCTATGGACCGCGCTTCGCCGTGCAGTCGTCGGACGTCTTTGCCCGCGCCATCGGCTATCCGCAAGCTCCCGTCGACGACCTCTTGGCCTTCCACGTCGTGTTCGGAAAGACGGTGCCTGACATTTCCCTCAACGCCATAGCCAACCTCGGCTACGCGGGCGGCCGCTTCCTCGTGCCGGTCTATCCGGGCGATACGCTGTCGACCGTCTCGGAGGTGATCGGCCTCAAGGAGAACTCGAACCGGGAGACCGGCACCGTCTATGTGCGCTCGACGGGGCGCAATCAGAAGGGCGAGGTCGTGCTCGAGTACGCGCGCTGGGTGATGGTGAGGAAGCGCGACAAGGATGCGCCCGCCCCTGAACCGATCGTGCCCAAGCTCGCGGACCGCGTCGATCCTGCGGACATCGGACGGGCGGTCCCGCGATTGAACATGGCTAAGTACGACTTGGCGCTTGCCGGCTCCCCCTACTGCTGGGGCGATTACGAGGCGGGCGAGCGCATCGACCACGTCGACGGCATGACGCTGGAGGAGGCCGAGCACCAGATGGCGACGCGCCTCTACCAGAACACGGCCAAAGTGCATTTCAACCAGCACACCGAGGCCAAGGGCCGGTTCGGCAAGCGCATCGTCTACGGGGGCGTGATGATATCGCTCGCGCGCGCTCTCTCCTTCAACGGCCTCGCCAATGCCTTCCACGTCGCGGCCATCAACGGCGGGCGCCACGTGGCCCCCCTGTTCGCCGGCGATACCGTCTACGCCTGGTCCGAGGTCCTCGAGAAGGCGGAGCTCGCCGGGCGCACCGACGTGGGGGCGCTTCGGACCCGCCTGGTCGCGGTCAAGAACCAGGATTGCGCCGCTTT
The DNA here is from genome assembly GCA_035283385.1 of Hyphomicrobiaceae bacterium. Classification (GTDB taxonomy): domain Bacteria; phylum Pseudomonadota; class Alphaproteobacteria; order Rhizobiales; family Hyphomicrobiaceae; genus Hyphomicrobium_C. The sequence continues at coordinate 13,784 of DATETZ010000123.1, forward strand.
CCCGCTGCGCCGCGACGGGGGGGACTACGCCGATGGCGTGATCCTCGACCTCGACATCTGGGTCGTGCTGCCGCGCTGAACCGTCCTCTCCGCGCACGCACGGTTGCTGATCGTTACGCGGCGCCGCGCGGCATGAAAGCCCGTGGCGCGCCAAACCTCCTGGGCTATAGTCGCGCCGCACTTGGGGCAATGATCGCCGCCGCGGGCGCAACATGCCGGGGCGAGGAGGGGAGCTGTGTCATGCGAAGCTGCGTGCCGGGAG
>DATETZ010000124.1:0-3238 GCA_035283385.1 Hyphomicrobiaceae bacterium
GTTTTTCCATGCCCACACATGGGCCGAAGGCGACGTGCTGATGTGGGACAACATCGGCACCGTGCACAATGCCGTTCCCGACTATCGCCCGGACGAGCCGCGCTACATGCGCCGCGTGCAGGTGATGGCGACCAAGGACTATTCCGCGCTCCTGGCCGCGTGAGCGGTCTCGGATGCAAGCGAAACGGGTCGAAGGACATGAAAACATACGAAGGAAAACGCAGCATCGATGGGCTGATCGTCACGGTCGATGGCCGGCCGCTGCCGGAGCACTACGAGGTGAAGCGGTTCACGAGCTGGGGCTTCGAGTGGACCTACGAGGGACCCAGCCCGCAGCAGCTCGCGCTCGCCATCCTTTATGACCACCTGGGCGACAAGGCACGCGCCATCGAGCTATCCGAGCCGTTCATGAAGAAGGTCGTGGCCGACCTCGACAACGACTGGACGCTCAGCAGCGACGCCGTCGAGCGGACCGTCAAGGAGATCGAGGGGCGCTGAGGCCGCGCCTCTACCAGCTGTAGACCCAGGACGGGCTGCGACTCTCGCTCATCTGCCGCGCACGCAGCAGCCTGCGAGCCCTCTCCCTGGCCGCATGCTCTCGCATTTCCCTGGTGGTGCGCTCGGCGGCCTCTCTGGCGACCCGCTCTCTTGCCGCGCGCTCGCGAGCTTCCCTGGCCGTCTCCTCGGCAGACTCGCGCGCTTTCTGCTCGAGCACCAGCAATGCGCGCGCCGCCTCCGCCTCGCGCTGGGCCTGCTGCATGTCCTCGCGGGCCCGCTCCGCCGCTTCGGCCGCGCGAGTCGGCGCACCGATCTGCTCCGCGCTGGCTCGGCCGACCCGCGCCTCGATCTCCTTGGAGGCGCGCTCCGCCAATTCCCGGGCGCCACGCTCGCGCGCGAGCTGATCGCGAGCCGCGGCGGCCGCGCGCTCTGCCGCTTCCCTGCCGCGCCGCTCGCGCTGGATGATGGCGTCCACCTCGGAGGAGTCGCTGGCCGCGGCGTTTTCCGTGAACGCCTCATAGACCGGACCGTAGCTCCAGCCGATCACCGCACCCAGGGCGATCGTCAGGAGGAACAAGCCAACCACAACGCCCAGATGCTTCACGCGACGGTAGGGGCGGGAGAGCGGGCCGAATTCCGCTTCTGGGGCCTCCTGGCCCCGCCAGGGATCATAGGTGCCGAAGTTCCAGATATGGCCCTCGAGATCGCGGCACGAGTAGCCGCGCGCGCTGCTGCCGGCATCCTCGATGTCCAGCAGGATCTCCGCGCCCCCGGCCTTGGCCCGGGTGTAGTGCGCGCCGACATCCTCGACGTAGAGATAGCAGATCTGGGTCTCGGCCCCGCCGGCTTCCTCGGGCTGCTTCATCAGCTGGTCGAAGGCGGTATCCTCGACGGGGACCACCATGACCATGCCCTCGCCGAAGGTCAGCTGGGCATAGCGGACCGAGCCGTCGTCGCCGGTGACGACCAGGTGCTGCTCGAAGCCGAAGGCCCTGCACAGCCAGGCAATGGCCGCGGGCACGTCGCGATATCGCAACGTCGGCACAAGGGTCCGCCCCGCAACGCTCGTGTGTGCGTTCATCTCTGGTATCCGATCCGGGGAGCAGGGCCCGCCCTGCGCCAGCTTTCGAACGCTACACACAACCTGCCTGTCCGGCTGTTGCCGGCGACTCAGCGGCGACTTCCCTATTTACTCAGATTCGTTACTCAAAAGCGTACACTGACGGCATTCGAGCGAAGAAAGCGACGTCGTGCTCACTGCCGATCCCAAGGCATGAAGCCTTCTATTGCAAACAAACCCTGGAGGCGCTCTCGCTCTCGCCGATCGATAGAGCGCTGGGGGAGGCGGAGACCAGCGTCAGATCGTTCCGTACGAGGGAAATGCTGTCGGAGGTGCAGGCTTCCGGCGTTGCAGAGGCCGTCATCGGTTCCTCGACCGGCTCGCCGGCGCTTTCGGCTTGCCCGGCCGGAGCGGCGGTCTGGTGGCGGACGAGACCGACCAAAATCTCGTCGATCCCGCTCCGCAGGGCGAGCAGGCGCCGGGCCACGGCCTCGATCTCCAAGCGCGCTGCCGCCACGGACTCGTGCGCGACACTGGTCATACCCAACGGGCCTCACCTACTCACTACCGACATGTGACAGCTCTTAGCGGAATATGCTAACCAGAGGCTTAACGCGCGTCCCAGATTTCCCTGCCAGGTCAAATGCCTACGCAAAGTCGCGGTTAGATTTTGTTAAGCTCTCGCGCCAGGTGGGCAGCGCTCGCGCGGACAGTCAATCCTCGAGGATGGCGACGGCGCGGGTCCAGCCGGCGGACGCGGCTTTGATCTTCACGGGGAAGCAGGCGACCATGAAGCCCGTGGGCGGCAGCGCTTCGAGGTTGTGCAGCTTCTCGATGTGGCAATAGCCGATCTCGCGGCCGGCCTTGTGGCCTTCCCAGATCAGCTTCGCGTTCTTGGTCCCGGCGAACCTCTTGGCCGTGTAGACGAACGGGGCATCCCACGACCAGGCATCGGTGCCGGTGATGCGCACGCCACGCGAGGTGAGATAGAGCGTCGCCTCGCGGCCCATGCCGCAGCCGGTCGGCACATAGTCGGGCTCCCCGTAGCGGGTGCCGGCCGAGGTGTTGACGACGACGATCTCCAGCGGCGCCAGCTTGTGGCCGATGCGCGCCAGCTCGGCCTCGACGTCGGCGGCCGTGGCGACATAGCCGTCGGGAAAGCGGCGGAAATCGAGCTTCACGCCCGGCTGGAAGCACCACTCGAGCGGCACCTCGTCGATGGTCAGCGCGCGCTTGCCGCCGTCCATGGTCGAGGCGAAGTGCCAGGGCGCGTCGAGGTGCGTGCCGTTGTGGGTCGAGATGTCGACGCGCTCGATAGCCCACCCCTCGCCGTCGGGCAGGTCGGCCGGCTCGAGGCCGGGAAAGAAGGCGCACACGGCCGGTGCGCTCTGTTTGTGGTCGACGTACGTGATCTTCGGTTCGTGGCCGGGGGGATCGGAGGCGATGTCGGACTGCAGCGGCACGGAAATGTCGATGATGCGGCGGGGCACGGGCTACCTCCGTTGCTGGTCTTGGCGGCGGCATTGTCGGGTGGCCGGGCGGTGTTGTCGACGCGGTCGTGGCTCGCCGGCCGATGCCGACCACCTCTCGCTGGCACTTTCGGCCACGGGACCCGGCGTGTGGGAGCCGGAGCTCGCCACCGGCAAGGTGGCGTCGTCTCACACCATGCGTCGGCCGTTC
>DATETZ010000125.1:0-7081 GCA_035283385.1 Hyphomicrobiaceae bacterium
CAATTTGGCCCCTGTGGCGGAACCGGTAGACGCGGCAGACTCAAAATCTGTTGTCAGCAATGACGTGCCCGTTCGAGTCGGGCCAGGGGCACCAACGCCGCCGACGGCTCGGCACCGCGCCAGCTGAGGCCCAAGGCACACACCGGCCCGAATTTGAGCAGCGGCCGGATTGCGGTCAAACTCGAGAATATGTTAGGCGGAACGCCTCGCGACGCCGTTCGGGGAAGTCCATGCGCGTCAGGTCTTTGGCTGCCGCCTCGATGATACTTGGCGCCCTCTCCTGCCGGCCGGCAGGGGCCGGGCCTGCGCTCCTCTTCGACCCCTCCGACGGCAAGGTGCTCTACGCCGAGGACCCGGACAACCAGTGGCACCCGGCCTCGCTCACCAAGATCATGACCGCTTATCTCGCCTTTGAGGCTATCAAGGAGGGAAAGCTCAAGCTCGACCAGAAGATCGCGTGCAGCCAGAACGCCTTCCAGCAGGCGCCGAGCAAGCTCGGGTTGCCGATCGGCGGCGAGCTGACCGTCGAGCTCGCCTTGAAGGCGCTCATCATCAAGTCCGCCAACGACGTTGCCGTGATGCTGGCGGAGGCCGTCGCCGGCAGCGATACGGCTTTCGTCGGCCAGATGAACGCCACGGCGCGGCGCCTCGGCATGACGCGCACGACCTTCGTCAACCCGAATGGGCTCCCCGCCCACGAGCAGGTGACGACCGCCCGCGATCTCGCCCGCCTCGCTCAGGCCGTCGTCAAGGACTTTCCCGAGCACGCCGGCTATTGGGCAATGGCCGATATGCGCCTGGGCAAGCTCAGGCTCGGGACCCACAACGGGCTCTTGAAATCGTTCCAGGGCGCCGACGGCATGAAGACGGGCTTCATCTGCGATTCGGGCTTCAATGTCGTCGCCAGCGCCACGCGCGACGGCCACAAGCTGATGGCGGTCGTGCTCGGAGAGCCGACCGGGGCCGATCGCACGGTGCGCGCAGCGAGCCTGCTCGAGCACGGCTTCCAGCACTACGGCTGGAAGACGCTCTTCAGCACGGCGAGCATCGACAACATTCCGATCGCCCCCGACGCCAAGGGCCTCACGACCATGCGCCAATCGGTCGTCTCGTGGGAATGCGGAACCGGGCGCCGGTCGCGGTCGGCGGCGGCCCGGCAGGGGAGGACCAAGGCGGCTAAGGCCAAGGGCAAGCCGATCCTCGCGGCAACCAACGACGCGGACGCCGCCACGGCCACGAAGGCGGCTGCCGCCAAGCCGGCCGAGGATCGTCCCGCCGCTGCGGCGGCCGGAAAGGATGCGGGCGCGAGCGCAACACCCTCTGGCAAGAAGGCCAAAGGCGCACCGAAACCCATCCAGGCATCCGCCGGCGGGGAGCTGCCGAGCCTTACCAAGCCCAAGCAGAAGAGCCCGACGGGTGGAGACGGCGCGGCCGCCGTTGCGCCTCCGGATCAATCGAAAAGCCAGCAAACGGAGTGAGGCGGCGCCGAGGCACCCGGTCTCGCGCCCCAGGCTTGGGTCGCGGCGGGCCCCGGGCGTGGCTTGAGCAATGGGCGGGCGAAAACCGGATCGTGGTTGAAAAGTTGCATAGGCCGATCGCGGCTTCGGTGCCGGTCACCCGTCATTGCCCATCTCCGATCCGAAATTCGGGAGCGAGGCGCACTGGCGCTAATCTTGCTTCCTTTTGCCCATGAGACGGCTTGAGGACAGCATGGCTATTGGTTGGCATCCGGATCACGACGCGACGCCCTCTCCGCGCGAGGTGGAGTTCATGGCGGCCGTGCTCGAGGGCCGCCATGGCAATTATGCAGCCTCTGTGGCGGAGTTCTTCTCGAGCCTGCACGAGCTCGAAGGAGATGCCGGCCGGTCGTGGGCATGGGCCGGCGTCGCCGAGCTCGTGCGCAACCGCGAGCGCCAGCGCCTGACCGAGGCGTGAGGCGGCCCAAATCGGGACACTTGAAACAATCGAGCGGCGCCGGCCGGCCCCGGCGGCGCGTCCCCGCTTAGGCCGAGCGCGGCCGGCGGCGCGGCTCCATCCATAGCGCCTGCCGGCCATCCTTGACGGAACGGGCGCTCTCGATGTTGGCAAGGAACTGCCGTGCCGCGCCATCCCAACTGAACTCGAGAGCCCGGGCCCGGCCCCGCGAGCGGTCGAGACGGAGCGCCTCGAGCGCGGCCTCCCGGAGATCCTCGGACAGAACCCCCGATGTCCCCGACGCGACCAGGTCGAGCGGGCCGGTCACTGGAAACGCGGCAACCGGCAAGCCGGTGGCCATCGCCTCGAGAAGCACCATGCCGAAGGTGTCGGTGCGGCTCGGAAAGACGAACACGTCGGCCGAGGCATAGCAGAGGGCGAGGTCCTCGCCCTCCCGATCGCCGATGAACGTTGCCGCGGGAAAGCATCGCTTCATCTCCGCGAGCTGCGGTCCATCCCCCACCACCACCTTTCGCCCCGGCAGATCGAGCCGCAAGAACGCTTCGATGTTCTTCTCCACTGCAATGCGGCCCACGTACAGGAACACCGGCCCCGCCCCGAATCGCCGGACGGGGCGCGGACAGAAAAGTGCCGACTCGACGCCGCGCGTCCAGGCCATGAGCTTCACGAATCCGCGAGCCTCGAGGTCAGCGGCGAGGCTGCGCGCCGCCACCATGATGCCGGCGCCGGCATTGTGGAAGCGGCGCTGGACGGCGTAGGTCCAGCGCTCGGGAATGGCAAAGCGCGAGGCCAGGTATTCGGGGAAGCGAGTGTGGAAGCTGGTCGTAAACGGGATCCCTTTTCTCAGGCAGTAGGCGCGCACCATCCAGCCGACGGGCCCCTCTGTGGCGATGTGAATGGCGTCGGGCGCGAGCTTTTCGACCAACCCGGCACAGCGGCCCCGCGCGGGGAGCGCGAGCCGGATCTCGGGGTAGGTGGGGCACGGAAGAGTGCGGAAGTCGGACGGCGACAGAATGACGAGGCTCGAGCCTTGACGCTCGACTGCCTCGCCAAGGCGCTCGTAGGTTCTGACGACGCCGTTCACCTGTGGCCGCCAGGCGTCGGTCGCGACCAAGATGCGCATCAAGCCGCCTTGAGAGCCTCGACGGTGGGCGGCCCGGACGCGCGCGCCGAGACAGCGTCGTTCCAGCGCACGAGCTCGATCTCGCCGGCGTGCGTCTCACGCAGCGCCGTGCAACTTTCCACCCAGTCGCCGGCGTTGAGGTAGTGGATGCCGTCGATGAGGCGCGAGGCGGCATGGTGGATATGACCGCAGATCACGCCATCGACATTGCGGCGCCGCGCCTCGTCGGCAAGGCTTTTTTCGAACTCGCCGATGAAATTGACGGCGGTCTTGACGCGCAGCTTCAAGTAGCTCGACAGCGACCAGTAGCCGAGACCCAAGCGGCGGCGGATCAAATTCAGCGGCGCATTGGACGATAGCGCCAGCTCGTAGCCTCGATCGCCCAGGAATGCCAGCCAGCGCGCATAGCGCACGACGACGTCGAACTCGTCCCCGTGCATGACCAGAAACCGGCGCCCGTCGGCCATCGTGTGGATCGCGTGGCGCTCGATCTCGATGGCGCCGAAATGCATGCCGCAGTAGTCGCGCATGCCGTCGTCGTGGTTGCCCGGAATGAACACGACGCGGGTGCCCTTGCGCGCCTTGCGCAAGAGCTTCTGCAGCACGTCGTTGTGCGTCTGCGGCCAGATCGCGCCGCGGCGGATGCGCCAGAAGTCGATGATATCGCCCACGAGATAGATGGTCTCGGCCTCGTGGTGCCTCAGGAAGTCGAGCAAGAGCTCGGCCTGGCAGGAGCGCGTCCCCAGATGCACGTCGGAAATGAAAAGCGTGCGGTACGGTCTGCGTTCCGTCTCCATGACGCTCGGCCTCCGGCTCCGTCGCCAGCAAGTCACCCGTGATCGCCCTCTTCAAACGGGATTCAGGTTTCAGGAATGTGACAGCCGGCCGGCCTTTGCACGCCCGAGCCGCGACGGAGCGCCGGTTCGGCACGGGTGTCAGGGGTCTGACCCCAGAAATTAGACCTTCGGGCTACCAATCGCGGGATGGGCGGAGTCCGCTGGATACGGCCTTAATAGACCCTGATCGGGAAATAGCGCTCCACGAGCTCCTGCAAGCGGCCGCTCTGGCGCACATGCTTCAGGGCCCCGTTGATCAGCGTCCTGATTTGAGGATCGTTGCGCGGCACCGCGATCGCGATCCCATCGCCGAAGAACTTGGGCTCGAGGAACGGCCCGCCTTTGAACTCGCAGCATTGGCGCGCGAGCGTGCCGCTGAGCCAGAACGCGAGGCTGATGCCGTCGTCGAACAGCACGTCGATCTTGCCCTGCTGCAACGCCTCGCGGACAAGCTCGGGTGTTGCGAAGGCCTCGATCCTGCTGTCGCGGAAGAAGGCCTTGAGGTAGGCCTCGTGCGCCGTCCCTTTCGCGACGCCGATCGTGCGCCCGTCGAGGCCATCGGGGTCGATCTCGAGCTTGGGACCGTCGATTCGTCCGGCAAAACGGCCCGGCGCGTGGAAGTAACGGTCGGTGAAGTCGACCTCTACCAGGGCCTGCGGTGTCACGACATGGGCGGCGATGACGGCGTCCGCGTCGCCGCGCTTCAAGCCCAGAAACAGCTCCTCCCACGGCCGCACCTTGATGTCGCAGGCGGCGCTAAGGTCGAGGCAGATCGCGCGCGCAAGGTCGACATTGAAGCCGGCCAGAACCCCCTCGTCGTCATAGTAGTTGAAGGGCGGGAAATCGCCCTCGGTCAGAAAGCGGATCACCACGCGGCGGGGCTCGTCCGTTGCTTGTGCCGCGGGCGGCTCTTGGCCCGCTGGCTCGCTGCCGGCCGGCGAAGGCCATAAGCCGGCCATTGTCGCGAGCGCAAGGCACCATGCCGCCAGTCTCAGGCGGTCGGCGGTCGCTGCAGGGTGTCGCCTATTTGCCATGGACTCCCGATCGCAATCGAGACCCGTCACCGGAACGCTATGAAATATCGCGGCCGGTATGGCAAGATCATTGCGGCGATGCTGTGAGGGCAGCAGTGCGGGGCCGGGGGGAACAATGTTCTCGTCTCGTGCCTCATTGCGGCGCCGGGCGATCGAGATTGAAGGCAGGGGTCGTTCCGACGACAGAACCCCGCTTCCGATGGGTGCCGCGCTGCGCCCTATGGGGAGCGGGCGGATCCACGGTGCGGCCTTTCACCATGAGGCCCTTGGCGAGGCCGCTCATCGCCAGGCCGTGCGCCGGCTCGAGCGCGCCGTTCATCGGTTGCGGCGCGAGCGGCCGGAATTCTCGGCCGGCGAACCTGTTTGGCCGTGGCAAAGGCTTCTCTTCGCGGCGCTCGCAATCGCGCTCGTGGCCGGGGCGGCGGCGGCCCCGCGCGCAACGCAGTCCATGCTTCTGGCGATGCTCTCGCTGCCCTTCCTGTGCGTCGTCCTGCTCCGAGCGCTGGCTCTGTGGCATGCGCGATCGCGGCCGAGCCGGCGCCGGGAGCAGTCTCCATCCGGCTTAACCCATCCCGCTTTTCCATCCCGCTCAGCGGGCAGCGCGTCGCCGCTGGGGGAGGCCATGCTGCCTCGCTATTCCGTGCTGGTGCCGCTCTACCGCGAGGCGCACGTCGTTCCGGGGCTCCTCGAGGCACTGGCGCGGATAGACTACCCCTCCTCCAAGCTCGAGATCCTGCTCGTGGTCGAGAGCATCGATCGCGAAACGCGAGCGGCGCTGCGAGCGGCGGCGCTCGCGCCTCATATGCGGGTCGTCGTCGTGCCCGACGGCATGCCGCGGACCAAGCCGCGGGCGCTCGCCTTCGCACTCGAGGTCGCACGCGGGGACTACGTCGTCGTCTACGACGCCGAGGACGTTCCGGAGCCGGACCAGCTGCGCAGGGCCCTCGAGCGTCTGCGATCCGCTCCGCGCGTGGGCTGCGTCCAGGCCCGGCTCAACATCTACAACTCGGACGAGACGTGGCTCACGCGCCAGTTCACGATCGAGTATACGGCGCTTTTCGACTGTCTCCTGCCGACGCTCGAGCGGCTCAAGCTCCCCGTGCCGCTGGGCGGGACGTCGAACCATTTTCCGCGCGCGGTGCTGGACGAGGTCGGCGGCTGGGACCCCTTCAACGTGACGGAGGACGCCGACCTCGGGATCCGCCTGGCGCGCGCCGGATGGCAGGTCGAGGTGCTCTCCTCGACGACATGGGAGGAGGCGCCCGCGCAGTTCAAGGTTTGGCTCGGCCAGCGCACGCGCTGGCTCAAGGGCTGGATGCAGACCTATCTCGTGCACATGCGCGAGCCGCTGCGCCTCGCGCGCGAGCTCGAGGCGAAGCGCTTCCTCGGCCTGCAGGTTCTGATGGGCGGCCTGATCCTGTCGGCGCTCGTGCATCCGTGGTTCTGCATGTTCGCTCTACTCGATGCCGTCCAGGGGCAGATGCTCGTCGTGCCCGGATCGCTCACCGGCCGCGCCCTGTGGTGGCTCGGCGCCTTCAACCTCGTCACGGCCTACGTGACGGGCATCGTGCTGGGCTCGGTCGCCGTCGCCAGGCGCGGCAGGCTTGACCTCGCGCGCCATGCCGTTCTCATGCCGCTCTACTGGCTCTTGATCTCGCTCGCCGCCTACCGGGCGCTCGGCCAGCTGATCGCCGCCCCGCATCTGTGGGAGAAGACCGAGCACGCGGCCCGCTCCCGGCGGACAGGTCCGATGAGCCCGAGGAGCCTCAAAGAGCCCGCCGGGGCGGCGCTCGAGCCTCAGCTTTGAAGGGCTTGCGGGCGAACGGAGCGGGACCCTCGAGACCCGGCTCGGGATCGTCGGGTCGGCACCTCGAGCGCCGGGACGGAGCGTCGGCGCTCAGGCCTTCCGAGCGCTCTTCTCAGCGCATCGTGACGACGAGATCGGTGCCGATATCGCTCGTCTCGCCGCTGAGCGGCTGGTCGGAGATGACAAGCGAGCCGCCGGTCCACATGAGCTCCGAGATGCGCTCGCTGACATCGTTCGGGATCTCGATGCGCTCGAGCGCCTCAGCCGCACTCGACGCCGGCCGGCGCGGCGCCTCCGGCTCTCTGGCCTTCTCCTCCCGGGACGATTTCTTCTTGCTCCTCGCGCT
>DATETZ010000126.1:0-4810 GCA_035283385.1 Hyphomicrobiaceae bacterium
AATGCGCCAATCGAAGCTCAAGCCGTTGCCGCCCGGCAGCGCGCTCGGATCCTCGGGCGACTTGGCGTCGAACAGGATGATGTCGGCGCGCTCGCCTGGCGCGAGATATGCGGCGGCGCCGGCGGCGTCCTCCTTGCTGGCAACGCTCCAGGCCTTCATGATCGCAAGCTTGGCGCGGCTGCGGATCTCGGCGACGCGCTCGGGCGACTCGTGGCCGTGCAGCTGCAGAAGGTCGGGGCGGACGCGATCCGACACGCGGGCCACGAGCTCGTCATCGGGATCGACGAGGAGCGCCACCACCTTGGCGCGGCTCCTCTCGCGGGTGCGCCGCGCGAGCGCCTCGGCCGTCGCCTCGTCGACGTAACGCGGGCTTTTCGGGAAGAGGACGAGACCGATAAAGTCGGCGCCGCCCTCGAGCGCGGCGTCGAGCGCGGCCTCGCACTTGATCCCACAGATTTTGACCTTCGTCGTCATGAGCCGTCTCGAGCGCTGCAGGTGGGCTGCGAACTCGCGGATGGGATGGGACTCCCGACGCGCGGCCGCTCCCTGTCATTAACCGGCGACGCGAGCTTGATCCGGGCCGCCCGCAAAGCCCCGGCGGTCAGGCGGCGTCGCGGCGCTGGGACGGGAGCAGCGGCATCGCGCGGCCCGCGACCTCGGCGTCGCGCTCGCGCGCCAGGCGGTCGGCCTCGGCCCGCCATCGCTTGGCATCCGCCGAGCGCAGGCGCGCCGTCCGGCGCCAGCGGCCCTGTGACAACCAGGTCGAGAAGCCGCCGAGAAGAACGCCGAGAATGAGCGCTCCGAAAAGATAGGCGTAGAACGGCAGCACGACAGCCAGGACCGGTGTCTCGGGCCGGAACGGGTCGAGCACGAGACGCGCGCTGTGGCGGTTGGCGACCGCGAGCGTGACCAGAACGACCGCAGCCGGAAACGCGACCAGCAGCCAGACGATCCGTTTCTGCACCAGCTGCGTCTCCCTAATTGGCGTTCGACCCGGGCCAAGCCGCGCTCACGACCGAGCGTGGGTATTGATCCGGTCGCGAAGCTCTTTGCCGGTCTTGAAGAACGGCACGTACTTCTCCTCGACGGGCACCGGTGCGCCGGTGCGCGGGTTGCGGCCTTGCCGTGCGGCGCGGTGCTTGACCGTGAATGCACCGAAGCCCCTGAGCTCGACGCGGTCGCCGCGCGCCAAGGCGTCGACGATTTCGTCGAAGACCACGTTGACGATCCGCTCCACGTCCCGATGGTAGAGATGCGGATTTGCGGCGGCTATCTTGTGAATCAACTCGGACTTGATCACGGGCGCCCCCAAAAACCAATTGTATTTCCTTAGTTTTCTCAAGGTTGCCAAACGGAAACGAGACCGTCAAGACCGAGTGTGCCGATTGTGGCATCGCGGCCAACTAGGCGGGCAAGCTGGCCAGCCCCGGCACCGAGGACATAGGCGGCCAGCTCCGCCATCGCGTTCGGGAGGCCCCAAGTGCCCTCGCGCACCGGTTTCCAGTCGATTACCTTCAAGTCTTTTGTAACGCCCCGCTTCTCCTCGAGCCAGCGCACGGCCTCGGTCTCGCCGCCGATCTCGTCGACCAATTTGCGCTCCAGCGCCTCCCGGCCCGAGAAAATCCGGCCTTCGACGAGGCCGGGCACGTTGGCGGCAATGATCCCGCGCCGCTGCTCGACAAGCGACAGGAACCAGCGGAAGCCATCGTCGATCGTATTCTGCACCACCTGGCGTCCTCCCGCGTCCATTGGTTTGAACGGCGACGGCTCGGCCTTGAGCTCGCCGCTCTTAACTTCGTTCACCTTGACCCCGATCTTGTCCAGCAGCGCGCTCACCTCCGGCCATTGGGCCAGAACGCCGATCGAGCCGGTGATCGTGTTGCCGTGCGAAACGATATGGTCCGTACCCAGGCCGACGATGTATCCGGCCGAGGCCGCGACGGTACCGAACTGAGCCACGACGGGTTTCTTCTCGGCGACATTGCGCAGGGCCTGGAACAGGCTCTCTCCGCCGGCCGTAGTGCCACCCGGGCTGTTGACGAATACCAGCAAGGCCTCGACGTGCCCCGCATCCCTCAGTCGTTTCAAGAGTAAGAGCTGATCGCGGTCCTCGGTGATCGTGCCCTCGACCGTCACGCGCGCGATCTGGTGGGAGGCCGCCAGATCGGAAATGCGCTCTCCACCGAAGGCGAGCAACCCGAAGGCGAGCGCAAGGCCCGCAATCGCCGCGCTGCGCCAAAAGCTCAAGCGGCGGCGCATGCGGCGCCGGTCGAGGACGGTTTCGGTTTCAAATGTCATGGGTGAAGCTCCCGCCGCAAGCAGCAGCGATCGTCAGCGCGATCGCGCTGTCTGATGGTAGGCAAGGATCGAGGCCCCATCAATGCCATCCCAAAGGTGCCCGACCCAGAAGGCCGAGGCCGCCGAACCAGGGCGCGCCGGACGAGCTATTCCTTCGTCTCCTCGTCCGACTCGCGCTTCTTGATCGCCGCCTTGAAGATGTCGCCGAGGGAGGCGCCGCTGTCCGTCGAGCCGTACTGGGCGACGGCCTGCTTCTCCTCGGCGATCTCGAGCGCCTTGATCGAAACGGTAATGCGCCGCGCGGCCTTGTCGGCGCTCAAGATGGCTGCATCGACCTTCTGGCCGGCGCTGAAGCGCTCGGGCCTCTGCTCCGATCGGTCGCGCGACAGATCCGAGCGCTTGATGAAAGTCGTGATGTCGCTGTCGACGAGCTTGACCTCGAGGCCGTTCTCCTGCACGGCGACGACCTCGCACGTCACCTGGTCGCCTTTCTTGTACTTGCCGAGCGCGTCGGCCGGGTCGCCGTGGAGCTGCTTGATGCCGAGCGAGATGCGCTCCTTCTGGCTGTCCACGTCGAGCACCGCAGCCTTCACCGTGTCACCCTTCTTATACTCCTTGATCGCCTCGTCGCCCGGCTTCGACCAGTCGAGGTCCGAGAGATGAACCATTCCGTCGACACCGCCGTCCAGGCCGATGAACAGACCGAACTCAGTGATGTTGCGGATCGGACCCTCGACAATCGAGCCTTTGGGATGGCCGCCGAGGAACGCGTCCCAGGGATTGTCCTGAGTTTGCTTGAGTCCCAAGCTTATGCGCCGCTTCGCGGGATCGACCTCGAGAATCTGCACCTCGACTTGCTGGCTGGTCGAAACGATTTTGCCGGGGTGGATGTTCTTCTTGGTCCAGCTCATCTCCGAGACGTGAATGAGGCCCTCGACTCCGGGCTCGAGCTCGACGAAGGCGCCGTAGTCGGCGATGTTCGTAACCGTGCCTTTGAAGCGGGTCCCGACCGGATACTTCGCCTCGATGGCGGCCCACGGGTCGGCCTGCAGCTGCTTCATGCCGAGGCTGATGCGCTGAGTCTCGGGATTGATGCGGACGATCTGCACCTTCACGGTGTCGCCCACATTGAGGATCTCGGAGGGATGATTGACGCGCCGCCATGCCATGTCCGTGACGTGCAAGAGGCCGTCGATGCCGCCCAGGTCGATGAACGCGCCGTAATCGGTGATATTCTTGACCAGGCCGTCGATGACCTGGCCCTCGGTGAGGCGGGCCACGATGTCGGCGCGCTGCTCGGCGCGCGTCTCCTCGAGCACGGAGCGGCGCGAGACGACGATATTGCCGCGCCGGCGGTCCATCTTCAGGATCTGGAACGACTGCGGCTGGTGCATCAGGGGTCCAATGTCGCGCACGGGCCGGATGTCGACCTGCGAGCCGGGGAGGAACGCGACCGCGCCGTCGAGGTCGACGGTGAAACCGCCCTTGACCTTGTTGAAGATCACCCCGGTCACCTTCTCGCCGGCCTCGTAGCGCTTCTCGAGACGCGTCCAGCTTTCCTCCCTGCGCGCCTTCTCGCGCGACAGCACCGCCTCGCCGAGCGCATTCTCGACACGCTCGAGGTACACCTCGACAGTGTCGCCGACCTTGATCTCGGCCGGCTTGCCGGGGGTTGCGAACTCCTTCAGCGGCACGCGGCCTTCCATCTTGAGGCCGACGTCGATGACGGCCAGATCCTTCTCGATCCCGACCACCTTGCCTTTCACGACGTTGCCTTCGAAGACGTCCTCCTTGGCCAGGCTTTCGGCCAGCATGGCGGCGAACTCGTCGCGCGTCGGATTGAATTCCTTGCCGGTGGCGGTGCTCATTCGTGCTCCTTCAAGTCGCTCTCTATGCGGCGTGCATCGTCACCCGCGCCGCGGTGATGGGGTTGACAGGAACGGCCCAGTGCGCATGAGCGCGACAGGCGGCCCCCTGCCGGTCGAGGTGGTGTAAGCTGGCTCGCACTCCGCCGTGATGGGCGCCACGCCCTGCCAACGAGACTTGGAGCACGCCACGCGCGCCCCTATTGGCCGATCTTCCTCTTGATCGATCCGACGGCGGAGTCGAATGCGGCTTCTATATCCAAGGTTGTCGTGTCGAGCAAGATGGCGTCGTCGGCCTGGCGCATGGGGGCATCGGGCCGGCCGGCGTCCCGGGCATCCCGATCCTTGATCACGGAGAGCACGAACTCGTAGGTCACTGCCTCGCCCCGCGCCGTAAGCTCGACAAAGCGCCGCCTCGCCCGTTCCTCGGGCGTGGCGGTGACGTAGATTTTGACGTCCGCCTCAGGGCACACCGCGGTGCCGATGTCACGGCCGTCGAGGACCGCCCCCGGCCTCTGATTGGCGAACGCGCGCTGGTAGTCGAGAAGCGCGGCCCTGACCTCGGGGAGCTTGGCCACGATCGAGGCCGCCTCGCCGGCGGCGGCGCCCCTCAACGCCGGGTCGCCGAGCGTGGCGAGATCGAGCCC
>DATETZ010000127.1:0-18532 GCA_035283385.1 Hyphomicrobiaceae bacterium
GCGAGGCGCAGCCGAGCGGAGGAACAAGGTCAGGAGTTCATCGAGGCGAGGAACTCCGCGTTCGAGTCCGTAGCCTTGACCTTCTCGAGCAGGAACTCCATCGAGTCGACGGGGTTCAAGGGAGCGAGCACCTTGCGCAGCACGTACATCTTCTTGAGCTGATCCGGCGCCACCAGCAGCTCTTCCTTGCGCGTGCCGGAGCGCGTGATGTCGATCGCCGGGAAGGTGCGCTTGTCGGCCACCTTGCGGTCGAGGATGAGCTCGGAGTTGCCGGTGCCCTTGAACTCCTCGAAGATAACCTCGTCCATGCGCGAGCCCGTGTCGATGAGCGCGGTGGCGATGATCGTCAGCGAGCCGCCCTCCTCGATGTTGCGCGCGGCGCCGAAGAAGCGCTTCGGCTTCTGCAAGGCATTGCTATCGACGCCGCCCGTGAGAACTTTGCCCGATGACGGGACGACCGTGTTGTAAGCGCGGCCGAGGCGCGTGATGCTATCGAGCAGGATCACCACGTCGCGCTTGTGCTCGACGAGGCGCTTCGCCTTCTCGATCACCATTTCGGATACCTGCACGTGGCGCGATGCCGGCTCATCGAAGGTCGAGGAGATGACCTCGCCCTTGACCGAGCGCTGCATGTCCGTCACCTCCTCGGGCCGCTCGTCGATCAGCAGCACGATCAGGTAGCACTCGGGATGGTTGGCGGTGATCGAGTGCGCGATGTTTTGCAGCAGCACGGTCTTGCCCGTGCGAGGCTGGGCGACGATCAGCGCGCGCTGTCCCTTGCCGAGCGGTGCCACGATGTCGATCACGCGGGCGGAGAGATCCTTGATCGTCGGATCCTCGATCTCCATCTTGAGCCATTTGGTCGGATAGAGCGGCGTCAAGTTGTCGAAATGGATCTTGTGCTTGACCGCCTCGGGATCCTCGAAGTTGATTCTGTTCACCTTGAGGAGAGCGAAATACCGCTCGCCCTCCTTGGGGCTGCGGATCTGGCCCTCGACGGTATCGCCGCTGCGCAGGGCAAAGCGGCGGATCTGCGACGGCGAGATGTAGATGTCGTCCGGACCGGGCAGATAGTTGGCATCCGGCGATCGCAAAAAGCCGAAACCGTCTTGCAGCACCTCGACGACGCCGATACCCGTGATCTCGACCTCTTTCCCGGCGAGCTGCTTCAGCGTCGCAAACATGAGCTCCTGCTTGCGCATCGTACTGGCGTTCTCGACGCCAACCTCTTCCGCAAAGCTCAATAGCTCCGTCGGAGACTTGAGCTTCAGGTCCTCGAGCTTCATTTCGGTCATGAAAGGGCTCCAGAAAGGCCTCGGCGGCTTGGGCGGGAAGAGGGGTGCCGGGCCTAGAGTGGGGTGTGACGAGCGTGATTGGGATACCACGCCCAGCGTCCTGCCGCGCCGCATGAGTGAGCGCCGGACGGACAACTCTTTGGCCGGAGAGGCCACGAGTCGATCAGGAATGACAACTGTATAGCAGACGAGTCGGCCGAGCAAAAGCGTTTCAACGGCTTTTCCCGGCCCTTAGAAGGGCTTGAGAACCGCCAAAAGCACGATCCCGGCCATCAACACCGCCGGCGCCTCGTTAGCCGCCCGGTAGAACGTGGCCGAGCGAAGGTTCTTGTCGGCGGCAAAGTCCCGGCGCCAGGCGGCAAGCAGATGGTGGTACCACGTCAACGCCACAACGAGCCCCAGCTTTGCGAACAGCCAGGCATCGGCATAGACGCCTTGCATCCAGGCCAGCGCCGGGCCCGTGATCCATACGGCGACGCTGGCCGGATTGATGATGATCCGGAGCAAGCGGTGCTCCATGATCTTGAGTGTCTCGGAAAGCTCCGATCCCGGCCTCGCCCCGGCGTGATAAACGAACAATCGCGGCAAATAAAGAAGCCCTGCCATCCAGGCGATGACGGCGATGATATGGAAGGCCTTGAGCCACAGCATCACGAGGTCCCCGGAGCGCGGACGATCTCGACCAGGCGCGCGACGTTTTCGGGCGGTGTTGCGGGCACGATGCCATGGCCGAGGTTGAAGATGAATCGGGCGCCGGCCATGGCCTCGACAATCGCTCTCGCCCGGGCCTCCATCCTCGCGCCGCCAGCCGCAAGCAACAGCGGGTCGAGATTGCCCTGCACAACCGTCCGCGCCTCCTGCGCCAACCGCCGCATCGCCCCGAGGGGCATCTGGGTGTCGCACCCGAAGCCGTCGAGCCCGGTCCCTGCGAGGTAGCGTTGCGCATTGTGGCCAGCCCCGCGCGGAAAACCGATGACCGGCAGGCCAGGGTGACGAGCCCGGAGGGTGCGCACAATGCTTGCCGTCGGCGCGATCACCCAGCGCTCGAACTCGTCGTCCGGCAGGCTGCCGGCCCAGCTGTCGAAGATCTGCACCGCATCGGAGCCCGCTCTCGCTTGCCCGTCGAGGTATTCAACCGAGACCTCGGCAAGGATCGCGATCAGCGACTCGAACCCGTCCGGATCGCGATAGGCCCAGCTCCGGGCCTCGGCCTGGTCCACGGACGTTCCCCCGCCAACCATATAGGTCGCAACGGTCCACGGCGCCCCGCAGAAGCCGATCAGCGCCGTCTCGCGCGGCAGATCCTGCCTCACCCGAGCCACGGTCTCGAAGATCAGTCCGAACTTGGCCGCGACAGAGCCCGGATTGAGCTGCCGAAGCTCCCCGGCCGAGCTGAGAGGCGCGAGCTTTGGTCCCTCACCGTCGACGAACTCCACCCTTTGGCCGAGCGCGTCCGCCACCACCAGGATGTCAGAGAACAGGATCGCGGCGTCGAAACCGAAGCGGCGGATCGGCTGCAACGTGACCTCCGCGGCCAGCGACGGCGTGTAGCAGAGGTCGAGAAAGCCACCCGCCTTGGCTCTGATCTCGCGGTATTCGGGAAGATACCGGCCGGCCTGACGCATCAGCCAGATGGGCGGCGGGGCAAGCGCGCGCCCTTTGAATGGCTCGAGAAGCCGCCGGCCGGCTGAGCTTTCGGGCTGATCCAGCGAGACGATACTCATGAGCCAATCTTCAATAAGAGAGAGAGTCTCTATATTATTGTTATGGTTATTAGGGATGCGAATTGCGGGAATTGGCTCGCCGTCCCCAGCTCGTCCCCACTGTTGCGACACCGATGGCCTCGCTCACCAGATCTGGCGCCGCCGCGTGCCGCCCGCCACTAGGCCCAAAAAGAGCGGGTGCCGTCAACGGCTTCCGTCGCGATGTGGTCAAGCAACCGAGAGAGACAAGGTGTTGAAAACCGTGTTTTCCATTCCGTGAGGGCGCTCGTCTCTCTAGAAGAGCCATTCTTGACAATATCGCTTCGTTTCGACGCCAATGTGGGTATCGGCGTGGAGAACGTGCTGCCCAAGAGCGCTGGTCCCTCGAGCCGGTCCTCGCCTATCGGATAACTCCTGTTTTCATCCACACATGGCCAACACCCTCCCGACCTTCTTCCATCTGCATCTCGTCTCCGACGCGACGGGCGAGACCCTGACCACGATCGCCAAGGCGGCCGCGGTCCAGTACGCCGAGGTGAGGCCGATCGAGCACACGCATCCCCTCGTTCGCACGCCGCGGCAATTGAAGCGCGTGCTGCAGGAGATCGAGCAGGCACCGGGCATCGTGCTCTATACGGTCGTCAACAAAGACCTCAGCACCGAGCTGGAGCAGCGCTGCAAGGAGCTCAAGGTCCCGTGCCTTGCGGTGCTGCAGCCCATCATGCAGGTGTTCGAATCCTATCTCGGCGCCCCGCGCACGCCGACGGTCGCCGGCCAGCATGTGCTCGATGCCGACTACTTCCGCCGCATCGACGCCTTAAATTTCTCGATGACGCATGACGACGGCCGCGTACCCGAAGATCTGAACGAGGCGGACATCATTCTGCTCGGCATCTCGCGCACGTCGAAGACTCCGACCAGCATCTATCTCGCGCAGCGCGGCTACAAGACCGCCAACATCCCGATCGTGCCGTCGCTGCCGCTTCCCGAGGCTCTGACCGGGCCGCATAGGGCATTCGTCGTCTGCCTCATCGCCAGTCCCGAACGAATCTCCGAGGTGAGGCGCCATCGCGCCCTGCTGCTCGCGGACCGCAATCTGGACGACTACGTGGACCGGAGCCGCATCGCGAGCGAGATCGCCCACTCGCGCAAGCTGTGCGCCCAGCACGGATGGCCGATCATCGACGTGACGCGCCGCTCGGTCGAGGAAACCGCGGCCGCGATCATCCGGCTGATGCAAGATATCCAAGCCGGCATCACGAAGACGGAAGAGGCGGGCAGTGGCGGACAAGGATGACCGGCCGGGATTGATTCTTGCTTCCGGCAGCCGGGCGCGGCGGCAGATGCTCCAGGCGGCCGGTCTCGCCTTCACCGTCGTGCCCGCCGACATCGATGAGAGGGCGATCCGGGGCGCTCTGCTCGGAGGCAATGCGGTGATCGATCCGGGCGGCGTGGCCGAGGCCCTCGCCCGTGCCAAGGCCGAGGCCGTGAGCCGCGATCATCCGAAGGCGCTCGTGATCGGGGCTGACCAGGTCCTTGCTCTCGGCTCCCAGCTTTTCGACAAGCCCGCCGATGCCGACGGTGCGCGAGACTGCCTCCTGAAGCTCAGAGGCAGGACGCATCAGCTTCATTCGGCGGTTGCGCTCGCGCAAGGCGGCGCGGTCATCTGGGTGCACACAAAGGCGGCTCATCTCACGATGCGCAACTTTTCCGAGCTGTCGCTCGCCGAATACCTGGCGCGCGCCGGCGCCGCCCTGTGCGAGTCGGTGGGCGCTTATCAGATCGAAGGGCCCGGCATTCAGCTGTTCGAGCGGGTCGAGGGCGATTATTTCACCATTCTCGGCCTCCCGCTTTTGCCGCTGCTCGAGGAGCTGAGGTCGCGAAAGGTTCTGGTCCAATGAGACGCGCGTGCGTCGTCGGCTGGCCGATCGAGCATTCGCGCTCGCCGCTCATCCACCGATTTTGGCTCAAACGCTACGGGATCGACGGCAGCTATACGAAGGAGGCCGTGCGGCCGGAGGCGCTCGCCGCCTTTCTCAGAGGGTTGGAGGAGCATGGCTTCGCGGGCTGCAATGTCACGGTTCCGCACAAGGAGGCGGCCTTCCTGTTGGCCGACGAGACGGAGAGCTCGGCTCGGGCCGTCGGGATGGCGAACACGATCTGGCTCGACCACGGCCGGATCTGGGCCGCGAACACCGACGCTTTCGGCTTCATGACGTACCTCAACATGCGCGCGCCGGACTGGCAGAGGCGCGACGCCCCCGTGGCCGTTCTTGGAGCCGGCGGAGCGGCACGGGCGGTGGTCTCGGGGTTCCTCGGCGCCGGAGTTGGCGAGATTCTGATCTTCAACAGGTCGCGCGAGCGCGCCGAGGCCGCCGCGCGCCATTTCGGTCCCCGCGTCAGGGTGCACGACTGGCCGGAG
This sequence comes from Hyphomicrobiaceae bacterium, assembly GCA_035283385.1. Taxonomy (GTDB): domain Bacteria; phylum Pseudomonadota; class Alphaproteobacteria; order Rhizobiales; family Hyphomicrobiaceae; genus Hyphomicrobium_C. The sequence goes on from DATETZ010000127.1 coordinate 5,421, forward strand.
CGCAGCGTGCGCAGCCGCGCCGTGTCGGTGCTCGTCAACACCACGACCTTGGGCATGAAAGGCGAAGGCTCGCCCGGGATCGATTTCGAGGGCTTCCATCCCGATTGCGTGGTGTCGGATATCGTTTATGTCCCGCTTGAGACGCGCCTTATTCAAGACGCGCGCGCGCGGGGTCTGAACACCGTGGATGGTCTCGGCATGCTGCTCCACCAGGCGGTTCCCGGGTTCGAGAAGTGGTTCGGGATCCGCCCCGAGGTCACCGACGAGCTCTATCGGCTGATTGCCGCCGATATCGAGGCAAGCCGATGCTGATCGTCGGATTGACGGGGTCGATTGGGATGGGAAAATCGACGGCGGCAGCCTGCTTCCGCGATCGCGGCATCGCCGTGTTCGATGCCGATGCCGAGGTACACAGGCTTTACGAGGGCGCGGCCGTCGCGTCGATCGAGGCCGCCTTTCCGGGAACGACGGCCGAAGGCCGTGTCGAGCGCGCAAAGCTCGCCGACGCGCTGGCCGGGGATCCGCAAGGGTTCGCGCGGCTCGAGCGCATCGTCCATCCACTTGTGCAAGCGGCGGAGCGCGCGTTCGTGAGGTCAGAGGCTCGGCGCGGCGCCTCGATGGCCGTGCTGGACATTCCTCTTCTCTGCGAGACCGGCGGCGACGAGAAGGTGGATGTCGTGGTGGTCGCGAGCGCCTCGGCGGCGACTCAAACCAGCCGCGTCATGTCCCGTCCCGGCATGACCGCGCAACGGCTGGAGAGCCTGCTCGCGCGCCAGATCTCCGATGCCGAGAAGCGGCGCCGGGCGGATTTCGTTGTGGATACGGAGGGCTCGATCGCCGAAACCCGCGCGCAGATCGATGCTATCATCACGGTGCTTCGCAGCCGCGAGGGCCAGGCATTCGAGCGGGATTGGGCATAAGGGGGGACCATGCTGCGCGAGATCGTGCTCGACATCGAGACCACGGGGCTCGATCCCCGGACCGGCGACCGGCTGATTGAGATCGGCTGCGTCGAGCTCGTCAATCGCATCCCCACGGGGCGCGAGTTCCACCGCTTCGTCAATCCGGAGCGCGATGTGCCGGCGGAAGCAGAAGCCATCCATGGGCTTTCGACCGCCTTTCTCAAGGACAAGCCGATCTTTTCCGCCATCGTGGAGGAGCTGCTCGAGTTCTTGCTCGAGGACGTGCTCGTCATTCACAATGCGACGTTCGATATCGGTTTTCTCAATGCCGAGATGGCGAGGCTCGCCAAGCCCGCGATCATGCCCGCCCGCGTGGTCGACACCTTGATGCTTGCCCGCCGCAAGCATCCCGCCGGCCCCAACAGTCTCGATGCCCTCTGCAAGCGCTATGGCGTCGACAATTCCAAGCGCACCAAGCACGGCGCGCTGATGGATTCGATCCTGCTCGCGGAAATCTACGTCGAGCTTTTGGGTGAGCGCCAGGCGACGCTCGGATTGGCCGCCGGGCCGGCGCGGGAAAGCTCCGGCCGGCGCCGGGCCGCCTCGAGCCCGGGTCTCGTGCGGCCGGCGCCGCTCCCCTCGCGCCTGTCGGCCGAAGCGGAAGCAAGGCACGTTGCGTTCGTCACGATGCTGGGGAAAGGCGCCGTGTGGTGGCGCTACCTTTCGCCCCCTGAAACGTGATGGCTCAGGTCTTGGGCTTGGCCGCGGTGGGATCCGGCTTCTGACGGCGCAGGAACAACCCGGCGAAATCGATGGGATCCAAGAGCAGCGGCGGGAAGCCGCCCTCGCGCGTGAGGTCGGCGACGAGACGCCTCAGGAACGGGAAAATGAGGGCCGGGCAGTGGATCAGCAGGAACGGCTCGAGGGCGTTCTCGGGAAGGTTCGCGATCTTGAACAATCCCGCGTAGACGAGCTCCAGGTCGTAAATGGTTCCCGCCGTGCTGGTCGCGGACGCCTTGAAATCGATTCCGCTCTCGTAGAGGTCCGGTGCCAGACGCTGCGCATTGACGTTGACCTCGATCTTGAGATTGGGGGTCTCGTCCGGTTTCTTGATCAGCTTGCCGACGTTCGGGTTCTCGAACGAGAGATCCTTGATGTATTGGCCGATGATCTGCACCTGCGCCTGGATCGGGGGCGAGGACTGTTGCGGCGCGCCCTCGCCGTGAGCCTTCTTGCCGTTCGTTGAGTCTGCCATGAACACGCGTCCGCTGTCGCGCCTCGACCCCGGCGGGGCCCGCGCGGGTGGCTATCACGGCGCCCCGCCGCTCGCAACAGGCGACACGGGACGCGAGCGCCGCCTGGCGGCGATCCGCCATCCAGCTCTCAATGTGGTTGGCTTCTCGGTCTTTGTGGCCTAAGTTGAGACGCGAACCACCTGATTTGCCGACTCGGGCGGTTCTTGCCCGTCGCTTGATGCGGGCCTGGACCAACGCGATACGCGATCATACATAACTCCCATCGCCCTTGCGGGGTTTGCCGGGAAAGCGGCCGACAATGGATGGCAACATCGACCTTTTCACGCTCCTGGCTCTGATCGCCGCGGTCGTGGCGTTCCTGAAACTCAGGAGCGTTCTCGGGCGGCGAACTGGCGACGAGGAGACGCGCATCGGACAGCGCGGGCGCGAAGGCAATGTTCAGCGCAGTGGCGGAGCCACACCGGTCTCGGACAAGGTCGTGGCGCTCCCGCGTCGTGACCGGGACGAGCCGGCGGGCGAGACCGCGGCCGCGGTCTCTGCCGCCGAGGCCGAGGCGCGCATCAAGTCGCTCGCAGGGAGCGATACCGCCGTCGCCAACGGGCTCTTGGCTATCCTCAAGGCCGACCCCGATTTCGATCCGGAGCACTTCTTGCGCGGCGCGCGTCAAGCCTACGAGATGATCGTGACCGCGTTTGCCGAGGGCAATCGCAGGATCCTGCGCGATCTCCTTGCCGGTTCGGTCTACGAAAGCTTCAATCGCGCCATCGCCGAGCGCGAAGGGCGCGGCGAGCAGGTCGACCAAAGCTTCGTCGGCATCAGCAAGGCGGACATACTCGAGGCCGAGCTGGATCGCAACCAGACCGCCAGCATCGCCGTGCGCTTTGTCAGCCAACTCATCACCGCCACCCGGGACAGGTCGGGCCAGATTATCGACGGCGATTCGAGCCGCATCCGCGACGTCACCGATATTTGGACGTTTATCCGCGACCTATCGACGGCGCACGCCCTGCGCAATCCTAATTGGAGGCTCGAGGCGACGCAGTCTCCGAATTAGCTCTTCGGCCCGCGCTTGCGCGCATCAGGGTGAGACGGTCCGGGTCCGGTCGGGGGACCAAGAGCTGGTTCCGCGATCGCCACTCGGAGCGGGTCTGCTGCAATCTCGGCATCGAAGTCCTCGGTTGCCATTCTTTCGGCTGGGCCGGCATGCCTTTGGGAGCTCCCGTGTCAGACACCCCGAGGCTCGATGTCAGGTTCGTGCCGGCGGCGTTCGCCGACCTCCCGGGCTGGGACGGCGACGACCACCGCCAGGCGCTCGCGGCGTTCCTCAAGTCCTGCGGCGCCGTTTTCGAGCGCGCCGCAAAAGGTGAGGGCGGCCATTCGGCTGCAACCCCGCCGGCTCTGGTGTCGGCGTGCCGCGCGGCGCAGCGCTCGCCAGAGCTCGCTTCGACAGAGGCGGGCGCGAGGACGTTCTTCGAGGATCACTTCACGCCCCATCGTGTGATCCACGACGGGCCCGGCGGTCTTTTGACCGGGTACTACGAGCCCTCGATTGCGGGCTCGAGGACGCGCGGCGGGCCGTTTCAGATCCCGGTCTTCCGGCGCCCTCCCGATCTCGTAAACTTGGTGCCGGAATCCGAGCGCGGCGCCATGGGCCATGCCTTGACCCATGCGAGGAAGACCGCGACAGGGCTCGAGCCTTACGCCACGCGGGGCGAGATCGAACAGGGCGCGCTCGACGGCCAAGGGCTCGAGCTGGTCTGGCTCGAGGATCCGGTCGATGCCTTTTTCATGCACATCCAGGGATCGGGCCGCATCGAGCTCGCGGACGGCGCCACGATGCGCCTCACCTACGACGGCAAGAACGGCCATCCCTACACGTCGATCGGCAGGTTTCTTATAGATAACGGGCTTTTTCCCGCCGACAGGATGTCGCTCGACTCGCTCAAGGCATGGCTCAAGGAGGATGCCGAGCGGGGCCGCAAAACGATGTGGCAGAACGCCTCCTTCGTATTCTTCCGGGAGCTCGAGGGAGCCGAGGCTGAAAGTCCGCTCGGCGTCGACGCTATCCCGTTGACGCCCGGCCGCAGCCTCGCGGTCGACACGCGATTTCATGCGATCGGGACGCCGGTTTACGTCGTCGCGCCGCAGCTCGCTCATGCGACGCCGCCGGGAGGCTTCCGGCGGCTAATGATCGCCCAGGACGTCGGTTCCGCGATCCGCGGCCCCGAGCGCGGCGACATCTACTTCGGATCGGGCGACGAGGCGGGCCGGCGCGCTGGAATCACAAAGCACGCGGGCAGCTTTTTGGTCCTGCTGGGGCGGGACGGCGGGGACCGGCGATGACCAAAAGACCGCACGGGCCGCCCGGGGTTCGCAGAGGCCCGCTGTCCGAGGAGGATCAGGCACTCTGGGAGCGCACGGCGCAAACGCTGAGGCCATTGCAGCGCCGCGGGTCGCACCTCGGTCCGGCGGCGGACGCGCGATCCGAGCATCGCCGCGCCGAGACACCCGCGCAGCCGGCGACAAAAGTTATGCGGCCGCGTGCGGGGGTCTCGGCCGGGCCGGAGCCCAGGCCCGCGACCAAATCGAGCGTCCCCGCGCCCGGTGGTTCCGACCCGAAAGCGGTGCGCAGGCTGAAACAGGGACGGATTGCGATCGAGCGGCGCATCGATCTTCACGGGATGCGCCAGAGCGAAGCCCACGCGGCGCTCAAGCGCTTCCTGACCGGCTGCCATGCGCGGGGCGAGCGGTGGGTGCTGGTCATCACCGGTAAAGGGGCGCCGTCGCGGGGCGGCTGGGACGATGTTGCGCCGGACTTTCGCGGCGCGGACGAGCGGGGCGTCTTGAAGCGCAACGTGCCTCGTTGGCTTGCCGAGCCCGAGCTCAGCGCGATTGTCGTCGGTTTCGCGACGGCCGCGGCTCAACACGGCGGGGAGGGCGCACTCTACGTCCAGCTGCGGCGCCCGGAGCGGGCCAAGCCGTAGCGCGGTCGCACTGGGGCCGTCTCGCCTTGAAGGGTCCCGCTGAATCCGGGCCTAGCCGTTTTTGGCTTGACCGCGATGCTTGGCCGGCGGGCAGTACCATCACACGAGCCCGCGTCATCTTCACCGTTACGTCTCCCATACGGCTTGGCTGGAGGATTATCGCCGCATGGACGACGGCGCGCTGGCCCATGGGGCGCTCGGGCTCGCGCCGTCAGTCGGCAGTGGGAGGAGTGATGGCAGCGATTGGGCGCACTATATGTTGATGATAATAAACTTTATGAAATTATTTGTTTATTATCGTCAACATAACTTGACTTCGGATCAGGGGGTGAGCTACAAGCACGTACGTCGATGACTATCAACACTACTCGCCTTTTTGTTGAATAGGATCAACATATGCGCCGACCCAGTGCCCTTATCTCCTCAATGCCGTTCGCGGTGGAAACCGCAATCAAGCGGCTTGGCGCCAACCTCAGAGTAGCTAGGTTGCGCCGCAACCTGACATTGGAGGAAGTCGCGCAGAAGTTAGGCGTGAGCCGGTATGTCATCGCCCATGCCGAAGGGGGCAAGCCCTCTACGTCTGTTGCAGTCTACGCTGGCTTACTCTGGACATATGGCCTCCTCGATCAATTCGCCGAGCTGGCCGACCCCGTTAAGGACAAAGAGGGATTGGCATTGTCGCTCGCGAACGAACGCTCTCGTGCCCGCAGGATTGAGACCCTAGACAATGACTTCTAATCGGCAAAACAGGCGTTGCTTCGTCTACATCACGCTGCCTGGTGAGGTGGAGCAAGTAACGGCCGCCAAGTACGAAGCCATGGGCGGCGTGGGAAAGCTCGTCTATGGGCGCTCATATCTAGCGAGAAACAATGCGGTCGAGATCGACCCTGTCGAATTGAAGCTCGGGACTGGCGTGTACGAGACCGCCATGCTCGGGGGCATCTTCGGTGCACTACGCGATGCCTCCCCCGACTACTGGGGACGCCTAGTGATCGAACGGGCTCATGGAAGCCTGCAGCTCGATGAGATGGACTACCTGCTCCAGTCTGCGGATGATAGGGCCGGCGCCCTTGGATTTGGCCACAACGAACAGCCCCCCGCGCCCAAGCGAGAGTTCAACAAGACTCTGGATCTCAAGAAGCTTCAAGACACCGCACTTGCTATCCTAAAAGATGACAAGAAGTTGTCCGGGCCTGAGCCGATGCAAATCGCAAAGCTGATCTTGTTCGGGACGTCAATGGGAGGCGCGCGGCCGAAGGCCGTCGTCGAAGACGCCAAGGGGCTCTGGATTGCCAAATTCAATAAACCGCAGGACAAATGGAATTACGCGCGCGTGGAGCATGCCATGCTGAGGCTCGCCAGGCTCTGCGGCATCGATACCGCGGAAAGCAAAACAGTCCGTGTTGGGGATCGCGACGTGCTCCTGGTCAAGCGTTTTGATCGAGAGAGGACCAAGAAGGGTTATTTGAGGTCGCGCATGGTGAGCGGGTTGACCCTGCTTCGCGCTGATGACACCGCCGGCTCGAAGCGCTTTTGGTCGTACCCAGCCCTCGCAGAGGAGCTGCGGCGCGTTTGCGCCGACCCGCGCCAGAGCGCGAAAGAGTTGTTTCGTCGCATGTGCTTTAACGCGCTGATCAGCAACACGGACGACCACCCGAGAAACCACGCCATAATTGCGAAGGATCGCGAGTGGAAATTATCCCCCGCATACGATTTGGTTCCTTCGCCTGCGGTGGGAATGGAACGCGACCTAGCCATGATTGTGGGTGACTTCGGACCCAGAGCTACGGCACAAAATTTGATTACACAATCCAATCGTTTTTTGATCTCACGCGATGAGGCGGGGGTGTTCGTTTCGGACATGGAGAAATGCGTACGCAGTCAATGGTACGCAGTTGCGCGGGAGGCGAGGGTAATTCTGCGCGATTGCGAGACCATTCGAAACGCATTGGAGAATGAAGGCTTTTCTTTCGAAGCGGCGGGCAGGGCGGTGGTCGAGGCTTGACGTGTCACGGCACGCGCGGACCCGCTGGCGTCCATGCTCAGCAGGCCGGTCATTGCCCTCATCGGCAGCTCGTGGCCATGGCCGCGAGCGCCTGATTGAGGCCCGAGAGCGAGTAGGTGTCGCTGGTCGCCGTGCCGCGTTCGGAGGTCGCCTGCACGACCATCTTCGAGGCTTTCTTCATGGCCTCGATCAGCTTCAGCTCCTGCGTCGAGTCGGCGACGAAGGCGCGCTCCTCTTTGGCAAACAGCTTGTATGCATCCTTGCCGACGGTCACCGTGACCTGGCTTCCGGTTTTGATCGGAAAGCCGAGCTTGACGCTGATTTCCGACTTCACCCCCTCCTTGGGCCACGCCGAGACGTAGAACACGGTCTTGGTGCGATTGGCTCCCGCAGGCTCCTTGGACTTGGGCTCCGTCGCGGCAAAGCACAGCTTGCTCGATGGACCCTCGCTCAGATTGAGGCTCCACTCGCCGAACCGCCCGGTTTCGACCGCACCTTCGGCCGCGGCCGGCGCGCCATTCAGCATCGCGACGACAAGAGCGGCCCGTGCGGGCTTTGACAGCAATGCGGCCATGGTAGGCGAGCTCACATCGAGGGCCGATCGAACGGCCCTCATATACGGGCATTGTGATCGCTCTGTCACTTGTCCTGGCGCATCCTCGGCCGGCAACGGAACGGAGCTCATGAGACGCCTTTGGGTCCGCCCTCGGTGAGCGGGCGATCCGCGAAGCGGGCCAGCGTTCTCGCCCGATCGTACATGACAATGGCCCCGGCCATGGCGACATTGATCGAGAATGTGGTCGGGATCTTGACCAGGTAGTCGCAGCGCTCGAGCAGCGGCCCGGAGAGCGAGCCATGCTCCGGCCCCAGGACATAAGCCGCGCGCAACGGATGACAGAAGCTCGGCAGCGCGATGGCGTCCTCGACGAGCTCGACGCCGACCAGCTTGCACCCTCGCGGCAGGACCATCTCGTCGAGGGAAGCCCAATTGTAATGCGGCACATGCCACTGCCCTTTCGAGGTGTCGGCTCGGGCCTCGAGCGCCTGATACGTTGCGCCGATGGTGAAGGTGAAGCTCGCCCCGAAGCCATGGGCCGAGCGCATCAGGTTGCCGAGGTTCAAGGCCTTCGAGGCGCGCTCGGCGCCGATGGCGAAATAGCCGCGGGGTTTTGGCGGCCAAATTGCGGGGGTCATGTCTCAGGCTCTCGCGAGGCGGGTTGTTGCAGCGCTGCCCGGCGCTTAGAAAGTCGAGCTGCGGCCGCGGCGGCTAGCTCGGGCCGGGAGCGCTCTGAGGAGGTTTCATATGAAGGCCGCGCTGTGCAAGAGCCTCGATGGCCCCGACGGCATCAGAGTGGAAGAGATCGAAGAGCCGGCGGCCGGGGCCGGCGAGGCCGTCGTGCGGGTCCGGGCGGCGGGGCTCAATTTCCTCGACACGCTGATTACGCGCGGCAAGTACCAAACGAAGCCCGCTCTGCCGTTCTCGCCGTCGGCCGAGATTGCGGGTGTCGTCGAGAGCATTGGGCCGGGCGCCGGGGGGCTCGAGATCGGGCGCCGCGTTGCGGCATGCGTCGGATGGGGCGGGGCGCGCGAAAAAGTGGCGGTCGAGACCGGCGCGCTAATCCCTATTCCGGATGCCGTGCCCGACGAGGTGGCGGCCGGCGTGTGCGTGACCTACGGCACCGCCATTCATGGCCTCAAGGATCGCGGCCGCCTCGCAGCCGGGGAGACGGTCGCGGTGCTCGGAGCCGCGGGCGGCGCCGGGCTGGCCGCGGTCGAAATCGCCAAGCTCATGGGCGCGCGCGTGATCGCGGCCGCCTCCTCGGGCGCGAAACTCGAGGTGTGCCGGGCACATGGGGCCGATCGGCTCTTGAACTACACGGAGACCGACCTCAAACAGGGGCTTACCGAGCTTTCGGGCGGATCGGGCGTCGACATCGTCTACGACTGCGTGGGCGGGCCATACGCCGAGCCCGCGATCCGGGCGCTCGCCTGGCAGGGCCGCTTCCTCGTCGTCGGCTTTGCTTCGGGCGAGATCGCGCGCATTCCACTCAATCTCCTGATGCTCAAGGGCGCCGAGGCCGCCGGCGTGTTCTGGGGAGAGGCGGTGAAACGCGACCCCGGGCGGCATCGCGCCAACATGGCGCAGGTGCTGGACTGGGTCGCGGCCGGGAGGCTCAGGCCGCGCATCCACGCAACCTACCCGCTTGCCGAGACCGCCGAGGCGATCCGAGTCCTCGAGCGGCGCGAAGCCCTGGGCAAGGTCGTCCTCACCCTGTGAGCGGGGAGCGTTGCCGTCGAAGGCAAAGGCACACCACTTGCCTGCTTTACGCGCGCGCCGGCTATCATTAAGAGATCGCGGCCGCCGTAGCGGGGGCGAATCAGCAGCGGAGACGAGAACAGCATGCGGCTCGGCACTGGCGTCGCGGCCGTCGTCACGGGCGGGGGGTCCGGCCTCGGCGCCGCGACCGCGCGGGCGCTCGCAGGGAAGGGCGTCAAGGTCGCGGTGTTCGACTTGAGCGAGGCCGAGGGCAAGAAGGTCGCCCGGGACATCGGCGGAGAATTCTTCACGTGCGACGTGGCGAGCGAGGCAAGCGTCAAGTCCGCGCTCGCCGCGGCGCGCGCCGCTCATGGTCCCGAGCGCATCCTCGTCAACTGCGCCGGCATCGCCGTCGGCATGCGCACCGTGCGCCGGGTCAAGGAGACCGGAGCGATTGAGCCGCACGATATCCCCGCGTTCGCCCGGTGCATCGAGGTCAACCTCATCGGCACCTTCATCATGATCGCCAAGTCCGCGGCCGGCATGATGAGAGCGAAGCCGCTCAACGGCGACGGCGAGCGCGGCGTCATCATCAACACATCGTCGGTCGCGGCGGAGGACGGTCAGCTGGGCCAGGTCGCCTACGCGGCATCGAAGGGCGGCGTCCTCGCCATGACGCTGCCCGTCGCCCGCGATCTCGCGCGCGAGGGCATCCGCGTCGTCACCATCTTGCCCGGCCTTTTCGAGACGCCGATGTTCGGCTCGCTCCCGGACGAGGCGCGCCAGGCGCTCGCGGCGCAGGTGCCGTTTCCGTCGCGGCTCGGCAGTCCGGCCGAATTCGCGGCGCTCGCGGTTCATATCTGCGAGAACGGCATGCTGAACGGTGCCTCGATACGCCTCGACGGCGCCATTCGCTTGGCGCCGCGCTGACGGCGCCCGCTGGCCGGCGGCAACGAATCGAGGAAACTGTTGCTGCGCCGGCAGTTGCTTTGGCGCGCGACGAGGCGGTTGCAGCCCAGAGAGGGAGGTGTAGAGTTCAAACTGCGACGTACAACCGTCGCCAGGGGGGTGAGTTCGTACCGTGTTCCAGCGTTTGCGTCATGACGGTTTGGCGCCGCGCAAGACGGCCAACCTTTCCGCGACCGCCGCGACCCTGGCCTATCTGGCCGGGGTTTTCATTTGTCTCGCGCTGATCAACTACGCCGCCGGGCGCCTAGTCGTCGAGCTCGCAACGTATGGCGAGAGCGTGCGCTGGCTGCGGTCCGGTGAGCGAGCCGCTTCCGTCTCGGGCTCGGTCGTCCTCGGCGAGAGTGATGTGCTGGGGGCCATGATCTCGGGCATCTACGCCAAGAGCTCCGGGATCGACACGCATCTCGGCGTCTCGAGTCCCGCTCCCGGAGCGGCAATCCAGCTTGGCGCGAGCGAGCGGAGCGGGCTCACCACAGTGCCGGCAAAGGCGGGCAATCCGTTGGCCGCGATCTTGGGCGGCATGGGGGTGTTGGAGGACCAGCCGGGCGCCATGCCGCCCCCGGTTCCCGTCCTCACCTACAGAACGGTTTGCGTCCGCCTTTGCGACGGGTCCTTCTTTCCGATCAGCTTCGCGACGACGCCCGATCGTTTCGGCCGCGACGAGGAGGTGTGCCAGATCGGCTGCTCGTCGCCGGCCAGGCTTTACGTTTACCAAAACCCCGGCGCCGAGCCGGACGCGATGGAGGACACCGAAGGGCGGCCGTACAGCCGTCTCTCGACCGCGTTCAAGTTCCGCACAGCGTATGATTCGAGCTGCACGTGCCGGCCGCAGCCCTGGTCGCAGGAGGCCACGGACCGTCACCGCATGTACGCGCTCGCGGCCGCCGCGAAGACGGGCGACAAGAAAGCGGCGTCCGAGCTCAAGATATTGACAGCGGCCATCGTCGAGCCGGAGCGCGCGGAAGCGAAAGCAGCCCGGCCCAAGAACGGCACCGCAAGCAGAAAGGCAGGCAAGAACGAGAGCACGGCCAGCCTGCCGCCCGCGCGGCAGCGGCGTGCGGCGCCCCTGGCCTCGCAGGCGAGAATGGCGCTCGGCGGCAACGTCGCGAAAGCTCCCAGCGTGGACACGGCGCGAAAGGCCGCCGTGCGCGTGCCGACCGCGGACGACGAGTTTCGCCGCAATCTGGCGGCATTGCGTTGAGCTGAGGTTACCCTCGGGCCGCGCCGGCGGCCGGCTCCCGCTGCGCCGCGCGGGTGTCATACCGCCGTGCGAAAGTTCTGACCGGCATCCCCCTCACCCGTTTTGTCAGCGGTTTGGCTCCTTACGTCGCCAAACTCGCGACAAAACTCCCTCTCCTCGTCATGGCGGAGCCATGCTTCGCATGGACGGGGAGAGGGGTGGGGTGAGGGGGCTCGAACGGGTTGAAACATATGCTGACCGGTATCATTTGGGGCGTTCAAGAAAAATTTGCGATGATGCAGGCATTGTGAGCTCCGGCGAGAGTCCTCTCCGCGGCGCGCAACGATTGCCGGGATCTCGCCGCTGGTCCCGAGCAAGGGCACGGCGCGTCCGTGGTTGCGTATGCGGCTTACTTGTCTTGCGTTTCGCGCCTTGATCGCCCTTGCGGCGCTCGCCACCGGCGCGCCGGCGGCGCACGCGCAATCTTTTTTTCAGAAGCTGTTGGGATCGGGCTCATCGTCCGGCCCCTCGCAGCGGCCGGGGCCGGTCCCATCGCTGCGCACGCTCAACCGCTATAGTCCCTATGGGAGCGACGGCTCGAGCCCCTACATCGTGGAAGACCGGCCTCAGAGCGAGGCGGGCGGCTACCGGACGCTGTGCGTGCGCATGTGCGATGGCTATTACTGGCCGATCAGCAGCAGCGTCTCGCGCGGCAAGCTCTATCGTGATGCGAGGCTCTGCCAGGCGGATTGTCAGACGGAAGCGCGCCTTTTCTACCTGCCGCGCGCGAGCGACGACACCGAGCACATGACCGATCTGTCGGGGCGCGCCTATGGCCGCCTGCCGACCGCCTTCGTCTATCGCAAGGCTCTGATCGCGGGCTGCACGTGCCGGCCGCGGCCGTGGGCCGAGTCGGAGCTCGCGCGCCACCGCGCCTACGCCTCGATCGAGGACATGAAACGGCAGCGGGGCGGCGGCGCAACGGAGGGGCCCGAGGCGCCGCGGCCTGCCCCGCCTCGGATCGCGGACGGACCGGCGGCCGAGCCGCAAACCGCCGAAGCAAGCTCGCCCGGCCGCGCGCCGTCGCACGTGCCGCCAGTTGAAACGCCCCCCGTCGAGACCGGAGCGCTGCCGGACCGCGATCCGGCCGCTTCGGCCGCCGTTCCAACAAAGACCGAAATTGATGCGCAAATGCATGCCGGGCCGCCGGCTGAAGCCGTCCTCGTCACCAAGCCCGTGGTCTGGAAGCCGGGACCAAGCGGACAACGCACAGCGCGGCCGGCGGGCGGTTTCGCTCGGCAGGCGCGCTGGCTCTCGCGGCCGAAGGCCAAATACCTTTGGCCGGGAGTTGCCCGCGCCCGCCACCGGTGAGCCTTGGCGACGGACCGGGCGATCGTCACCAGTCTGCGCCGGGGTCAATCTCGTGCCCGTTTGCGCCGTTGAGCGGGAAAGCCTGCTCGACGACATACGGTCCGCCGCCCATCTTGGGACGCGAGGAGAAGAGCACGAAGCGCTCCACGACAAAGGGCTCCGAGCTGAACGCGCCACGCCCCTCGAGG
>DATETZ010000128.1:0-4394 GCA_035283385.1 Hyphomicrobiaceae bacterium
CGCTACTTTCTCGACAACCTCACCGACTGGACGCTCGAGCTCGACCGCGGCCAGGGCGTGCCGTGGAAGGGCAACTACTCGAGCTGGCTCGAGCAGAAGGCCAAGCGGCTCGAGGTCGAGAAGGGCCAGGAGGAGAGCCGCCAGAGAACCTTGACGCGCGAGCTCGAGTGGATCCGCGCCTCCCCCAAGGCGCGCCAGGCCAAGTCCAAGGCCCGCATCACCGCCTACGAGAAGCTCGCCGAGGAAGCCGGACGCGAGGAGGCGGGCAAGGCTGCGATCCAGATCGCGCCGGGGCCGCGGCTCGGCGGCGTCGTGGTCGAGGCCGAGCGCCTGTCCAAGGGCTTCGGCGACCGGCTTTTGATCGACGATCTTTCGTTCAAGCTGCCGCCGGGCGGCATCGTCGGCGTCATCGGCCCCAACGGCGCCGGGAAGACCACGCTGTTCAAGATGATCACTGGGGCGGAGAAGCCGGACGCCGGCTCAATCCGCCTCGGCGAAACGGTGAAGCTCTCCTATGTCGACCAGTCGCGCGATCACCTGAACGACAAGAAGACCGTGTGGGAGGAGATCTCGGGCGGCCTCGATGTCATGAAGCTCGGCGACAAGCGCGAGGTGAACAGCCGCGCCTATTGCGGCTCATTCAACTTCAAGGGCCCCGATCAACAGAAGAAGGTCGGCCTGCTCTCGGGCGGGGAGCGGAACCGGGTGCACCTCGCCAAGATGCTCAAGGAAGGCGGCAACCTGCTGCTCCTCGACGAGCCGACCAACGACCTCGACACCGAGACCTTGTCCGCGCTCGAGGCGGCGCTCGAGGATTTCCCCGGCTGCGCCGTCCTCATCAGCCACGACCGCTTCTTTCTCGACCGCATTGCGACCCACATCCTGGCGTTCGAGGGCGAGAGCCACGTCGAATGGTTCGAGGGCAACTTTGAGGCCTACGAGGAGGACAAGAAGCGCCGCCTGGGCGAGGCGGCCGTCGAGCCGCACCGCATCAAGTTCAAGCGCTTCGAGAGGCAATGACCATCGAGCCGGAGAGCCGCAAAGCGAGCCAAGCCGGGGTGCGGATCGCGAGCCTTATCAGCCCATGATCTGCGTCAAGGACGGTCCGGGCTGGTATGGCATCGAAGAGAGAACCCGCTGACCGGTCGGAGCCGCCATGCCGCTCACGCAGATCTCCGAGCTGAACCTTCTGAGCGGCATGGCTCTGGGGCTTGCAAGCGCGCTCCACTGCGCCGCCATGTGCGGCGGCATCGCCTCGGGCGTGGTGTTTTTCTTCGAACCCGAAGACACGGCCGGCCGCGCGCGCGTGCTGCTCTTCGCGCAGGCGGGGCGTGTCACGTCCTATGGGCTGGCGGGCGCCGTGCTCGGCTTCGCCGGCTCGGGCCTCTACGGCGCGTTCGACCACGAGACCGCCTATCGGGGCCTGCAGTGGGCCGGCGCGGTGGCGCTGATGTGGATCGGCCTCTCGATCGCCGGGCTTCTCCCCCCGCCGACCATGCTCGACAGGAGGATCGCAGCCCTTTCGGGGACGATCGGTCGCGCGCTGGGGCCGCTCAGGTCGCGCCGGGTGTCGGGGCCGTTCGTGTCCGGCCTCACGTGGGGCATCGTGCCCTGCCCCATAGTCTACGGCGCGTTATTCGTGGCCATGCTGACCGGATCCGCCGGTGGCGGCCTTGCGCTGATGGCGGGCTTTGGCATCGGCACGCTGCCGGCGGTGACGGCCACGGCATTGGGCGTGACGGCGCTCGCCAATATCGAAGCGAAAGGGGCGGCGCGCGCGGGCGTCGGCCTCCTGATCGCCGGTCTCGGCCTGATGACGCTCTATTCTGGACACCTCGCCGCAAGCGCTCCGTGCGCCGGCCCCCGCCACAGCCCGGCCCAAATTGGCGGGCCAACCTTAGCCACGGAGCATGCTGTCGACCGGGGGGATAGGATGGGCTGGCTCGGACGAAGGGGCGGGGTCGGCGATCCTGCCGAAATCGCAACGCAGGGGCTGGCAGGCCTCGAGGGCGGACGGCTCGCGGCGATCCTGTCGGGGGTCGCGCTCGCGTTCTCGGGCTACAGCCTCTGGGAGACCTCGCTCAAGCACGCGGACGTTCGCGTATTCGTGCCGCCGGTCATCCAATATTCGGCGCCCTACCAGAACTCGAACTTCGAGATGATCGCGATCCCGGTCACGCTCACCAACGAGGGCGCGCGAACCGGCACGGTGCTGTCCATGGAGCTCGCGGTCACGGACCCTCGCGGCAACGCGACGAAACGCTTCTACGCCGCCGACTTCGGCCGCTGGACCATGGAGCGCACGCGCTCGGGCGCCTATGAGCCGTTCGCGCCCATCTCTCTCGCCGGCCGCGAGAGCCGCGCGCTCTCGGTGCTGTTCTATACGCGCGGCGAGGAGGAGAAGCCGGCCCAGCTGATCCGCGACACCGGCCCCTACAACTTCGAGCTGACCCTCGAGCAGGCCGAGAGCGGAGGCCTCGGTCTTGCGCCCGGGCCCGCGCCCAAAGTCGCGTTCGCGCGCGAGCTGCGCTTCTACGACGCGCGCGCCTTCAACAACGGCACGCTGCCGATGTACAGCAGCGATTGGCGCACGTCGTCCAACGCGCGCGCGAACTGACATTTAAGGGTGGTGAGCGCCCGCCTGGCGGTCGACCACCTAGCGATTGAGGGCGATGACGAGCACGCGAGGGTTGCCGCCGTTCTCGGAAATGTAGTTCTGGAACAGCGTATTGAGGAACGACGTCATCTCGAAGCCGATCACCTCCGCCTCGCGAACCTTGAAGCTGCCGCCGCGCCGCACGAGCCGCCAGCGCACATCGTAGGTCTCGCCGCTCCTGAGCGTGATGCGGCTGTCGACAAAGGCGCCCCCGGCGCTCTCCCTCGACTGGCCCAGCACGATGGCCTTGGCCACAGGATACTTCGGCGCCTCCTTGGAGGCGTAGCGAGCAATGAAGTTGATCATGCCGTTGTAATAGGCGGGCCGGTCATTTCTGGGCAGGCTCGCAGCGTAGGAGCCGAGCGCGGTCAAGCCGATGGCCGGCACGTCGGCGTGGTTGCGAATTGCGGCCGCGAAATCGGCCTGCGAGCCCGAGCGCGAGGCGGCCAGAAGATCGTTCGTCACGCGCTGCATGTAGGCCGCCGGCTGCTCGGCGTGTGCGCCGCTTGTGCTCCATAGGAGCGCAAGGGCGACGAGAAGCACCGCGGTCCGGCCCCATCCCCGCCCGGGGCTCGCCAATCGCTGAAGACTATCTGTCGACATCGGCCGCTGCTCCCGGAGCTGCCTTGGGCCTTGCGCGGCGCTGCGAAAACGGCCACGCAAAATCCAATTTACTAACAGCATGGGCGAGCGCGCCAGTCAAAAGCGCCGGTCTCGATCGGCGCGACGGTTATGCGCGAAGCCCGCCCAGACGGGGCGTCGGCTCTGCAGGACCGAGCGTGCCCCCAATCGAGGCCAGGCTAAACACATCACGCGACGGAATTTCGGCGACACCAAGGAGGCTTGCCACACTGTCGACTTCCGGCCTCGCCAGGCGGTCGGAGACGGCCAGCAGCACCGAGCGCTCGCGATTGTCATGGACCAGAACCAGCTCGTGCCGGGTCCCCGACAGGGAGGCGCGCACATGATGAACAAGACCGGCGTAAGCGTCGAGCGGCTCGTTCCAGACGCGCTCCGCGAACAGCCCGCGCTCCGTCACGGTGACGCCGCCACGGTCGACCTCGATCGAGCGCTCGCGCGCCAAGGCCTTGGAGATGCGCACCAGCGGCCATGCGAACAGCACGCCCCAGAACGCCAGCGCCAACAGAAGCTGAGCCGCGCCCGCCGGCCGCTCGGCGATCAGCGCGCGCAGCGCCTGATCCTGGGCAAGATGCTCGATGACCAGCAGAAACGGCATCAGCAGCATCAGCCCCGCCGGAACGAGCACGCTGAGCATCAGGATGAGTGACGTGCGCGAGGCTCGCTGCTCGAGGCGGATCGGTAACGAGATGAAGGATTGACAGGGAACAGCCGTCTCGACGTTCACAATGCGCATCAAAACCCCCGGACATGCTCAGTTCGACAATGACCGAAACGTAAACGCTCAAGCTTACGGCAGGGTTAAACGGCTCACCGCGCTGCCCCGTCCGTCTTTTTGCTTGACATATAAACATATCTTTATATCGTACGCCGAATGATGGGTATCCTCGAAATGCGAGGCCTGATCGCGGCCTTGAGAGCTGCTGCCGAGCCGACGCGGCTCAGGATTCTCCTGCTACTCGCGGGCGGCGAGCTCAACGTCAAGGACCTGACGCAGATCCTCGGCCAGAGCCAGCCGCGCATCAGCCGGCATTTGAAGCTGCTCGTCGCGGCTGGCCTCATCGAGCGCTTCCGCGAGGGGAGCTGGGCCTACTTCCAC
>DATETZ010000129.1:0-10448 GCA_035283385.1 Hyphomicrobiaceae bacterium
GCTTCCAGCATGACGCGGACGGCCGCGCCAGCGCGACGCGTCGTGTCGGAGACACGCCTTCGGCGTGATGGGCGGGGCGCCTTTGGCGACAGTGTGCGTCGCGACGCTTGCCCGATGTACCACATCGCTCTGCGCGCCGCTCCTGCCCTGTCGCCAAATTCGCCTCCGTGCCGCCCGTGACCCTATGAGAAGGACGGGCTAGACTGTCGACCGCAAATATGCCGGCTGCGATCCTCGGCCGCCATGAACAGCCAGCAGGCCCTTCCAAGACCGCTATAGCCGCCATACATACGCGTGAGTGGGGCGTCGCGCCCTCGATGTCGAGGGCTCAAGTCCACCGGGCTGGTCTCTTGGTGGCTCACCATGCCCCGGGCCACGGCTTGCAGTCCCCCAATCGGGGGACTGATTGTGGCGTTGTGGGCGATTATGGTGGCTTTAAAGAGGGCACCGAACACTATCGGCAACGGAACGCGAATGGCGCGGTACGCGCTAGTTGATAAGAGAAGATAGTCATGGCCTGCATGCCCTCGACATTATCACAGCGTTCAGAAAAACCTGCTCTGCCCACGGCGGACGCCGTCCAGGCTCAGCCCGGACAATGGCATTGGCGAGATTCGGCCGCTGCCGGCCCTGATTTCGATCTGGATGGTGATGCCCTGGTTCGAACGCTGGCCACCAATGAGATGCTCTTTTCAGAGGGTGACCGGAAGACGCACCTTTACCGAGTCGAGAGCGGAGCCATTTGCGTCTACGTGCCCGGCTGGAAAGGGCATCGCGACGTGAGCGAGTTTGTCTTCCCAGGCGACTTGGTTGGTCTGGGCTTTCTCGAACACCACGCTTCGAGCGCGCGAGCGATGGTCGAGACGCGCGTCTCGTGCTTTCATCGCGACGCGCAAGCCGACCTCGTCGAAGGCGATCCCCGGGCGGAAGCGAAACTTGCCGATGCCGTCGAACGAGAGTTCGAATCACGCCGTGATCGGCTAGTCGAGTCTGGCCGCGCCAGACCACTCGAGCGCGTGGCGGCGTTTTTGACCGCCTTGTCTCGCAACAACACCATCGAAGGCCGAGACCCGTGCCTCATCACGGACTCCTGGCAGTGCGGCACCATCGCAAACTTTCTCACTCTCAGCGTCGATGGCCTAGCGTCGATTCTTGTTGAGCTTGAAGGACGGGGATTGATCGAGCCGTGTCCGCCCCTGGGCCTCCGGCTCAAGGACGTCGAGGGCCTTGAGAAGCTCGCGGCCGGCCTGTGCTCATCCGAGGCGCCGGAGGCCGCTGCCAGTGGCGAAGCTGGGACCTGCCCGCGCAGACCCTCGAGGCTTGGCGTTGCGCATGCCGACGCCTAGCTGTGAGCTTTCGTCTCGGATCGTGCGGGAATGGAAAAATCGACACGTCCGAGAATGCCGAGGCTCTGAGCGCGGACAACGGCTTGTGCCCGCGTTTCGGCCGAAAGCTTCTGGAAAATCCGCTTCAAATGCGTCTTGATCGTTTCCGGTGCGACCCCGAGCTCGCGCGCAATCTGCTTGTTCGATTGACCGGTCGCGATGTACTCGATGATGGAGCGCTCGCGTTCCGTCAGACCTCGTTGCGACGCTCGAACTGGCTTGCGCGCGGTTCCATCGCGCTCGGAACCTCGTGCGATCAAATCCGCCACGAAGGTTCGCAGGCGGCCATCGCCTCCGAACGCGCCGTTTTCTCTCGCTTGCGAGAGAAGCCGGTAGATTGCGTCGTGACGATCGAGAACGAAACCGACCACGTTTGCATCCACCGCCCACTCGAGTAGCTGCTTTAGGACGCCAAGGGCTTTCGCCGGCGAGCCCGAATGAGAATGGGCAATCGCGAGGTCCGCTCCCACCCTGAGGGCGGCAAGCCGATCATTCGCCGCCAGCAAGTCGCCGTAAGCGCACCCCAATAGGACGACGGCATCGTCTGCGTGTCCGGTGGCGCTGGCGAGCAGGCCTTTGGCAATCATGGTGTAGGTCGGGATCGCGGACCACGAGGATGCTGATTTTGCGGGGTAGTCGCTGCTCAGCTGCTCGAAGGCTTGCAGCAGAGACAGTGCTTCGCCCACGTTCTTTTCGGCCAAGAGCAGGCGCGTGCGCTCAACCAGGAGCGCGGCCACGACGCGTCCCCACCTGCGCTCCCAGCACAATCGTTCGGAACGATTGAGGAGGCTTGCGGCGCGATGGGTATCTCCGCGCCCAAGAGCGGCTCGAACGAGCACGAGGATTGCTTGCAGGAAGCTCTCGTGAAAGGCCGTTGTCTCGATGAGATCAAACTCGTCGAGCACCGAAACCTCCGCGCCGCTGATGTCGCCGCGCTCGTACCTAATTGCTGCGATCAAGCCCGTCACCATCGTTGCCGGGACCGACTTTGGACCCACGTGCTTCTCTGCAACCAGCCTTGCCTCGGTGTAAAACCTGAGGGCCTCGTCACATTGAAGCTGCTGGGCCGCTGCTATGCCGTGGAGGCAAAGACGGTAGTTTTCAGCGAGCGCGTATGAGGCTTCCCCTGCCGATAGCTCAGGCTTGGAAACAGTGTAGAAGGCGTCCCAGTCACCTGCCTTCATGTGTCCATAGCGAGTAACGTTGCACAGAGCGTCGAAATTGAACGGATCGAACGAGTGGTTTTTCAGGCACTCCAAGGCTATATCGCGGGCGCGCCCGCTGTCGTCGCCCAATGCATAGAGAACGGCTCGCGCGGCGCGGCATCTCCACCACAGATCACTCCCCATTTCTGTGCCAGCGGCCCTTTCCACGCGGGAGAGCAGGTCGTTCGCCTCCTTGAAGCGGGTTACCAGCGCCATGCCCCAAGCGAGAGCGAGCTTGACTTCGCACTGCCCCTGCATCAGTTCCGCAGGAAGTTGGCGCTCCCAGCTCAGCAGGGTGAGGAGGTCGCCCTTTACGACGAGCGACATGGCGCAATGCTCGACAAAGTTGAGCGCGCGGTCGAAGTCCTTGGCGTCGAAAGCATGTTGCACCGCCTCGGTCCACATCTCATTCGATGCGTACCAGCGGTAGGCGCGCCGATGCAGCTCCGACGCCTGATGGCTGCTCCTCGCGTGAAGCCGGTCGCGGAGAAACTCCCTCATCAGAGGGTGGTAGCGATAGCAGAGTCCATCGTCATCCAACCGCATGAGCAAGAGCTGCTGGCGGTCGAGCGTTGCCAGAAGCTCGGCGCTCTGGGGCATGCCGGTGACGGCCTCGCAGAGCGGCCCATTCATCTGGTCGAGTATGGACGTCTGCAGGAGAAACCAGACAATCTCGTCCGGTTCCGACGCGAGCGTGTCCTCGAGATACTCGGCAATGCTCCGCGACGTTCCGGAAAAGGTGCGAATATGGGCCGCAGGATCGGCGAAGTTTCGCAATGAGATGCGCGCCAGCTGCAAGGCGGCTGGCCAGCCCTCGGTCGCAGAATAAAGCTTCGCAACGCCCGATGCTCGCAACCTGTTCGTAAGATCCGATCCCAGGAACTGCTTGGTTTCATCCAAATCGAAGCGGAGCAAGGCGGCATCGATCTCGACGAAATCGTCCTGCAGGCGGAGCTTGGAGAGCAGCAAGCGCGGCTCCGCTCTCGATATGATCGCAATATGCAGGTTGGACGGCGCATAGCGCAGCAGGAATGTCATCAGGTCGAGGCATCGGGGATCGGTCAGGACTTGAAAATCGTCGAGCAAAAGGAACGTCTCTCTTTCGCTCTCGGACGCCGCGTTCACGAGTGCCGAGAGGACATTTCGCGCGGGAATGAGACTGGATGCCTGAAGAAGCTCGATCGCCTCTCGGCTGAAGTTGGGAGAGACACGCTCGATCGCCTTTGCCAAATGAAACGCGAACGTGCTCGGCTCGTTGTCGTCCTCGTCTATGGTGAGCCAGGCGACAAGCGCACCGGACTCGCGCAGGCGATGGCACCATGCCGCCGCGAGCGTCGTCTTGCCGTAGCCAGCGGGCGCCTTGAACAAGGTCAGGCGGCGCGACGCGGCGTGGTCGAGGACAGCCAGCAGCCGGCTTCTCTCGACGGCAAACCCGCTGAGGGCCGGCGGCACGGTCCTTGCCAGGGCGATTTGCGGGAGATCGCCGGTGACCGAATGGCCGTTGCTCTGCGCTGCGATTTGAGTCACCAGCGCGCGCTCCAGACGAACAGTGGGAGCCCCGCTCGGTCGGATGCTATTACAGACACCTGCGCCCCTCAAGGCATTTGAACTCGGGCAAGAAATTGAGCTGCTGGAATACTTCGGGAGCACTTGACTGTTTCAGGCACGGTGGGCGGCTATTACAGGCGATCCTGTAGAAAATGTTTTGCGAGACGCGTTCGAAGGCTGCATTGACCGGAAAGCCGAAATAATCGGCTGCAAACTGCCCATTGAGGAGCTTCGGCGCGGGCGGCAAGTATCACCAGGGTACCTGAGGCACCGGTTCGCATGCTGTCTCACCCGACTCGATCGTCTGCATCCCCCGATCGGGGGACTGCGTCGCCCTCGAGCTTGCGCTAGCCTTTTTTTGGGCGATTTGCGGAACCGGCATCTCAGTTTGAACGGTGCGTCGTGTTCGTGAAGCCATTCATGTTGGGGCTGCTGGCCGCCGTTCTGGCGCCGGCGATCGGCATCGGATTGTTTGTCCTGCTGAGCGTGGTGTGATCGTCCCTTGGGAGTTGGGAGAGCAGCTATGGCAGGGACAGCATCGCCTGGTGGCGCCAGGCATCGATGTGAGGCCGCTGTTCGCCAATACTCGAGCGCTGCGCTGATCGCATGTGTCGTGTCGCTGCTGATGGGCGGCTGCGCCAATCAGGCGGCGCAAACCCCGTCCCCGATCTGGCAATTCAATGCGACGTCGATCGAGGGAAATCTGGCGGAGCCGCAAGCGTCAGCCGAGCCGGTCTATATTTATCGCGGCGGGCGAGATCCCAAGACCGGACTGGCCCGCATTCAAATGTAGTCGTTTAGCCCGCGTATCTCATAGCGTCGCGGGCGGCACGGACTTCCATTTAAGGCACATCCCCGACACCCGGGCTCCAACCTCACGCCGCGCCGGATTGCAGTCAGCGGCCACGCTGAGCGCTGGGCGTTGCGCTCCCGAACCGGCGTCGACATTGCACGGCCCTTCAGTTCGCTTGCGGCTCGACACCTTCCTGCAGCGCCAGCACGTGGCCGGCAAGATAAAGCGAGCCGCAGATGAGAACGCGCTTCGGCCCCGGCTCGAGCGCCTCGACGCGCTTGAGCGCCGCTTCGATGCCGGCCGCCTCTTCGGCGCCAAGCGACACGCGCCGCGCCGCGTCGGCGAGGGCATCCGGCGCGTAGGGCGCCTCGTGCGCGCCCGGGATCGGCACCGTGAAGACACGGCGCGCGAGGCCGCGGAACGGGGCAAGAAAGCCCGCGGCATCCTTGAGCCCCATCATGCCGACCACGAGGTACAGCGGCTTCGGCGCCCGCTCCTCGAGGTCGGCAAGCGTCTGCGCCAGGTATTGGCCGGCCGCCGGATTGTGCCCGCCATCGAGCCACAGCTCAGAGCCGGGCTTGAGCAGCGACGGCAGCGGGCCCTGGTCGAGGCGCTGCATGCGCGCCGGCCAGTGCACGCAGACGAGCCCGCGCTCGATCGCCTGCTCGTCGACGCGAAGCGACCGGAGCGCCAGCGCCGCCGCCACCGCTGTGCCGGCATTGACGATCTGGTGGCGCCCCAGCAGTGCCGGCAGCGGCAAATCGAGAAGATGATCCTGGTTCTCGAAAATGAGCCGGCCGCGCTGCTCAAAGGCCTCGAAGTCTTGCCCCCAGACCGCGAGCGGAGCCTCTGCGCGGGCCGACTCGCGCCGAATGACGTCGAGCGCATCATCGTCCTGCTGGGAGACGATCGCAGTGACGCCGCGCTTCAGTATTCCGGCCTTTTCCGCGGCGATCTTGGCGAGCGTGTTGCCGAGCTTGTCGGTATGATCGATGGAGACCGGCGTGATGACGCAGAGCGCGGGGCGCTCGACGACATTTGTCGCATCGAGCCGGCCGCCGAGGCCAACCTCCAAGAGCAGCGCGTCGGCCGGGTGCTCGGCGAATGCGAGGAATGCGGCCGCGGTCGTGATCTCGAATTGGGTGATGTCGTCGCCGCCGTTGACGGCTTGCGTGCGCACGAGCACGTCGACGAGATCGGATTCGCCGATCGGCTTCGACTTGCCGTCCCTTCCGGCAAGCTCGATGCGCTCGTGAAAGCGCACCAGGTGCGGGGACGTATAGACGTGCACGCGCCGGCCCGCCGCCTCGAGCATGGCCTTCAGGTACGCGGTGACCGAGCCCTTGCCGTTGGTGCCGGCGATGTGAACGACCGGGGCAAGCCTCTCGTGCGGATTGCCGAGCTTGGACAGCAGCCGCGCGATGCGCCCGAGCGACAGGTCGATGAGCTTCGGGTGAAGCAGCTTCAGCTCGGCGAGGAGCTTGTCGCTTGTCGGCATGTCGCGCCCTTCTCTCGTCAGGGCACGCTGCCCCTCTCGACAAAGCCTTCTTCACGCGCCCCCGTCAACACCGCCGCTCGGCGCTGATTGGGTGTGACGGCATTGTGCACGAATTTCGCCGCTCGGCTCCCGCGCCTATTGGCACCGAGCAAGCCCGAGCCTATTCATTCCAGCCGGCTCGACGGGGAACGGCGCTGAACGTCGCGTCCGGTCAGGCTTGCGGGGTGCCCTTGGGGGCGGTCCGCGGCACCGCCTTGTCGGCCTCGCGCCTTGCTTTGTCGCGCGCTTCCGCTCGCTGCGGGCCGAACCGCTCGGAGGGATCGACGGGCTCCGGATCTATCACGGCACCCTGAGATTCGCGGGCCGCCGTCTCGATGAGCTTGCCGTCGACCGGACTGCCGTTGACATAAGCCCTGCCGTTGCCCCGCCGGCCTTTGCCCGCTCCCTTGCCCAGCTCGGCGCCCGCGCCGAGGAGGCGGCAGATGCGGCTCAGCGTCTCTCTGAGCTTGTGGCGGTGCACGACCATGTCGATCATGCCGTGAGCGAGCAGATACTCGGCGCGCTGGAAGCCGTCCGGAAGCTGCTCGCGGATGGTCTGCTGGATCACGCGCGGGCCGGCGAAGCAGACCAGCGCGCCGGGCTCGGCAATGTGGATGTCGCCGAGCATGGCGTAGGATGCGGTGACGCCGCCCGTCGTCGGGTCCGTCAGCACGACGATGTAGGGCAGCTTTTCCTCTCTCAAGCGCTGCACGGCGATCGTCGTGCGCGGCATCTGCATCAGCGACAGGATGCCTTCCTGCATGCGCGCGCCGCCCGACGCGGCGAACAGAATGAAGGGCGTCTTTCTCTCGACCGCGCGTCCCATGCCCGCGACTACAGCCTCGCCCGCGGCCATGCCGAGCGATCCCGCCATGAACTCGAAGTCTTGGGCGGCCGCAACCACCGCCTGGCCGTCGAGGAGGCCCTCGGCCACGAGCACCGCGTCGTCGAGGCCCGTCTTGGCCTTGGCGTCCTTGAGGCGGTCCGTGTAGCGCCGTCCGTCACGGAACTTCAACGGGTCGGGAGGCACGGCGGGAACCGGAACCCGCTCGTAGACGCCGCCGTCGAAGATGTGCTCGAGGCGCGCCTTGGCGCTCATCCTCATGTGGTAGTTCGAGCCAGGCACCACGAACAGGTTGGCCTCGAGGTCCTTGTAGAAGACCATCTGGCCCGACTCGGGGCATTTGACCCAGAGATTCTCCGGCACCTCGCGCTTCGTGGTCAGGAAGCTGCGGATTTTGGGACGGACGACGTTGTTGATCCAGTTCACCCTGTTTCAGCTCCTCGACAGCCGAAGCTCGTCACCCATCGCGTGCATCGAACGCTCAACGGAGGGGCACCGGGACTGACCGCTCGACCAAGCACCCCATACGATCCTCATCCTCGCGCCTCTGAACTCCCAGATCCCTGCGTCGGACGGCGGATTCGTGGCTGCCTCAAGCGACCCCAAGCGCCGTGCTCAAGCTTTTCACAAGATTTAATACGGCCGGGACCGTCTTGCCAGTCGCTCGCCCCTGCGGGCTCAAGCTGTTCTCGATCGCCGTGACCAAAGCCGATCCGACGACCACGCCGTCCGCTCCTTTGGCGATGGCGCTGGCCTGTTCTCCGCTTTTTACGCCAAAACCGACGGCGACGGGAAGCTTTGTTGCTTTCTTTATCCGCGCGACGTGTGAGTGAACGTCGTTTACATTGGGCGCGGCGGCGCCCGTGATGCCCGTGATCGACACGTAGTACAGGAAGCCCGAGGTGTGCGCGAGCACCGCGGGCAGCCGCTTCGAGTCGGTCGTCGGCGTGGCGAGACGAATGAAGTTCAAGCCCCGCTCGATGGCCGGCAGGCAGAGCTCGTCGTCGGCTTCCGGCGGCACGTCGACGACAATCAGTCCATCGACACCTGCCGCAACCGCTTGATCGAGGAATTGCTCGTTCGGATAGACGTAGATGGGATTGTAGTAGCCCATGAGCACGATCGGCGTTTCCTTGTCCGCCTTGCGGAACTCGGCGACGAGCTCGAGCGTGGCCTTCATCTTCTGCCCGGCCTTGAGGGCGCGCAGCGACGAGGCCTGGATCGCGGGCCCGTCCGCCATCGGGTCCGAGAACGGCATGCCGAGCTCGATCACGTCCGCGCCGGCCTTGGGCAGCCCGAGCAGGATCTCTTTCGACGTCTCGAGGTCCGGGTCGCCCGCCGTGATGAAGGTGACGAGCGCGGCGCGTCCCTCCTTCTTCAGCTCGGCAAAGCGGCGGTCGATGCGTGTTTGGTGCTTCATCAGTGAGAGGCAGTGGGCAGCGGGCAGTAGTCGCGACGACGGCGAACCCTACTGCCTACTGCCTACTTCCTACTGCCCGTATCCTCCCTTCAGATCTTCATACCCAGATACCCGGCGACGGCGAACACGTCCTTGTCGCCGCGCCCGCACATATTCATGACCAGCAGGTTGTCGCGAGGCAGCTTCGGCGCGAGCTTGATCACCCAGCCAAGCGCGTGTGCGGGCTCGAGCGCTGGGATGATGCCTTCGAGCTTGGCCGAGAGCTGGAAGGCGTCGAGCGCTTCCGTGTCGGTGATCGACACATAGTCGACGCGGCCGGTGTCCTTGAGCCAGGAATGCTCGGGGCCCACGCCCGGATAGTCGAGGCCGGCCGAGATCGAGTGGCCCTCGAGGATCTGCCCATCGTCGTCCTGCAGGAGATAGGTGCGGTTGCCGTGGAGCACGCCCGGCCGTCCGCCATTCATCGACGCGGCATGTCCGTTCGGCACGTCGAGCCCATGGCCGCCGGCCTCGACGCCATACATCTTCACGCCCTCGTCGTCGAGAAACGGATGGAAGAGGCCGATCGCGTTCGAGCCGCCGCCGATGCAGGCGACCAGCGTATCGGGGAGCCGGCCCTCGCGCTCCATCATCTGCACACGCACCTCATTGCCGATCACCGACTGGAAGTCGCGCACCATGGCGGGGTAGGGATGCGGGCCCGCCGCCGTGCCGATCAGGTAGTAGGTGTCGCGCACATTGGTGACCCAGTCGCGGAGCGCCTCGTTCATGGCGTCCTTCAAGGTCATGGCTCCCGACGTGACGGCATGGACCTTGGCGCCGAGCATGTGCATGCGCACGACGTTGGGCTTCTGGCGCTCGACGTCGGTCTTGCCCATGTAGATCTCGCACGGGAGCCCGAAGCGTGCGCACACGGTGGCGACCGCCACGCCGTGCTGGCCGGCGCCAGTCTCGGCGATGATGCGCGTCTTTCCCATGCGCCGCGCGAGTTGGATCTGGCCCAGGCAATTGTTGATCTTGTGCGAGCCCGTGTGGTTGAGTTCGTCGCGCTTGAAATAGATCTTGGCGCCGCCCCCGCGGCCGGAGGCCGCCGACGCCTCGCGCAGGTGCTCGGTCAGCCGCTCGGCGAAATAGAGCGGGCTCGGCCGCCCGCCATAATGAATCAAGAGCTCGCCGAGCTCGGCCTTGAACCTCGCATCGCCTTTCGCCGCGTCGTAGGCTTTTTCGAGGTCGAGGATGAGGGGCATCAGCGTCTCGGCGACGAAGCGGCCGCCGTAAATGCCGAAGTGCCCGCGCTCGTCCGGCCCGCCACGGTAGGTATTGAGCTTCCCTTCGCCTGTCTTCTGTTTTTTTGTCGCCATTGCGAGTGTCCTAAAGATCAGCAGCTTGCTTAGCCGCCTTTGCGGCGCGAAGGAAGCCGCGGATCAGCTCGGGGTCCTTGTCGCCGGGCCGGACCTCGACACCGGACGATACGTCGACGATCGCTGCTCCAGTCAAACGGATCGCGTCGGCGACGTTGTCGGGCGTGAGGCCGCCCGCTAGCGCAAAAGGAAAGCGCCCTCTAACCGCCTCCAGAATGCGCCAATCGAAGCTCAAGCCGTTGCCGCCCGGCAGCGCGCTCGGATCCTCGGGCGACTTGGCGTCGAACAGGATGATGTCGGCGCGCTCGCCTGGCGCGAGATATGCGGCGGCGCCGGCGGCGTCCTCCTTGCTGGC
>DATETZ010000130.1:0-6293 GCA_035283385.1 Hyphomicrobiaceae bacterium
CGGCGCTCGGCAGCCTCGACCGCATCGGGCAAGTCGTGAAGCTCACCGGATTCGTCAGCTCGACACCCGAGTTCGCCGATCATCCCAAAGTCGTGAACGGAGCGTCCGACCTGATGGTCGAGATCTTGGGCGAGAAGGGACGGCACACGCGCGCCGCGGTCGGCGTTGCGAGCCTGCCCGCGGGCTCGGCGGTCGAGGTCGACGCCGTCATGCGCGTGGATCGGGCATAGGCCATGCTCGACCGCGCGGCCTTCATGCGCCCGATCGCGCACCGTGGCCTCCACGATGCCGCCGAACGGCGGATCGAAAACACGGCGCCGGCGTTCGAGGCGGCCATGGCAGCGGGCTATGGCATCGAATGCGACCTGCGCCCGGCCGCCGGCGGCTTGCCGATTGTCTTTCACGACCGGACGCTCGAGCGGCTCATCGAGGGCCAGGGCGCCGTCGAGGCTGTCACGGGCTCCGATCTCAAGCGCTTGAGATACAAGGGGCAGGCCACTCGGATCCTGACCTTCGCCGAACTGCTCGATCTCGTCGCGGGGCGCGCTCCCCTGCTCATCGAGGTGAAGAGCGAATGGGAGGCGCCGGACGCGGCGTTCCTCGGCGCGATCGCCAAGCTCGCTGCGTCTTACAGCGGCCCGCTGGCCCTCATGTCCTTCGACCCGGCCGTGATGGCGGCCCTGCGCAGCCTCGCGCCGGCCGTGCCGCGCGCCATCGTCTCCGGAGCCTACAAGGACGACGCGGGCGAGACCTGGTGGCGCGACAAGATCGACGAGGAGCGCGCTTACCGCCTCGCCAACCTGCTCGAGTCGGGCCCCGTGGCGCCCGATTTCTACGCCTATCACGTGAACGCGCTGCCGACCGCCGTGACGCGCTTCGTGCGCGACGTGCTCGGCCTGCCGCTCTTCACCTGGACAGTGCGAACCGAGGAGGACCGCCGCACCGCCGCCCAATGGGCTGACGCCCCCATCTTCGAGGGTTACCTGCCATAAGTCGCACTGCGGCACGAAAGCGAGCTCCGGAGGGTCGAAGTCATGATCGTCATCACGAGGAACGGCAAGACAACCGTCATAACCGGCTGGCGGGCCTGGCTGATGAGCGCGGTCGTCTTCGGGACTGCTGCCGTAATTCTCGTCATTGCCGCATTCCTAGTGCTGGGCATCGCCATTACTATTGCGACGCTCCTCATCTTCGCCGTGCCGCTGGCGCTTGCTTTCGCCCTCATTGCCTCGCTGATCCGGCCGGTGTGGAGATTATAGGTCGAGACCGCCCGCTGCCGGGGTGGCGCGGGCTCGCGGCAGACATGCGTGGCGCGCCCACGCCCCGATCCATGTTTTCACCGCAAAGGCCGCCGATCATCCGCCGATTGATGATCGTCCGGGCCGAGTTGGGGAGCATCTCATGAAGGCACGTCCACTCTGGCAGTGCACGGCGCTGCTCACATCGACGGCGCTGGTGATCGCTGGGCTCGCGATTCTCTCATTCAGCCGGGCTTACAAGGCGCTGATCGAGACCCAAGGCGACAGCCTGCGCGTCCAGGGCGAGGTCATCGCAGCCGTCATTGCCGCCGACGAGTCCGCGGAGATCCCGCCGGAGCGCGTCGCGCCGATCCTGCGGCGCCTGGTGCGGGCGCCCGACACGCGCGCCCGCGTCTTTGCGCGCGACGGAACATTGATTGTCGACACGGCCGGCCTTCCGTTGCGCGGGCGTCTGGGGTTCAGCGAGGAGCCAAGGCGTGGCGTGCTCGAGACTGCGTCGACGCGTGCCCTATCCTGGCTCGCGCGCGGCGAGATGGCGGCCATCCGCGCGCCGGCCGGGACCAACGGTGCCGCCTACCCCGAGCTGCGCATGGCCCTCGACGGCTCGGTCACGAGTGCACTCCTTGTGGTTGAGAGCGGTGAGCTTGTTGTCTCCGTGGCGGTGCCGATCCAATCGAGGACGGCGGTCGAGGGCGTGCTGCTCCTTTCGACGCGCGCCGGGGCGTAGAATGCGGTCCCACCCGGGTCTCACGAATGGGCACTAGTATGGCGGTTCAGAAGTTCCCCATTCCCTCGCGGCTGGGGCGTGAGGGAACTTCTGAACCAAAGCCACACTAGCGGAATAGGGCGTCGGCGTTGCGCACTCCCGGTTTGCGCCAAGTTGGAGTAATTACGTGCTCTCATGGGCACCCTCAAGCGGGAGCCGAAATCCGGGTGCAAGACATGAGCTGGCAGCCTTCGAACGATCCCAAGCCGGGCGACGCGAAGTCCTGCGAGGCCATCGAGCAGGTGATCGTGCCGCGCGCCCGCGACCTTGGCAGCTTCGAGGTGCGTCGCGCGCTGCCCGCCGCCGGTAAGCAGATGGTCGGACCGTTCATCTTCTTCGATCAGATGGGCCCGGCTGAATTTCTGCTCGGCACGGGGCTCGACGTGCGCCCCCACCCCCATATCGGGCTCGCGACCGTTACATATCTCTTCGACGGCGAGATCATGCACCGCGACAGCCTCGGCACGGCACTCGCGATCCGGCCGGGCGAGCTGAACCTCATGACCGCCGGCCGCGGCATCGTCCACTCCGAGCGCACGAGCACCGAGGCGCGCACCAAGGGTTCACGTCTTTTCGGTATCCAGGCCTGGGCCGCGCTGCCGCAGTCCCACGAGGAGGACTTGCCCGCGTTCGCCCATCACGGCGCCGGCGAGCTGCCGCGCATCACCGAAGACGGCAAGAGGGTGCGCATCGTCATGGGCTCGCTCTACGGTGAGAGCTCGCCCGCGGCCTTCCCGCACGAAAGCTTCTATGCCGAGGCTGTGCTGGCGCCGGGCGCCGCGCTTCCCCTCGATCCCGACTACGACGAGCGCGCGGCCTATGTCGTCTCCGGCGAGATCGACATCGCGGGCCAAACGTTCGGGCCGGGCCGCCTTCTTGTGTTCCGGCCCGGAGACCGCATCTCGATCCTTGCCCTCTCGCAGGCGCGTCTCATGCTACTCGGGGGCGAGCCGATGGATGGGCCGCGTCATATCTGGTGGAATTTCGTCTCGTCGTCCAAGGACCGCATCGACGCTGCCAAGGCCGACTGGATAGCCAAGCGTTTCACACCCGTGCCGAGCGACGCGGAGGAGTTCATTCCGCTGCCCGAGTAGGCGAGAGCAAAAACCCTCAACGGCTACCGCTGGTCATCCCTTGTCCAGCCGGGCGTCGAGGTGATCGCCGAGGCGCAGCGCCAGCTGCACGATCGTGAAGGTCGGATTGGACACACCGGGGCTCGCAAAGACGCTGCTGCCTCCCATGTAGAGGTTCTCGATCCCGTGCACGCGGCAGTCGCGGTCGACCACGCCCGTCTTGGGATCATGGCTCATGCGGGTCGTGCACATGTGATGACACGAGCCGCCAGCCTCCTCGCTGAGGGGCACCTCCTGCTCCGCATCCGTAACCCACGGATCGAGGCGCACCCGCCCGGCGTCATGGCGTGCCATAGCGCGCCCCGTCACCTCTGCCGCGATCCTGAGGGTCAGGCGGTCGATATCGGCGAGGTGCCAGTCGAGCGCGAGCCGCCTCAGCCCGAAGCGGTCGACCTCGTTCGCCAGCATCACGCGGCTATCGCCGTTTACGGACTGCCCGACGACCGCGATGACGACCGCGTCGAAACAGGCTCGCGCGGGCTCGAGCAAGGCGCGGCTGAGGCGCTCAGGAAATGGCAACGCGCACGACGGCTCGGTTCGCTCCAGCGGCAGCAGCTCCACCTCGAAACTGAGGCACCGCCGGTCGGAGATCAGCCGATCGCTCGCAATGTAGAAATTGAGCGCGGAGGGGGGCGACGCCATGAGCGCGCGACCGACGTCGATCTCGAGATGCTCGCAAAAGAACCGGCCAACCAAATCGTGCTGATTGCCTATGCCGCGCGGCAGCTGGCGGTTCGCATTGAGCAGGAGCCGCGCGTTCTCGAGCCCGCCGCAGCAGACGACGAACTGGCGTGCGCGGACCCGGAACGGCTGGTCGCGCAAATAAGATCGGAACACCAGCCCGGAAACGGACCGAAGGCTCGAATCCAATTCGATGTCCACGAGGTTGGCGTTGAGGTAGAGCGAGATCCGGTCCGACCGGGCGAGCTCGTCCTGGTACTTCGGCCCGAACCGCGTCGGGCTTACACGATAGACAGAGGGCTCGAGCGAATCCTCCTGGCCGCCGAATACGTCGAGCGGCGGTTGCTGCCCCGGCAAGTCGAGGATCTCGGCGGTGCGTTCCGCATAGGGATCGAGGTCGGGCTTCTTGATCGGCCACTCGTTGAAGGGATGCTGTGCAAGCGGCCCGAAGTCGCGCGCGTCGAGCGGGCGCGTGTACCCGCCCCAATGATTTGACGTACCGCCGAAGTAGCGCAGCCGGCAGGTATCGAGCGGATAATAGGGCAGCCCGGCGTTGCGCCCCTGATAGAGGACCTGCGATTGGGCACTGGCCTCGAGCCCGCCCGCCTCCATCAATGCGACGCGCCGGCCCTTGCCGGCAAGCGCCCGCGCCAGCGTGATCCCGGCCGGCCCCGCCCCGCAAATGCAGACATCGAAGATGACCTCTTTGAACCAGCCGTCGTGGCGCTGCTCGGCGTCAAGCAGCATAGGCGGCAACCTTCTCGAGATCGTCCGCGCGCAAGACCCACCCGCCGACAATAACGATCCTGCGGGCCTTGGCGGGGCTCGGCGCGGGCAGCCGGGCCGTTGCCGGTGCCGTGAAGACCCCGATCAGTAGCGACAGCACGTGCCTACGGTTCACTGTTCCGGCTCCCGCCATTGCATCCTGACCAATGTGCCGGTGCAGGAGGACACGAGTAGGCCGCCATCGGAGCACGGTCAATCGGGGTCAGGGGCGCGGGGACGCATCACGAGCATGCGGCCGGGCCAGATTGGTTAAGATTTGCGCCTGGCCCGATTTCCTTTCCCAATCGTTACGCTGAGCATGGGGCGAGTTCCTTGGGGAACTGCCGTGCCGCCGCCGCCTTGATAGATTTGCGGTCATACCAGGCCGACGGAGACAGCCATGAAGCCGATGACCGCGATGTCCACAGCCTACCGCACCGTGCTGACAGCCACCCTTCTGCTGGGCGCGACGGTGGCTTCGATCGCTCCGGCCGCGGCCGTAAGCAATGCCGTGAAAATCGCCTGCCTCTCCGACTACCTCAGCCACTGCAGCGCCCATCAGGTCGGAAGCCCGCAGCTCAGACAGTGCATGAGCGCGGTGGGCCCGAAATTGTCGAGCCGTTGCGTCAGCGCTCTGATCGCCGCCGGCGAGGTCTCGCAGGCCGAGGTCGCGCGCCGCGCGGCAGCGCTTCGCTAGCAGCGGAACCCAGACAGCCCCAGATTGCCGACCACCGCCGCGCCGTCCGCGCGAGGCGGACATGACCGAACCGGTCGCGCTCGCGCTCGGGTCCGCCGCCCTCCCAGCGGACGCAGTGGTC
The DNA here is from genome assembly GCA_035283385.1 of Hyphomicrobiaceae bacterium. Classification (GTDB taxonomy): domain Bacteria; phylum Pseudomonadota; class Alphaproteobacteria; order Rhizobiales; family Hyphomicrobiaceae; genus Hyphomicrobium_C. Next base: position 5,423 of record DATETZ010000130.1, read on the forward strand.
CCCGCACAGTCAAATATTCGAATAGCCCGGCACGCCCGCCCCAGGGACATCGCGCGAGGCTGTCAATTCAGGGATTGGGCCACCCCCGCCAAAATTTTTTCCGCTTGTACCCGGCGGGACAGCGCCGCCGGACACTCGATGCGAAGTTAACCACCAGTGCTGCACGGCGGCCCGCGCTTCCGATGCCGCTCCTTCGAAACCGAAACCAATGGAGACTGCAATGACCACGAAACTGATCGCCACGCTTGCCGCCTCGGTTCTGGCCGCAACGCTGTCCATCGCATCCGCCGCCGAGGCGGGAGGCTGCGGAGGCCGATCCGGCGGCTTCACGTCCTACAAGAGTGCCTCGAGCGCGAGCCACAGCGCATACGCGAAGAAGAAGGCTCTTGCCGCGGCCCAGCGCCGCAGGGAGCTCGCGGCCGAGAAGGCGCTGGCCGCCAAGGCCGCTGCCGACAACAAGAGCGAGGTAAAGGCCGACGAGGCCCCGAAGACGGACGAGACGGCCGCGAGCGAGACGACGCCGGAGACCGCGACAGAGGAGACCGCGGCAGATTCGACGGTGGCGTCCGCCGAGATCAAGTGCCAGCGCTTCGACCCGGCCGTCGGCGTGGTCTCGGTCGACTGCGACAAATAACTATCCCGCGGCGCGCGTCGTGCCAGTGTCTTAGCCCGGCAAACCCCGCCGCGGAATTTCGAGATTTGCCATCACGGTTTATAGGCAGCGAAGGAGCCTGACTACCGGAGTAGGTCGGTGGTGCCGATAGCACGGCCCCGTCGACCGCCTCCGGGCTTTTTTATTAGTGACCGGAATCGGCACGGCCTCAGCCCGTACGGACCGCTCTCGCCCCTGCCGTCGGCGTTTCGAACGCCG
>DATETZ010000131.1:0-14918 GCA_035283385.1 Hyphomicrobiaceae bacterium
ACCACACCCCCACCTAGGAACGCCATCAGACTTAGCGCGCTGGATTGTTGTCGGACTGATGTTCGAGATGGCGCGCTAAGCCTGTGGCGTTCCGTCCTCCCCCCTCGAGGGGGAGGAAGGGGGATTCCGTCTTTCGCCAAAGAAGGCCTTGAGCAGCGCGCTCGCCCGCGCTTCGCCGAGGCCGGGATAGATCTCGGGCACATGATGGCAGGTCTCGTGGGTGAAGACACGGGGGCCATGCTCGACGCCGCCGCCCTTCTCGTCGGCGGCGCCGTAATAGAGGCGGCGGATGCGGGCCAACGAAACCAGCGCCGCGCACATCGGGCACGGCTCGAGCGTCACGTAGAGATCGTGGCCCGTGAGGCGCTCGGAGCCGAGCCGGCGGGCCGCCTCGCGGATCGCCAGCAGCTCGGCGTGGGCTGAGGGGTCTTTGAGCTCGCGCGTGCGGTTGCCCGCGCGGGCGACGACCGCGCCGCCGGGGGCGACCACGACCGCGCCCACCGGCACTTCCCCGCGCGCTCCGGCCGCTTCGGCCTCGGCCAGCGCCACGTCCATGTGGCCGAGCTTCACGGCCGATGTCATAAAGGCGCTCGCCTGTTCATGGCCGGGACTCTCATGGGTAAAGCAACCTCACGTCAACGCCCTCGGCCGCAAGAGGGCGGCAAGGCCGGCCGATTGAACGCGAAGGCCCCGGCGCCGCAAGGGCCTCGAGAGCCGATGCGCATCGCCCGCGCCATGGCACGGGCGGGGCTGTGCTCGCGCCGCGAGGCCGAGCGCTGGATCGCCGATGGCCGCGTCACTGTCAACGGCGCGGTGTTGAGGACGCCGGCGATCGAGGTCGGCCCGGACGACAAGGTCGAGGTCGACGGCAAGCCGCTCGCGGCGACGGAGCCGGCGCGGCTGTGGCGCTACTACAAGCCGAAGGGCCTCGTCACCACCCACCGCGATCCGCAAGGGCGCCCGACCGTGTTCGACAACCTGCCGGAGGGGCTGCCGCGCGTCGTCTCCGTGGGCCGGCTCGATTTCAACACCGAGGGGCTCTTGCTCCTGACCAACGACGGGGCGCTCGCGCGCCACCTCGAGCTGCCGGCCACGGGCTGGCTCAGGCGCTACCGCGTGCGCGTCCGGGGGCGCGTCTCGCAGGCCGACCTCGACCGCTTGCGAGGGGGGATCGAGATCGAGGGCGTGCGCTATGGGCCGATCGAGGCCAGGCTCGATAGTGCGCAGGGCGCCAACGCGTGGCTGACGCTCGCCCTGCGCGAGGGCAAGAACCGCGAGGTCAAGAAGGTGCTGTCGACCTACGGTCTCGAGGTCAACCGCCTGATCCGCGTCTCCTTCGGGCCGTTTCAGCTGCTCGATCTCGAGCCCGGCGAAGCAGAGCCTGTGAAGCGCCACGTGCTCGCCGATCAGCTCGGGACCAAGCTCGCCACGGAGTTCAGCCTCACGGCAGCGACGGACGAGCGGCGCTACCGCCGACCGGGTAAGGACGAATGAGAGTGGTCGGCGGCAAATTTCGCGGCCGCGCGCTGGCGAGCCCCGATCACGCGGGCCTGCGCCCGACGGCGGACCGCGTGCGCGAGGCCATCTTCAATATTCTGCTCCATGGCATCGAGGGCTTCGCCATCGAGGGAGCGCGCGTGATCGACCTGTTCGCGGGAACCGGCGCGCTCGGGATCGAGGCGCTGTCGCGGGGCGCCAGCTATTGCCTGTTCGTCGAGGAGCAGGCGGAAGCGCGCGCGCTCATCCGCACCAACGTCGAGGCGTTCGGCCTCACCGGCTCGACGAAGATTTTCCGCCGCGACGCGACCGGTCTCGGTGCCGCGGGAAGCCTCGAGCCGTTCACGCTGGCCTTCCTCGACCCGCCCTACGGCCGGGGTCTCGCGGAACAGGCGCTGCTCGCGCTGCGCGACGGCGCCTGGCTCGCCCCCGGCGCCATCGCCGTGACCGAGGAGAAGAGACAGGCGGCCATCGACGTTCCCGAGGGCTTCCGCGAGTTCGACCGCCGCGAGTACGGCGCCACCGAGGTGATCTTCGCGCGCTTTGCGCCTTCTCTATGAGGAGCGCCCCCGGGAGATCGCAAGGGGCCGGGCGCAAATCCGATCCTTCGCGAGGATGGGGGCAGAAAGCTTAGGACTTGGCGTCCTTGACGACGCGCAGCTCGTGGGCGCGAGCCTCGCGCAGGGGTCGCTCGGCGCGCCGCCCTGGCCCAGGCGCCGGGCCGCGCTGCTGGTGCTGGTAGCGGGACCAATCGACGCCGGCGAGCCTGGCGTTCGCCCGGCACTCCCCCTCCAAGCCGGCGCGGCCGGAGGCGGCCTTGTCCTCGAGCGCCGCGAGCTCGGGCGCGAGGGGGCTGCGCGAGCGAACGGCCTTGCCGAGCAGCGTTGCCGTCGGATGGATCGAGATCACGCTGTGCTGGATGTCGCCTTCGACGAAGGCGCCGTCCATGAGGTGCACGACGCCGGCATTGACGGAGCCGACGATCTGCCCCTCGACGTAAAGCTCGCGCGCCATCACCTTGCCGAGGACGTAGCCGTCCCTGCCGATCTCGAGCCGCGAGCAGACGATGTCGCCCTCGAGCCAGCAATCGATGCGGATGGTTCCCGCGGCGGCGAGCTTGCCGCGCACGACGCTCACGGTGTCCACGACCAACATGGGAGGGCTCGCTGTCAAGCTTGGGTCCGCCGCCTCGCATGTCACCTCGCCAGCGTGGTTCTTCGATGGCAGGAATGGGGCCGCGCCATGGAGTCTGCCGGAATCCTGCGGCTCGACCGGTCTTCAATCAGACACAGTGAACCCGGCCCGCTTCTCGGAGACGACGGTGGTGCCGCGCAGGAGTTGCACCTGCCCGTCATAGTGGCCGGCCGGCCACGACGGGAGCGTCCGGCGCTTGCCGGCGTAGGCCAGGTACGTCGCCTTGTTGCGAGGAAGCGGCTCGGTGATGCTTTCGACTTCGAATCCGGCCGGGCCTTTGACGGAGAGGCGGATGCGGTCACCGGCGCGCAAATTCAAGAGACGCGCAAAAAAGATGAGCTGCTCGTCCGTCTTGACGGGCTCGGTCCCGGCATGATCGCGCTCGAGCTCGCCCAAGACCGGCACTTGAGCGGTGAAGCTTGCCGCGAGGACCTGGCCGCCAAAGTAGTGCAGAGCAGCAGTGGCGGCTTCATCCCAAAGTCCGCGCACCTCGCGCGGATCCACGGCGCACGTGCCGTCGCGGCCTCGGCCCGAGAAGGGGTCGATGGTCTCCCCGTCGTGGCGCACGGAGAGATGAACGTGGGCGAATTCGGCCATGCCCGAAAAGCCCACGTCGCCGAGGCGCTGGCCGCGCGCAACAGTGTCGCCGGTTTTCACGGCAATGCTGCGCTGACGCATGTGGCAGTACTGCGTCTCCCATCCGTCGCCGTGATCGATCACGACGCCGTTGCCGCACTCCCGGCCCTTGAGGCCTTCCTTGCCGGCCTGGCTCACGAACATGTCCGCCATGCCGTCGCGCGTACCCTTCACGGTGCCATCCGCCGAAGCGAGCACGGCCACTCCCTGCTCGGACTGAGCGGCCGAGTCGAGGCGGAAGTCGGTGCCGGTGTGGGCCTCGTAGGTCGCGCCTCCGCACGCGTAATCGCGAACTCCGGGGCTCGGGTCGACATCGACATAGTTCTGGATGAAGCAGGTCCTGCCCGGCTCGCACGCGATCGGCAGCGAGAGCCGCGGCGCGCCGCCGGCATCTGCCTTGGCCGCCACCCCGGCGATACCCATGAGCAGTGCTGTCAGCGCCCAATAGTCCGTCATCTCGCGCATCGGCCGCTCACCGCCGGCCGAACAGGCGCTCGATGTCGGTGAGCTTGAGCTCGACGTAGGTCGGGCGGCCGTGGTTGCACTGGCCTGAGTAAGGGGTCGCCTCCATGGCGCGCAACAGCGCGTTCATCTCCTCGGGCGTGAGGCGGCGGCCCGCGCGCACGGACCCGTGGCAGGCCATTTTCGAGCACACGGCCTCGAGGCGGTCCCGCAGCGCCGAGCCCTCTCCTTGCGACAGGATTTCCGCGGCGAGGTCGCGCACCAGCCCGTCGACGTCCGTGTCGCCCAACAGCGAGGGGACCTCGCGCACACAAACCGCAGCCGCCCCGAACCCCTCGAGGAGCAGGCCGAGCTCGGCTAGCTCCTGGGCCTTCTCGATGAGCGCTGCCGCCTCATCCTCGCCCACCTCGACGACGGCCGGGATCAGGAGCCCCTGGCGCGCGACGCCGCCATTGGCGAGCATGCCCTTCATGCGCTCGTAGACGAGGCGCTCATGCGCCGCGTGCTGATCGACAATGACCACGGAGTGGCGCGTCTGCGCGACGATATAGGTTTCGTGAAGCTGGGCGCGCGCCGCGCCGAGCGGGCGCTCGAGGAGGTCCGCCAGCGCCGGCTCCCCGCCGGCGCTGGCGCTCGGCGTGTCGATAGCGGCGAACGGGGCCTGCATCGCCTCGGCCAGGCCGGCTGGCACGGAGGATGTCGTAGGCCCGAAAACCCTCCTCCCTCCCCAACCGGGGGAGGGGGGCTGCGCGATCGTGTCGAGCGTCATTGCGCCCCCGCGCGCGCTCGCCCGGTGGCCGGCGCCAGCGAGGGTGGCGGCGAGCGCGCCGACAATAAGAGCACGCACGCGCGCCGCCTCGCGGAAGCGCACTTCCGCCTTGGTCGGGTGCACGTTTACGTCGACGTCGGCCGGCGCGACCGCGACGAACAGGGCCAGCAGCGGATAGCGGCCCCTGGGGACGAGATCGCCATAGGCTGCGCGCACGGCGCCGATCAAGAGCTTGTCCTTCACCGGGCGGCCGTTGACGAACAGATACTGCTGGCCGGGGTCGGGCCGGTGCAGCGTGGGCAGCCCGGCAAAGCCCGTGATCTCGACCCCGTCGCGCTCGGCGGCGATGGCGAGCGCGTCGTCCATGAACTCGCGGCCCATGATGCGGCCGAGGCGGCTCAAAAGGCCGTCTGGCGTGGCTGCGACACGCGGCAGGCGCAGCCCCGTGCGCTCGCCGGTCGCGAGCGAGAAGCCGATCGCAGGGTGCGCCATGGCGAGGCGTTTCACGACCTCGGAGACGGCCTGGTTCTCGGCCCGCTCCGACTTCAGGAATTTCAGGCGGGCGGGCGTCGCGGCGAAGAGCTGCGTCACCTCGATGCGCGTGCCGGGATTGACGGCGGCGGGCTTCAAGGGGCTTTTCTCCCCGCGGTCGACGACGATCTCGAAGCCGTCGCGGGCGCCGTGAGCGCGCGACTGAATGGCGAGGCGCGCGACCGAGCCGATCGAGGGCAGCGCCTCGCCGCGGAAGCCGAGCGTGCGGATGTCGGAAATGTCGTCGTCGGCGAGCTTCGATGTGGTGTGGCGCTCGACCGAGAGCATGAGGTCGTCCGGGCTCATCCCCGAGCCGTCGTCGGTGACGCGCACGAGGGCCGCCCCGCCCGCGGCGGCGACGACCTCGATCTCGGCGGCCCCGGCATCGATCGCGTTCTCGACGAGCTCCTTGACGACGCTCGCCGGGCGCTCGATCACCTCGCCCGCGGCGATGCGGTTTACGGTCTCGGGCCTGAGCTGGCGAATCGGCATTGGCCGCGCTCCTCGCGCTCTCAATGACTAGCTCATCGAACCGCCATTTGTCACCTCGCAGCAGCCGCTGTGCATAACGAGGCTCAGCGCGACAGCCGCTCTTTCGTGAGCGCCTTGGCGAGCTCGACCGCCGGCTGGTCGAACGGGTCGACGCCAATGAGCCGTCCGGCGAGGATGGTCTCGATCATGAAATGCATGAGAAGTGCGCCGACCGAGCGCTCGTCGAGCCGGTCGAGGTCGACGGTGCGCACCGGCCGGCCGGCCTTGGCCAAGGCTTCGGCGACGGCGTGGGCCTGCGCGGCGACGATATCGCCGACCGTCTTGTCGCCCATGACGGGGACGCCGGCGAGCCGGGCCAGCGCGGGATCGATGCGCGGCCCGAGGCCTTGGGTCGCAACACGGACCAGGGTCAGCGAGATCTCGCGTGGGCCGTCCATGAACAGCTGCAGCTGGCTGTGCTGGTCCAGGGGGCCGAGGGCGGCGACCGGGACCGTGCCCTCGCCGCCCTTGCCGAGGCTTTCGGCCCACAATTGCACCCACCAGTGGGCAAAGCGCCCGAGCCGGTCCGCGTAGGGCATCATGACCAGCGTGCGAATGCCCTTCTCCTTGGCGAGGGCCACGGCCGCCGCGGCCCCGAGCGCGGGGGCGAAGTCGCCGGGCCTTGTCGAGGAGAGCAGGGATTGCGTCACCTCGCGCGCTCCGGCCCGGATCTCGAGCGCGTCGAGCCCGCGCGCCATCGCGGCGAGAAGGCCGGCGATGGTCAAGCACGAGAAGCGGCCGCCGACGCCGGCCGGATGCTCGAGCATCGGGATCTCGAGGCTCGCGAAGAGGGACCGCAAGCCGTTGCTCCGGCCCGGACTCTCGGGCTCGGTGACGCCGAGAAAGAGCTCGGGAATCCTGGTCTGCAAGCCGGCGGACCTGACGGCGGCGAGCGTGGTTGCTGCCTGGGCGAGCGTCTCCGCCGTGGCGCCGGACTTCGAGGTGACGACAAAGCGGGTCCGTTCGAGGTCGAGGCCGCCGAGCGTCCCTTCGAGCGTGAGCGGGTCGAGGTTGTCGAAAAAGCGGGTGCGAGGGCGCGAGCGGTCGTAGACGGAACCCCCGCCCGAGATATTCCAGCCCGCGACCTGAGCCAGGGTCTGGCCGCCGAGGCTCGAGCCTCCGGTGCCGAAAAAGACGATCGTCTCGGCGCCCGTCGAGAGGCGCCCGAGCGCTCCTGCCGCGGCCTCGATGTCGGCCGTCTCCTCAGGCACCTTGAGAAGGGGCACGCGGCCGGTCCGATAGTCCTCCCTGAGGGCGGCGAGCGCGGGTGCGACCTTGTCGAGCCAGCGCTCGATCTGGGCCGAGGTCAGGCCGTGCGCGCCGATGGCGCCCTCGAGACAGCCGTCGACCCTCTGGCGATAGGGGAGGGAAGCGCCCTCGGCGGCGAAGCTCTTGGAGGAAAGATCCGGCATGCAGTCCCCGCAACGCCTCCCCGTCGGCCAGCCTCCGGAGGGCGCCTCAGCCCTTGCCGGCCGTGTTGGCCGGCTTGCCGACAATGGTGACGATGAGGTTGTCGGTCGCGAGCAAGCTCTTGGCGACGCGCCTGGCGTCGTCGAGCGTGATGGCCTCGATCCAGCCGTTGCGCTTCTCCACGTAGTCGGGCCCGAAACCGTCCATCAAGATCGTCAGCAGCTGGCTCGCGATCTTGGCGCTCGTGTCGAAGCGCAAGGCATAGGACCCGACGAGAAACTTCTTCGCGTTGTCCAGTTCCTGCGGCGTCGGGCCCTCGAGCGCGATGTGCTTCAGCTCCGCGCGGATGACCTCGAGCGTCTGAGCGAGCGCCTCGTTTCTGGTCGCGACGCCGCCGCTCAGGATCGAGGCGTGACGGTAGGGCTGCATGTAGGTGTAGACCGAGTACGCAAGGCCGCGCTTCTCGCGCACCTCCTCCATCAGCCGCGAGGCGAACCCGCCCCCGCCAATGAGCTGGTTCAAGACGAACGCGGTCATGAAATCGGGATGCTTGCGCGGCATGGCGCCAAGCCCGAACACGGCGACGGACTGCGGCACGTTCATTTCGATGACCTTCTGGCGGCCCCCGTTCACGGGGCTGGTCACAGAAACCGGCACCAGGTCGGCGTTGGCCTCGAGACCGCCGAAGACGGTGTCGAGGAGCTTGCCGAGCGTGGCGGCGTCGATGTCGCCTACGGCCGTCACGCGCAGGTTCGACTTGGCGAACACACGCTTGCGGTAGGTCTCGAGGTCGGCGCGCGCGATCGCGCCGATGGTTGCCGCCGTGCCGTTGGCGGGGCGCCCGTAAGAATGGCCCTCGAAGGCCAGCGCATACCATTCTCGTGCCGCGACCTTCTCCGGGTCGCGCTCGTCGTAGATCAAGTTGGCGAGAAGCTGCTTGCGGATGCGCTCGACCGCGTCGTCGTCGAAGCGCGGCTTGTTGAGAGCAAGGCGGAGCAGCTCGACGGCCTTGTCGCGGTTCACCGTCAGCGTTTCGAAGTTGCCGTAAAAGGCGTCGCGGCCGTCCTCGTAGCTCATGCGCATCGCGATCCCTTCCATCAGCTCCTGGAAGGCGCTGGAGGTGAGATCGCCCGCGCCCTCGTCGAGCATGGCGGTCAGGAAGTTGGCGAGGCCCTCCTTGCCGGGAGGATCTTGGGCATTGCCGCCCTCGAAGGCGAACTTCAGCGCCATCAGCGGCACGCTGTGCTCCTCGACCAGCCAGGCTTCGATGCCGCCGGGGCTCTTGATGGTTTGGATCTGCATGGCGTGCGCGGGCCCGATGGGTGGGACGACGGCGGCAAAGAGGAGCGCTGCGGCGAGCAGCGCGGGACCGAGGTGGTTAGGGTGAGGCCGTAAGCCACCAGCGCGGGCTGACGCGAGCATGCGCTTACCTCAGCATCTGCGAGGAGGCCGGCCCCGGCGCGGGCGTTTCGGCCCGCACGTCGTCTTCACCCGCCGCCTCGGGAACAAGGTAGCCCGTGACCGAGCGGCGCGGATCGAGATAGGTTCTGGCGACGGATCTCACGTCGTCGAGCGTCACTTTGGCAATCGCCTCCGGCCAGCCCTCGATCTGGGCCACGGTGCGCCCGACGGCCAGACCCCAGCCGTAGCGGCGCGCCAGCGTTGCCTGGTTGTCGATGTCGTAAACGTACTCGGCGAGATAGTTCGACCTGGCGCGCTCGAGCTCGGCGGCGGTCAGGCCGTCGTCGCGGATATCCTTGAGCACGGCGTCCATCGCGGCCTCGATCGCTTGCAGGCTCGAGCCGTCGGCGGCGATGGCATAGAGCCCGATCGTTCCCGAATCGAGGCCCGACCCCGAATAGCTGCCGCCGGCCGAGGATGCGATCCTCTTCTCGACGACGAGCGTCTTGTAGAGCCGGCTGGTCGCTCCGTCCGCGGCGATTTTGACCATGAGATCGAGCGCCTCGGCTTCGCCGGGCTTGGCGGTCGTGTAGCTCGGCACGACGTAGTAGCGGTGGAGAGAGGCCTTGCCGGCGCGCGGATCCTTGTACTCGACACGGCGCGCAGCGAGGTAGGGGGGATCTTGCGGCCGTGCGCGCTCGGGCGACACGGCGGGGTTCGCCGGCACCTTGCCGTAGGTCGCCTCCGCGAGAGGGCGCACGTCATCGGCGGTGACGTCGCCGGCGACTACGACGATGGCATTGTTGGGCGCGTAATAGTGCTTGTAGAACGCCATGGCATCCTCGGGCGACAGCTTCGCCATCTCGTGCTGCCAGCCGATGACGGGGATGCCGTAGGGGTGGGAATAATAGAGCGCCGCGTTCAATTGCTCGTCCATGATGGCGGCCGGATTGTTCTCGATGCGCGAGCGGCGCTCCTCGAGGATCACCTCGCGCTCGGTCAGCACCTCCTTCTCGGTGAGCCGCAAGTTCGCCATGCGGTCCGCCTCCATCTCCATGACGGTGCCGAGCCGGTCCTTTGCGATGCGCTGGAAGTAGCTCGTCACATCGTGCGCGGTAAACGCGTTGTCCTGGCCGCCGAGCCGCGACACAATCTTCGAGAACTCGCCCATCGGGATCTTGTCGGTGGACTTGAACATCAGGTGCTCGAGGAAATGGGCGATGCCGGAAACCCCCTTGGGCTCGTCCGCCGCGCCGACCTTGTACCAGACCATGTGCGTCACGACGGGTGCGCGGTGGTCGGGTATGACCACGACCTCGAGCCCGTTCGCGAGCGTGAATTGGATGGCGCGGGTCGCGGCTTGTGCGGCGGGGGGCGGCGTGAATTGGAGCATGAGAAGGGCCACGAGGAGGGTCAGGCGGCGAGCGCCGAACGGGTTGATCATTGGCATCCTCGATCTCTCGGATCGCGGCAGAGGTGGCCCCGGACGCCGTGCCGCGGCTCTGCTCGGCAGGACCGAGTGGCGCCGCGGCGCAACGCAACCAGCTTGCCTAGTGTTCCGACTCTGACGCTTGGTACCCAAGCGTCCGCCCGGAACCCTAGCCAGCCTCTTGTTTATGTTGCGTCTTTCCAAACGCTGTTCCACCTGCGCCGGAACGAAGCGTTTGGGACGCAACACTAGCGGTGCATGATCTCGGCATTCCCGCCCCCGTTGTCAAATGACATCGTGTTCATTGGCGGTTTCGGCTCGCCATTCGACCGGGAAAACGCGCAGGGAGGGCGCATGAGCAAAGCGAGCGTGGCAGCCGCGTCGGCGTTCGATGGGAATTTCGGGAGCGCGAACCGGACCGGCGAGCTAGTGTCCCGACTCCGAAGTTCGCCTCATTCTGCGGCGAGCGTTTAGCGAACTTCGGAGTCGAAAGGACACTAGAAAATCCATGATTCTAGTGTGGTTCAGGTTCGCAAGTTCGTAAACGAACCTGGCCTCGAGAATGATACGGACTTGCGAACCACCACACTAGGGCTCGGCGCTACTCCTCCTCGCCCTTGTTCCACTTCTCGATCGCGGTCAGCACCGATCCCTTGCAGGGTCCGGCCGGGCCCACGGCCAGATCGGCGCCCGTCTGGTCGCCATGCTGTTTGGCCTGCTCGTAGTGCACCTTGCAGTATTCGGCCTGCTGGCGCTCGAGCTCTGCCTTCGAGGTCTGAGCCTGCTTGTCGGGATCGTTGAGCGCGGCGACATCGCTCGCGGCCGCCTCCGGAGCGGTGCCCGGATCGGGGAGACGCTCGAGGTTGGGCGGCAGGACGAGAGGCGTCCTCGCCGCAAGCTTGGGCTCGGCGGACTTCGTCTTGCCCCCGAGGCCCACCGCGTCGAACAGCTTGCCGTTGAACTCGATGTCGTCGGCCGAGCATCCGGCGACGAGCAGCATCAATGACGGAAGGCCGATCGCCAACGCGCCCCTCGCGGTCACCCTGCCCCCACCCATGAGCCTCATGTCCTGAGCCTCAATTCTCCGAACGCCCCAGCTCGGGCGGCGCACGGCTCCACAAGCGCTGCCAAGTGCTTCCGCTATAATGACTTTGCGGCACCATTGCGACTCGCAACGAAGGAGTCATACAGGAGCCCGGCGACCCCGGCAACAATGGCGACGTCGGCGACATTGAACACGTACCAGTAAAAGCCGAAGGCGTGCAGCGAAAAGAAGTCTGCAACCCCGCCGAGCGCCACCCGGTCGATGGCGTTGCCGATCGCGCCGCCGATGATGAGGCCGAGGCTCGCGGCCATCAAGCGGCTGTGGGCGGCGCGCGCAAGCCAGACCCAGAGGCCGAGGCAGGCCGCGAGCGCGAACGCCGCGAGCGCGAGCTGCCAGACGTAGCTCGACTGATCGAGGAGCGAGTAGCTTATTCCGGTATTCTTGACGAACACCAGGTCGAGGAACGGAAGAATGGCGACCCGGCCCTGATCCTGAATGCGGTGGATGCCGAGCATCCAAGCCTTGTGCGCCTGATCGATCACGAGCGCGGCGAGCGCGACCTTGAGGCCCAAGGCCGAAAAGCGGCCCCAGATCCAAGACTTGGCGTGTGCCTCGCTCATGACCTTCCACCGATCGGGATTGCCGCGGGAGCCCTCTTGTATCAGCGGACCGGGAGGATGCGGAAGCGGCCGCGGCGGCCGATGCGATAGGTCTCGAAGTCGTCGTGGTCGATGGTGAGGATGGTGGAGATGGCCTCGCGCTGAGCCACATGAACGAGTGTTGCGTCCGCAAAATCCATGGGCCGGTCGGCGTAGCGGGTCATGAGGGTATCGAGCGCAGGCAGATCGGCGGTGCCGAGTGGCGCCAACGCGATTTGCCCTGTCCGCAACACCGGCCACACACCAGACATCGTGCCATAACGGCGAAGTGCCAGGTGAAACAGTTCGGTTAGCACGGCGTAGGTGGTGATGAGGGGTAGCCGCACTTGGCCGAATTCAGATTTGCACTTGCTGTGCCAGGAATCGCGGTCGTCCACGAAGGCGAGTAGAGGACCCGTATCAACGAGGACGGCGCCGGCCATATTTGCGCTCGAGCGCGTCACCAATCACCTGGCGAACGACAGCGTTGGTCGCCGAGGTTCCATCTCCGGAAACCGCTCCTGCACACGCCATGAGGGCGGCACGGCGCCGTTCCTGGTCCGCCGCGTCGTTGCGCGGGGCTTCCTTGCGTAGCCAGTCGCGCGCGGCCCGCTCGAGGACCACGGACATGGCGACCTTCTTGCGACGCGCGGCCGCCTCGAGCTCGGCCTTGAGCTCGGGCGAAAGGCGCCAGCTGTACACCTCGCTTTTGGTCATGCACTACAGTGTAGTGCAAAGGGGTGGCGCGGTCAACGCGAGCACCGGCCTCACGCTCGCCCCGCCCGCGCATCGAACTCTGCGACCGCGGCGGCATCGCGCGCCGAGAGGTCGGGAAAGTCGGGGTCCGAGCCCACGTCGGCCGTGATCCGCCACGAGCGCGCGCATTTGCGGCCCTCGGCGCGGTGAGCGACGACGCCGACGCCCGGCACGTCGGGGAGCGTGAACGCGCCCTCGGGCGCCACTTTGTGCACGAGCGTCGCGGCGCTGGTGATCGAGACCTCCGCGAGATCGACGTCTTGAAGGGCTTCATGGCACGCCGCGTCGGTGACGAAAACGTGCGGCGCGGCCTCGAGGCTCGAGCCGATCCTCTTTGCCGCGCGCTCCACCTCGAGCGCGCCGGTGACCACGCGGCGCACGGCGCGCACCTTGTCCCATTTACGGGCCAATGCTTCGTCGCGCCATGCCTCGGGCATCTCGGGGAAGTGCTCGAGGTGCACCGAGCCCGCCTCGGAGGGATAGCGAGCGAGCCAGGCCTCCTCGGCGGTGAAGGCGAGGATCGGCGCGAGCCAGCAGACCGTGCAGCCGAAGATCTGGTCGAGGACGGTCAGCGCCGCCCTGCGCTTTGCGCTCGAGTAGGCCTCGCAGTAGAGGGTGTCCTTCCTGATGTCGAAATAGAACGCGGAGAGGTCGGTGTTCATGAAGTGGGAGAGCATCGCCACGACCTTGCGGTAGTCGTAGCCGGCATACGCCGCGCGGATCTCGCGGTCGAGCTCGTAGAGCTGGTTCAGCATCAGGAGCTCGAGCTCGGGGAGATCGGCGCGCGGGACCTGATGGGAGCGCTCGTAGTGGGCGAGCGCGCCGAGCATCCAGCGCAAGGTGTTTCTGAGCTTCCTGTAGGTCTCGACGAAGGTCCTCAGGATCTCGGGGCCGATCCTCATGTCGTCCGCGTAGTCGCAGGCGGCGACCCACAGGCGCAGAATGTCGGCGCCGGAGGTCTTCATCACCTCCTGGGGCGCCACCACGTTGCCCGCCGACTTCGACATCTTCTGCCCCTTCTCGTCGAGGACGAAGCCGTGGGTGAGCACGATGTCGTAGGGGGCACGGCCGCGCGTGCCGCACGATTCGAGGAGCGAGGAGTGGAACCAGCCGCGGTGCTGGTCCGAGCCCTCGAGGTACATGATGCGGTCCGCGCCCCCGTCGCGCACACGGCGGATGCCGGCAAGGCCCGGGAAGCGCTCGGGGTCCTCGAGGGTAAAGGCGTGCGTGCTGCCCGAGTCGAACCACACGTCGAGCACGTCGCGCACCGGCTCCCACTTGGCGAGGTCGCCGTCGGCCACCAGGCCGTTCAGGAACCGCTCCTTCGCGCCCGCCTCGAACCACACGTCGGCGCCGCGCTCGGCGAAGGCCTGCTCGATGCGGCGCATGAGTTCATCCGACTTGAACTCATTCCAATCGGCGATCGCGGGGCCGGGGATCACTTGGTCGGTCTCGAGGTGGCGAAAGACGGTGATCGGCACGCCCCAGGCGCGCTGGCGCGAGACCACCCAGTCGGGGCGGTTCTCGATCATGCCGGTGATGCGCCTCTCGCCGGCGGCGGGCACCCACTCGGTCCGCTCGATCTCCTCGAGCGCGAGTTGGCGCAGGGTGCGCGGCTGCTGCGAGGCATTCGCCCCTTCGCCTCTCCCCGTTGGGGAGAGGCCGCCGCCGGAGGCGCCGGGTGAGGGTGCTCGCGGGTCAGCTTTTGGCGCCCCCTCACCCGGAAGCTCGCTCCGCTCGCTTCCGACCTCTCCCCGCTGGGGAGAGGTGAAAGGCCTGTCCATGGCGATGAACCACTGCGGCGTGTTGCGGAAGATCACGGGCTTCTTCGAGCGCCAGGAGTGCGGGTACTGATGCTTCAAGCGCCCGCGCGCGATCAGCGCGCCCGCGTCGGCGAGCGCCTTGATGACGGCGTCGTTGGCGTCGCCCTTGTCGCCGGTCTCGGTCAAGACGCGCTTGCCCTCGAACCCCGGCGCATCCTTGGTGAACACGCCATCGGCATCGACGGTGAAGGGAATGGTGGTGTCGATCCCGCGCTCTTTCAGCTCCGCCTGGTTCGCCATCCAGATCTGATAGTCGTCCGTGCCGTGACCGGGGGCGGTGTGCACGAAGCCGGTGCCCGCATCCTCGGTGACGTGCTCGCCGTCGAGCAGCGGAATGTCGAATGTGTAACCCAATGAACTTAGCGGATGACTGCAATGGACATGCAACAACATATCCTCAGTCATTGTCCGAAGTCGCCGATGCGAATTGACCCGTGCTTGCTTGAAGACGTTTTCAGCAAGTGAATCGGCGAGTACGAGTTTGTCCCCTGTCTTTGCCCAGTTGTCAGCGGGCGCATCGACCACTTCATACACGCCATAGCTAATCGTCGAAGAATACGCGATCGCCCGATTGCCAGGGATTGTCCAAGGTGTCGTCGTCCATATGACAATATGAGAGCCCTGAACGTCGTCGGCTGCTGCATTGATCTCAGAAAGATCGCCGCCTGACGCACCCCACATCGTCACAGGGAACTTCACCCAGATCTGGTCGGAGGTGGTGTCGAGGTACTCGACCTCGGCCTCGGCGAGTGCGGTCTTCTCCACGACCGACCACATCACCGGCTTCGAGCCGCGG
>DATETZ010000132.1:0-22991 GCA_035283385.1 Hyphomicrobiaceae bacterium
CCAGCTCGGCGAACCGCCAGTCGGTCAAGTCGTTGTAGCGCGTCTCGGGCTGGAACACCTTGAGCATGCCCCACGCCGTGTTATTGAACAGAAGGACGATCGGGTTCATGCCGAGCCGCCTCGCGTTTCCGAGCTCCCATCCGGTCATCTGGAAGGCCCCGTCGCCCACCAGTACGAGCGGCCGCCTGCCGCTCGCCGCCTGCAGGCCGAACCCCATCGGCACGCCCGGCCCCATGGTCGCGTAGTAGGCCGGCGCCACGAGTTCCGTATAGACGATGTCCATGGCCGTGAAGAGGCAATCGCCGACATCGGACGCAATCGGCATGGGCCCCTTGGCCGCAAAGAGATCATTGACCGCGCGCGCGACATCCTCGGGACGAATGACATTTCCGTCCCGCTCGAGGCCGATCGGATAGGCGACGCTCTTCGGCTTGGCGCGGCCCAAGGGCCTGGCGCGCTCGAGCAGGGCATCGACGAGGGCCGGGAGCGGCACGTCGGGGTAGAGGTGATGCTGCATGCGAACCGTGCGATCGACGGCGTGCATGCTCTTCCTGCGGTCGATCAACTGCTCCGAGACGCCGAAGTTCATGTCGCAGAGGACGACGCCGAGCATAAGCAGCGCATCCGAGCCCTCGACCGTCTCGCGGACGGCCGGGTCGCCGGCGAGGCCGAGGTAGGTGCCGATCAGCGGCGCCTCCGCCCCGGCCAGGATGCCGCGCGCCATGAACGTCGTCGCGGCGGGAATGGCGAGGCGGCGCGCGAGCTCGGTCACCTTGGCCTCGAGGCCGTAGCGGCGCACCTCGACGCAGAGCAGCAGCGCCGGGGCCCGCGCCGCCTCGAGCTTGGAAAGGATTTCCGCCGCCGCCGCGCGCGCCGCGTCGCGATCGTAGGGAGTCTCGGCGAACGCCGGCACCGGCTCGACGTCGGCCTCGACCATGTCGCGCGGGAACTCGATGTAGACCGGCCGCGACAGCTCGCGCGCGGCGGTCAGGACGCGCGCGATTTCGTGCGGCGCCGTGTCCCGGTCGTCGAGCACGGCCTGTGCGCATGTCACCTCGGTAAAGACGAGGTGCTGGGTGCCGAGATGCTTCACCTGATGATGGAGGCCGAGCCCGAGCTTGCCCTCGCTCGCGCCGGGCGCGCCGGAGACGATGACGACCGGCGATTTCTCGGCATAGGCCTGGGCCGCGGCATTCACCAAGTTGAGGCCGCCGGCGCCGTAGGTGACCGCCGCGACCGAGAGCGAGGAGCGGTAGCGCGCCGCCGCGTCGGCGGCAAAGCCGACCGCCGGCTCGTGGGACAGCGTCAACAGCGGCAGGATGTTCGAGCGCTCGATCTCGCGGAACAAGGGCAGCGCGAAATCGCCGGGAATGCCGAAGATTTCCCGCGCGCCGTAGTCACGGAGCGCCGCGAGCAGCGCGTGGGCGAGCTTCACTTGCGTGTCTCCCAGCCGGCGAAAGGGCCGGAGCTTAGCGGCAGGCACGGGCGGCGGGCAATCGAGTGAATTTGACGCCGTGTGGACCGCCTCATAGGGTGCGCGGCAATTCTATACGCTCGCCGCCTTTGCGGCGAAGACGAGACGCCTTGAGCCCAAGCTCTCACGCCAATGACCGCTAATCTCGACCCCGCCGTCGCCGCCGCCGCCACGAAAGATGCCAGGGCCTGGCCGTTCGAGGAGGCGCGCCGGCTGATCGCGCGTCTCGAAAGCATGAAGGGGGGAGACACGAAGACCGTCATCTTCGAAACCGGTTACGGCCCCTCGGGCTTGCCGCACATCGGCACCTTCGGCGAGGTCGCGCGCACGAGCATGGTCCGCCACGCCTTCGAAACGCTGTCGGCGGGCCGCCGCGAGACCCGCCTCGTCTGCTTTTCGGACGACATGGATGGGCTGAGGAAAGTGCCCGACAACGTGCCCAACAGGGACATGCTCAAGGCGCACCTCGGCCAGCCGCTGACGCGCGTGCCGGACCCGTTCGGCACCCACGAGAGCTTCGCCCACCACAACAACGCCCGCCTCAAGGCGTTCCTCGACATGTTCGGCTTCGCCTACGAGTTCCTCTCGGCAACCGAATGCTACACCTCGGGCCGCTTCGATCGCACGCTGCTCAAAATGCTCGAGGTTTACGACCAGGTCCTGGAGATCATTCTCCCGACCTTGGGTCCGGAACGGCGCGCCACCTACTCGCCGTTCCTGCCCATTTCTCCGCGCACGGGCCGCGTGCTCCAGGTGCCGATGATCGAGCGCCATCCGAAGAAGGGGACGGTAGTCTACGAAGATCCCGAAACGGGAGAAAAGGTGGAGACGCCGGTCACCGGCGGTCGCGTCAAGTGTCAATGGAAGGCCGACTGGGCCATGCGCTGGACGGCGCTCGGCGTCGATTACGAAATGGCGGGCAAGGATCTGATCGAGTCCGTCGCGCTGTCGTCGAGGATCTGCCGCGCGCTCGGGGCCACGCCGCCCGAAGGCTCGATCTACGAGCTGTTCCTCGACGAGAACGGCGAGAAGATCTCGAAGTCGAAGGGCAACGGCCTCACGATCGAGGAGTGGCTGACCTACGCCTCGCCCGAAAGCCTTTCGCTGTTCATGTACCAGAAGCCCAAGAGCGCCAAGCGCCTCTATTTCGACGTGATCCCGCGCGCGGTCGACGAGTACCTGCAGCTGGTGGCCGCTTATCCGGGCCAGGATGCGAAGCAGAGGCTCGACAACCCGGCGTGGCACGTCCATTCCGGCCATCCGCCCGCGGCCGAGCTGCCGATCACGTTCGCGCTTCTTCTCAACCTCGTCTCGGCCTCGAACGCCGAGAGCAAGGACCGGCTGTGGCGCTTCATCCGCAAGTTGAAGCCCGCCGCCACGCCCGAGGCATATCCGGTTCTCGACCACCTGGCGGGCTACGCGGTGGCCTACTACCACGCCTTCGAGAAGCCGAAGAAAGTCTACCGTGCCCCGGCCGGCACCGAGCGAAAGGCGCTCCAGGCGCTCTCGGCCGCTCTCGAGAAAGCAAAGCCCGAGGCCACCGCCGAGGAGCTGCAGAGCCTCGTCTACGAGGCGGGGAAGGCGAACGGGTTCGCCGACAACTTGCGCGACTGGTTCAGGGCGATCTACGAGGTGCTGCTGGGTTCGAGCCAAGGCCCGCGCTTCGGCGGTTTCATTGAGCTTTACGGCGTAAAGGAGACGCGCGAGCTCATCGACAAGGCGCTGAGAGGCGAGCTGGTCAAGGCCGCATGAGCGGATTCGGCGGCGTAGGTCGGAGTGAGCGAGGGCAAAGCCCGAGCGAAGTCCGACAGGGCCATTCGCGTTGCCTCGTGTCGGACTTCGCCCGGCTCACGCCGGGCTCTGTCCGACCTACGGCTTCATATCCCAAGCCTCGAACAGGATGCGAATAAGCTCCTCGGTTCTGTTTACGATCACGGCCGGGGTCCAGTCCTTGATGGTGCGCAAGCGGTTGGACAGCACGAGCCTCGAGCGCGCGAGCACCCGCCGCTTTGCGGCCCAATCGAACGTGTCGACCGCCTGGTTCTCGGCGGCGGTGAGAAACGTGAGATTGCCCAACCTGTGGGCGTGGATCTCGACGGCATTCTTGTTGGGAAAGTGGTGCCGCCAGCCGCTCTTGGCCGACCAGCTGCGCGGCAGGACATGCTCGACCGTGACCTTGGCGATATCGACCGGACCGGGATCCTGACGCAGCGCGATGCTGATGCGCCTCAAGACCCTCGTGCAGTAGCGCTTGGAATCGAACGTCGTGCTCCTGAGGTTCAACAGCGCCGCCTCGCGTATCGACTTGCCGATTTCGAGCTCGCGCATCGCCTCGATCTTGACCCCGCGATCGATCTCTCCCAGCAGCTGAACGATGCGCCGCTGCTGGCGCGAGGGATCATGGCCGGCGAGCCGCATCATCCACACGAGCCGCTCGAGACGGCTGAAGAAGAGAGCCGTTTCCCGGTCCTCGCTCTTGCGCGCGACCCACAGAAGCGCTGCCGGAACCCAGAGCTGGGAATTGATCCAGCACAACCGGTCGATGCTCGCCTTGATCGCCTCGCGATGCGCCCGTCCGCCGAACTGGGGGTGGCGCAGGGCGGCGAACCGCTCGCAGGCCGGCAGCAGCTCGTTCTCCATGAAGTCCCGGCCCCGGCCGGGCTTGTCGAGCGCGAAGCCTTCGGCGATATCGATCTCCAGCGGCTTCTCGAAGCTCTTGCGCAGCTTCAAGGTTCTGAGGTGGCCGAGCAGCGCGTGCATATCTGTGGAGCCGAGGCGTGCCTCGCACTGTTCCCAAATCCGCTGACAGGCGATGCGATCGCCCCTCGGCACGATGGACAGGAGGCTCGCCTTGGCGCGCGCGGTTGCGTCGAACTGGAGCCGGGTTTCCTCCTCGATCCGGAGGATGCGCCAAGCCTCGTTCTCGTCGCGGACCGCGGACGCGATGACACAACAGCGGTCGGCGAGAAAGTCCGCGAGCGCGCCGCGAATTTGAGGGGTGATCTTCGGGCCGCTGAGCTTTGCTCTGAGATCGTCGCGGTTGTCGATGATGTTGCGCTCGGTTTCGGACAGCTCGGCCCGGTCCGCGCCGGGGTCGGCCTCGGTCGCCCCGGGCTCCTGGACGAAGCGGCGGCAGAAGTCGGCGAGATTCTCCTGGGGGACGAGGCGGTAGTCGGATCCCGAGATGAAGCCTTGCAGTCTGGCCTTGGTCTCCACCCCGTTCTCGAGATCGCGCAGCACGGCGAACAGGATGGTCAGCGTCATGATGCGCTGATGCCCGTCGACCAGAGCCGTATCCGGCTTGTTCGGCTCCTTCGCCAGCATCAGATTGCCGAGCAGATAGCGATTCTTTTCCGGTGCCTGCCCCATCGCACCGAGAATGTCGGTCAGAAGCCGCCCGACCTCGGCCGTGCGCCAAGCATAGGCGCGTTGGAAATACGGCAAACGAAAGCGGTAGGCGTCCGAGAACAGCTCCCCGAGAGAAATCACCTTGACCGCGATGTATTCGTCCACCCCGCCCCCCGTTTCCCGTTCCCACTATCTGTGAGCAGTCCTCGCTGCGCGCATGGCGCACCGGGCGCTCATCCTTTCGTTCAATCTTTCCTTCAATCCGCCGCGCAGAACGTCGGCGCTCCGCACGATCCATGTGTTGGCAATTCACTTTGGGTACGAGCCGAACGAGCTGATGGCTCACCGCATCAAATGCCGCCTCCCACCGGCAGGAGAGGAAATCAAACCTTGTCGTTCGCGGGAGTCAATGGATGAGCATCGAGGACGAACTTGATGCGCCGCCTGCCCGGCCCTGCTACTATTGCGCCGATGCAGCCGCCGGAGAGACGCCGCCCCGGGGACGGGGTCCGCATGGCCGCGGAAATCAGCCGGAATGATCCGTATAGTATTCAAGATCGTCGACGAGCGCGCGTGGGCCGAGGCGTGCCGCGCGGGGGCTTATCTGGGCTCGCCCGCCGACCGGCGCGATGGATTCATCCACCTGTCCCTAGGCCGCCAAGTCAGAGGCACGGTGGAACAGCACTTTTCCGGCGCGACAGGCCTCATGCTCGTCGCGTTCGACGCGGAGGGGCTGGGAGAAGCGCTCAAATGGGAGCGGTCCCGCGGCGGCGAGCTCTTTCCGCACCTCTATGGCCCGCTGCCGACGGCCGCCGTGCTCTGGACAAAGTCTCTCGCCGCAGGCGAGGACGGCGCCCCCGCATTGCCCAAGGACCTCGATGGATGTTGACGGCGCTGTTCGACCTTGCCCGGCCGATGCTGTTTGCGCTCGAGCCCGAGGACGCGCACGAGCTGACCCTCAAGTCACTGGAGATCGGCCTTTATCCGCGCCCGGCCGGCGCCGACGATGCTGCGCTCGCGATCGATCTCTGGGGCCTGAGATTCCCCAACCCGGTCGGCATCGCGGCAGGCTTCGACAAGAACGCGCGCGTCGCCGACGCCGTGCTCGGCCTCGGCTGCGGTTTCGCCGAGGTCGGCACGACGACGCCGCTCCCGCAGGCCGGCAATCCGCGGCCCCGCGTGTTCCGGCTCGCCGCCGACCGTGCCGTCATCAACCGGCTCGGCTTCAACAACGACGGCCACCAGGCGGCGCTCGCGCGGCTCGCGCGCCGGGACCGGCGCGGCATCGTCGGCGTAAACCTCGGCGCCAACAAGGATGCCAGAGACCGAACCGCCGACTTTGTCCAAGGGATCGAGGCGTTCGGCGGCGTCGCGAGCTACTACACGATCAACATCTCGTCCCCCAACACCCCGGGTCTCAGAGACCTGCAGGCGCCGCAAGCGCTTGACGAGCTCCTCTCGCGCGTGATGGCGGCACGCGAGGCCCAAATGGCCGCGGGTAAGCCTAAACGCCCGATCGTGGTCAAGATCGCTCCGGACCTTGCCGAACAGGATATCGCGCCGATCAGCGAATGCCTCCTTAAGCACGCGGTCGACGGCATCGCGGTCTCGAATACGACGCTAGCGAGGAGCGGGCTCACCGATCCCAATGCCGGCGAGGCGGGCGGGCTTTCCGGCCGGCCGCTGTTTCACCGCTCGACGGCGATGCTGTCGCGCATTTACGAGGCCACGGGCGGGCGCATGCCCCTGATCGGCATCGGCGGCATCGACAGCGGGGACGCGGCGCTGGCAAAAATCGAGGCCGGAGCGACGCTCGTGCAGCTTTACACCGGCCTCATCTACGAGGGCCCGGGTCTGATCGCGCGCATCAAAGAGCACCTTGCAGCCGCCTGCCGGCGCGCCGGCGTCACGTCGATCGCGTCGCTCACCGGCACAAGATCGAAGCACTGGGCCGCAAAAGCCATAGCGTGAACAACGATGTCGCTCGTCCTCTACCACAATCCGCGCTGCACCAAGTCGCGCCAGGCCTTGAAGCTGCTCGAGGACCGCGGGCTCAAGCCGAGGATCGTGCTCTATCTCGAGAGCCCGCCGGCCGCGGCCGAGATCAAGCGCCTCATGAAGCTGCTCGGACTTTCGCCGCGCCAATTGATGCGCGCGAAGGAGCCCCTCTACAAAGAGCTCGGCCTCGATAACCCGGGGCTCAGCGAGCGGGACCTAATCGGGGCGATGGCCGAAAACCCGATCCTGATCGAGCGCCCGATCCTCGTTTCCGGCACCCACGCCGTGATCGGCCGCCCGCCCGAGCGAATTCTCGAGATCGTCGGAGACTGAGGGCGGCAATCCGGCACTCTTACTCAGGCTTCCGGCCGAGAGCACCCACGAGCCGGGCGATGAGCCAGATCGGGATCACCACGATCGCGCCGAGGAGCAGATATTCGAGCAGCCAGTCGATGGCATGGAACCCGAGATCGTAAATGCTGCGCAGGAGCTGATTGACCCGATCGAAGAAGTTCCTGAGATCGATGCCTAGCGCCTTCAGCACGATGCCGACGACGATCGAAAGGAGCGCGAGGCGGATGAAGACGCGCCACGGATTGCCGTCGAAAAACGTGTTGCGGTCGATGGCCACGGAGCTCCCTTTCCAAGGCATGTGCGCCGGCCCGTCAAAGGGCCTTTCGCACAGGGCAGCATAAACGCTAGCCTGTTGCCACCCAAGGGGAGAAGCCGGAACTGCCATGACGCAGCAAGCCCGAACGCACCCGAGACGGCAGGCATTATCGTCTCAGGGGCCACATGCACATGACGCCGCTCTCTCAAAGGCGGGTCTGAGCCTCGATCGCCGCGGCCGGGAACGGCCGTCATTCCGCGACCAAGGCACTTCGGCGGCGGACCTGCCGCAGCCGTTCCGCGACTGGTTCGCCCGCCGCGGCTGGAGCCTCCATGCCCATCAGCTTGCCCTCCTCGAGCAGGCGCGCCGCCGCCGCTCGACGCTGCTCATCGCCCCCACCGGCGCCGGCAAGACGCTCGCCGGTTTCCTGCCGAGCCTCGTCGCGCTTGCCGCGCGCAGCCGCACTAAGGGCGGCGCACGGCTGCACACGCTCTACGTGTCGCCCTTGAAAGCCCTGGCCGCGGATGTCGCGCGCAATTTGATGTCGCCCATCGCGGACATGGGGCTCGCCATCAGATGCGAGACGCGCACCGGCGACACCTCGCAGGCCCGCCGCCAGCGCCAGCGTGCCCGCCCGCCGGACATCCTGCTCGCAACCCCCGAACAGGCGGCTCTCATGCTGAGCCACCCCGACGCCGTCCATCTCTTCGCCGGTCTCGACACGCTGATCCTCGATGAGCTTCATGCCCTTGCTGCGACGAAACGCGGCGATCTCCTGGCCCTCGACGTCGCACGCCTCAACACGCTGGCGCCGGGCCTCATGACGGTCGGACTTTCGGCGACCGTCGCGCACCCGTCCGAGCTCAGGGCTTATCTTAAGCCGCAACGCGCGCCGGACGAGCGCATCGAGCTTGCCGATCTCGTCGTGGCCGAGGGCGGAGCAAAGCCCAAAATCGGGATCCTCGAGCTCGAGGTGCCCGTCCCTTGGGCCGGACATAGCGCGCGCTATGCCATTCCCGAAATCCATCGCGCCATCGCGGCGCATCGCCTGAGCCTCGTGTTCGTCAATACGCGCATGCAAGCGGAGCTGGTCTTTCAGGAGCTGTGGCGCGTCAACGACGCCGGCTTGGCGATCGCGCTCCACCACGGCTCGCTCGATCGCAGCCAGCGGGCAAAGGTCGAGGCGGCGATGGCCGCGGGCCGTCTCAAGGCCGTGGTCGCGACCTCGACGCTCGATCTCGGCATCGACTGGGGGGACGTCGACCTCGTGATCAACGTCGGCGCCCCCAAGGGCGCAAGCCGCCTGATCCAGCGCATCGGCCGCGCCAACCACCGCCTCGACGAGGCCTCCGAGGCCATTCTCGTCCCGGCCAACCGGTTCGAGGTCCTCGAATGCCGCGCCGCGCTCGAAGCGGCCGAAGCCGGCGAGCAGGACGCGGCGCTGAGGCGCACCGGCGCCCTCGACGTGCTGGCCCAGCATGTGCTCGGAATGGCGTGCCAGGCGCCGTTCGATCCCGAGGCGCTCTATGCCGAGGTTCGCAGCGCGTCTCCTTACGCGGGGCTTCAGCGGCGGAGCTTCGACCGCGTCGTCGATTTCGTCGCGACCGGCGGCTATGCGCTGCGCGCCTACGAGCGCTTCGCACGGTTGAAGCCGGCCGGCGGCGGGCGCCTGCGGATCGCTCACCCGCGCCTTGCGCAGCAATACCGCCTCAACGCCGGCACGATCGTCGAGGCTCCGATGATCACGATTCGGCTGATCGGCCGCAAGTCCCGAGGCGGCGCCGGCACGGTGAGCGCACTCACGGGCGGGCGCATCCTCGGCCAGGTCGAGGAGGCCTTCATCGAGCAGCTGACCCCCGGCGCGACATTCGTGTTCGCGGGCGAGGTGCTGCGCTTCGAGGGATTGCGCGAGATGGAAGCCTTCGTCTCGCGCGCCGCGGCCGAGGATCCGATGATCCCGAGCTACGACGGCGGCAAGTTCCCGCTCTCGACGCATCTTGCCCGCCGCGTGCGCGCCATGCTTGCCGAGCCGTGCCGTTGGCAGGGCCTGCCGGGCCCGGTCGCCGAGTGGCTCGGGCTGCAGGCCGAGCGATCGCTCATTCCGGCCGCCGACGAGGTGCTGATCGAGACGTTCCCGCGCGGGGCCCGCCATTTCCTCGTCGCCTACCCGTTCGAGGGCCGCTTGGCACACCAGACGCTCGGCATGCTCTTGACGCGCCGCCTCGACCGCGCCGGCGCGCGCCCGCTCGGGTTCGTCGCCAACGACTACGGCCTCGCTGTCTGGAGCGTCTCTGACCTATCGCACATGATTGCCGCCGGCTGGATCGCGCTCGAGCACCTGCTCGGGGAGGACATGCTCGGCGACGACCTCGACGCGTGGCTCGTCGAGAGTAGCCTCATGAAGCGCACCTTCCGCCTTGCCGCCGTGATCGCGGGTCTCATCGAGCGCCGCCATCCCGGCCGCGAGAAATCGGGCCGCCAGATAACTGTGTCCACCGATCTCGTCTACGATGTCCTGCGCAAGCACGATCCCGGCCACATTCTGCTCGAGGCGGCTTGGGCGGATGCCGCGACCGGGCTGTTGGACATCGCCCGGCTCGGCGATTTTCTGCGCCGCATCAGGGGCCGAATCAGGCATCAACCTCTGCCGGGCGTTTCGCCGCTGTCGGTGCCAATCCTGTTGGAGATCGGCCGCGAGACGGTGGCGCACGTTGCGCGCGAGGACGTGTTGCGCGATGCAGCCGAGGATCTCATCGCCGAGGCGGCGGGAAAAAGGCGATCCAACGGGGGTGGCGATGCTCGAGCTCAAGCCGGAGCGTCTCGACGTCGGTGACTTCAACGAGCAGCCGCTCTCGATCTGCGGCAAGGCGTTTGTGGCCGACTTCGCGGGCGCGCTCTACTGGCCGGCGGAAGACGCCCTCATCGTTGCCGACCTGCACCTCGAAAAGGGCTCGGCCCATGCCTCGCGCGGCCTCATGCTGCCGCCCTACGATACGCGCGACACGCTCGAGCGCCTGGCCGCGGCCATCGACCGCTTCGATGCGACGACGGTGATCGCCCTCGGCGACAGCCTGCACGATTGCGCCGGCGCAGAGCGCATCTCGGCCGAGGACCTCGAGACGCTCAGGATCATGCAGGACGACCGCGAATGGATCTGGGTCACCGGCAATCACGATCCCCGGATCTCGAGCCGGCTCGGCGGCCATGTCGTCGACGAATTGAGGGTCGCCGGCCTCGTGCTGCGCCACATGCCGGCGGCGGCGGCGGTCACGCACGAGATCGCCGGGCACATGCATCCCGCCGCCAAGCTCGCGCTTTACGGATACGCCATCCGCCGCCCCTGCTTCGTCGGCAACGGGGTGCGCCTCGTGCTGCCCGCGTTCGGAACCTACGCCGGCGGCCTCAACGTGCTCGACGAGGCGTTCACGCCGCTGTTCGGCAACGACGGGTTGTGCGTGTGGATGCTCGGTCAGGAGGGGCTCTACCCCGTGGCAACACGCCTGCTCAAGGAGGACTGAAAGCCCGGCCCTATTGAGACAGACGCCGGAAGCTCATCGAGCCGAGGAGCCCCGCGCCCACCGCGACCACCACGGCAAAGAGCCCATAAAGAAACGGCTGGCGCACGGAGAAGCGATAGAGAAGCAGCTCGACGCCTTCGCGCTCGAGTCTGACGCGCGTCGAGAACTTGCTCAGCAGCGCGCCGTCGCGAAAAAGATAAACGCTTGCTGTCAGCGGCCCGACCGGGACGTGCGCGGGCAGCTCGATCGAGCTGCGGAAAAGGCTGCGCCCGATGAACGCCACGCCATAGTCGTCGCGCAGGTAAAGCTCGTCCTCCTTCTTGAGCCGCACCACGGCCGATTCGTAATCCGTGAGCTCCGCAGCCGAAAGGCTTCCCGAGGTCGCAGCGGACGGCCTCAGGCGCACATTGTCGAGGCCGATCGCGTTGTCCTCGAGGATCGAGGCATCGGCGACTTCCTCGATGGGGCGCGTCGAGGTCACGGCGTAGTAGCTCGGCACGCTGTCGAATGACGCGGCGGCGGTATTGATCCACAGCCCACCGACATTGCTCTTCTTGCGCGCAACCAGCGGCTCCGGCGTGCCTTCCACGACCACCGCCACGTCGTAGTAGCCGGATTCCGCGCTCGGCTGGCGGCTGTTGTCGACCGAGCCGAAGACGATGATCTCGGTGCCGGTGAAACCCGACGTGACCGCGATCGAGCGCGTCGAAACATCGGCCTCGACCTTCTCCGGCGGCAGGGAATCAAGCGGGCTCTTGGGCGGCTCGGGAACGGCTACCGGTCGAGGGGGCCCGGGCGGCTCGGCCGGCGTCGCGGGCGCAGTCTTGGGCGCCGGCTGCTGGTCCTTGCGCCGGCCTTGGCCCTCCTTGCGCTTCTGGCCTTGGCCTGCGATCCGCGCCTCGGCTCGGTCGTGCAGGACGAACCTAGGCGCAACCACGGCGGCGCCGGCGACGAGGCCCGCCGCAAGGCCGAGACAGACGAGGAAGCGCCAGAGGCGAGACGGCATCAGCGGCCTCCGAACGGGGGCTGTATCGAATAGAGATCGTCCGGCGTCACGACGATGTCCCAGGCGACCCTGAAGCAAACGAGCAGCACGAGCGCCGCGAGAAGGAAACGGAGCTGCTCGCCTTTGAGCTTGCTCCCGGCCGTCGCGCCGAATTGCGCCCCGACGACGCCGCTGATGATGAGCAGGAGCGCGAGTACGACATCGACGCCGCGGTTCTCGGTGGCATGCAGCACCGTCGTCACCGCGGTCACGAACACGATCTGAAACAGCGACGTGCCGACGACGACATTGGTTGGCACGCGCAGGAGGTAGATCATGGCGGGAACCATGATGAAGCCGCCGCCCGCCCCCATGATCGCGGCAAGAAACCCGACGAAGGCCCCGATCATCAAGGGCGGGACGGCGCTGATGTAAAGCTTGGAGCGGTGGAATCGCATCTTGAGCGGCAAACCGTGGATCCAGCTGTGCTGCCCCGGCCGCCGGGCCGACA
This sequence comes from Hyphomicrobiaceae bacterium, assembly GCA_035283385.1. Taxonomy (GTDB): domain Bacteria; phylum Pseudomonadota; class Alphaproteobacteria; order Rhizobiales; family Hyphomicrobiaceae; genus Hyphomicrobium_C. Next base: position 12,445 of record DATETZ010000132.1, read on the forward strand.
CGGCGATGCCGCCGCGCACCTTCTGGATCGTGGACAGGCTCTCGATCAGCATCAGCGCGCCGATGACGCCGAGAAAGGTGACGTAGCCGAGCGCGAGGACTAGATCGAACTGGCCGGCCTTGCGCAGAATCTTGACGATCTGAACGCCGATTACCGATCCGAATATGCCGCCCAGCAGCAGCACGAGCCCCATTTTCACGTCGACGTTGTTGCGCCGGTATTGCGCGATTGCGCCGGAGACCGATGCGGCGACGATCTGCGCCGCGCCGGTCCCGACCGCGACCGCCGCCGGAATCCCCGAGAAGATCAGGAGCGGCGTCATCAGGAACCCGCCGCCGACGCCGAACAGGCCCGAGAGGAAGCCCACGGCCCAGCCCATGCCCAGAAACAGCAGCACGTTGGCCGACATCTCGGCAATCGGCAGATAGATGTGCATATCCCGGTCCGGCACGCTGAGATCGTTCGCCCGAATGTCTGGCCCGAGCTTCGGGCCAAGGGCAAGCGCCATCTCAAACCTTGCGGGCCCTGGTCTTGCGATGGGGCCGCAACTCTGCTCGCACCGGCTGCCAGGTCAATCCCCGAGCGATGCCCTTGCGGAACCTGCGAGGGCGAAAAGAATCGCTGGCGGCCACCGGCCAAGGCCGCCGCGCGACCGACGGTATCGGTAAGGGAGGGCAACGGGTCCGAACCCGCCGATGGTATTAGACCTCGAGCCCGAGTGCCAGTGATGCATGCGCCGGCCTCCGAACATCGAGCGCTGCGTTCGAGCCGTAAATCGAATGCCTTTGGCAGCCGAGGGGGGCAAGGCGCCTTGGTTCAGAAGTTCCCTCACGCCCCGGCCGCGAGTGGTGGCGAGCTTCTCAACCGCCATACGAGCGCTGCTTCCAGTCCTCACCCGCGACGCGAGCATCGTTGACGATGGGATCGGCCGCCTTCGGATTGTAGGCGCTCACGAGCGTCTCCGCCGCGGCCAAATCCGCCGCCGAGAGCTTGGCCTTGATCGCGTCGCGACGGCGCACGGCCTCCGCATCGCCCCCGCGCCCGGCAAGGCTGTACCACTTGTAGGCCCCGACCGGGTCCCGCGGCACGCCAAGACCGTTTTCGATCAGAACGGCGAGATTATACTGGCTGTCCTGGAGGCCGCGTTCGGCGGCCTCCGAGAACCATCGCGCCGCCGTTGCATAGTCGGGCGAGCCCGTCTCCCGGCCGGCACCCAGAACAGCAAGATTATGCATTGCCTTGACGTTGCCCTGCTCGGCTGCGCGCTCATACCAGACGCGCGCCCGCTTCATGTCTGCTTTGGTCCCGAGACCGCGCTCGTAGAGCGCGGCGAGCCGGTACTGCGACTGGGCAAACCCCTGCGCCGCCGAACGCTGATACCAGCGTATCGCCTCTTTGAAATCCTGAGTCGTGCCCTTGCCCTCGGCAAGGCGAGCGCCGACCTCGAACTCGGCGGATGGATCGCCGTTGGCCGCGGCGAGCCGCAGCGACAACGGTCCGACGGTCGCCGGCGGCAGATCGAGCACGCTCGATCTTGCGCCGCCGCCGGTGGTGTCGGCCGGCAAGCGGCCGGTCGGCGCGGGCCCGGCGCTCTCCGGCAGGAGCGCGGCGAGTGTCGCCTTGGCGGCTGCGGCGCCGAGCTTGCCCGAAAGGTTGGCCATGGCCTGCTGCCGGTGCAGGCGCGCGAGCGATTCGCCCGAGGCCGGCACCTCGGAGCGCTGCAGCGTTATGCCGAGTGGTACAGGGGCGAAGCGTCCGGCATCGGCGCTGTCCCCGGAGGATGCCTGACCCGGAGGTTGGCCTTCAAATCCCCACTCTTCGACCACCGTCTCCGGCTCGATCTCGAAATGCCCGGGACCTTGTGCGGCGGCCGCCCCGCCGTCCGTGACCGTGGCCGGTTTGCTCGCGTCCGAGCGCGGCCTATCGGCCTCTTTCGGCGGAACCGACTGCTCCGGCGGGACCTTGGCGCCCGACGACGGCGCGGTGACGGTGCCCGGCGCCGGCGCTTCGGCCGGCTTTCGCAACAGGAGGAGCGCGCCGTTGATCGCAACCACGAGCGCGAGCGCGCTGACGAGAAGCTTTGGCGACAGGCCCAAGATCCGGCCTCCAGAGCCGCCTGCCGGCGGCTTCCCCGGCGCCGGGACGCTCGCGGCCCTTGCGACTTTCGGTTCAGTGAGTTCGGGCCGGGCCGAGGCGGCCTTAGCTCTGGCGCGCTGCGCATCGGCTATGAAGTTGCGGCGCAGCACCTCGATCGCCGATCCCGCGCCTTCGCCACCCTCTGCCGCTCCCGCGGGCGCCATCGCCATAGGGAGAGCCGGCCCATCGTGGGCGAGCGGAGGGCGCATCGGCGCGCCGCTGTCCGAGCCGGCCAGAGGCTCGGTGTCCGGCGCGAACGAAAACAAAGGCGTGTGCTGCTCAAAAGCCCGGCCCGGAGCCGACGGCCATAAGTGATCGTCCGCTGCCGTGGCGCCGAAGCCCGGTTCCGGCTGCGCACTCCCGAGCTCACCGGCAGGGTGAGGCGCGGCGTCCGGCCAAACGCGGCCGCCGACAGGAAGGAGCGGCGCCCTCTGCTGCGCAATATCGATGTCGTCGATCCGATCGAGCACGCGGATCAGAGCCTGTTGCAGGGTGTCGAGCATCGACACGGTTTGGTCCTCGCCCTGGCGTCGCTCGCTCATCAGCGATTCGAGCAGGGCCTTGAGCTCGTCGAGCCGGCCGAGCTGGGGCCCTCCCGTGCCGAGATCGGCAAAGCGCGCAGCGACCTCCTCCGCGGTCCTCATGGCAATGTGATCGATGCCGTCTGCAGGCCCGGCGCCCCGATTGTCGAGCGCGGCGAGCCGCTGATCGGAGAGCTGCTCGATCACGGACCGCAGCTGCTCCTCGATACCATCGAGGCGACCGAGCTGCTGCTTGGCTTGCTCGAGTTGGGTCGCGAGCTCGGTGACGTGAGCCTCGACAATACGAAGCCCCACGACATCCGAGCGCGTCGCGACGGCCTCGAGCGCCGAGCCGACGCGGCGCTCGAATTGCTCGAGGCGCTCGCCGAGGACGCGCAGCGAGGACTCTGGCCCGATCCCGGCGAGCGAAGCCTCGATCCTCGCCGCAATCTCGACAAATCGGGTCTCGAGCCATTGGGGCTCCCGGTCGGGCCCATTGCGCGCACCGGCCGCTGGAGCGGGAACGGAAGGGTGGTCCTGACGCTCTACCGGGAGACGCGTCTCGGGGCCGGGTGTGCGCCGGACGAGGCCGGGCGCTTCCGCCTCATAGACCTGTGTGAGAGTCTCCGCCTGCTCTCTGTCCCAGGGCTCGCCCGCGCTGGCCCGCACACTCGTGTCGACAATATCGAAAGGATCGACAGGGGGAGCCATCCGGCCGGAGCGACCCGTTGCGCCGGCGAAAATATGAATGGCCGCGGCCCCGGAGCTTTCCGTTATCGACGCGCCGTTCGCCGCTCGGCCCGAAATCCCGGGACCTTCCGAACTCGCTGTCCAAGCGGGAGCCCCCGCCCGCGGCGGGCTCGCATCCGCTCTCAGCGACGCGAGGCGCTCCTCGATCTGCTGCAGCACGTCCGCCTGGCGGCGCTCGGCCTCCTCGAACTGACCGGCCATCTGGGCGAGCGCGTTCGTGAGCTCGTCCGCAACGCCGGCCGGTCGTGAGACGACCTCACCGGGCTGTTCCGCGCGCCGCGACATATCCTCGTCTGCGTTCGACATCTCGTCCCCCGTGAGCACGGCGGCGCTGCCACGGCCGGCGGCTCCCCTGGGGATCAATCGAGACGGTCTGACCGCCGTCACGATCGTGCCGGGCGATAGCGCAAGAGTTTGAGACGCGGCACGACCTCGAACCGATCGATGCGAAGCTCTCAGGGCGCAGTAAATGTTCGGTTAAGTCCCTTGGCAGGCTGCGGAAAGTCAGCCAAACTGGCCCAAATCCGCGCACCGGAGCGATTCGCCCGCTGTCAAGTCTCGGCAAGCGGTTGCTGGATCGAGGGTGATTCGTCGCCGCGGCCGGAGCGTTGCCCGGGGCAGTCCCGCCAATGGAGGCGGGCGTTTTGGCCGGGCGCGGCCCCGTGGTGCGTTTCGCCACAGTTGCTCATTAGGCTCGATCGCGAGCGCCAAGCGCTTGCACCCCAATTGCAGGAGAACGACCGTGCTCAAGACATTCGCAATGGGCGCCGCGACGGGTGTCGGCGCTTCCCTGCTTCTCGCGGCGGCCGGTCTGGCTGCGGAAGAGCCGCCCGGGCGCTATACGATGACGCCCGCCGAGGGCGGCTTCGTGCGGCTCGACAAGGAAACGGGGACGATGTCGGTATGCACCCGAAAAGAAGGGGCCTGGTCGTGCGAGTTGATGCCCGATGCGCAACAGGCGCTGAAGAGCCAGATCGAGAAGCTCGAGGCCGAGAACAAGGCGCTCAAAGAGGAGAACGAGCGCCTGCCTTCGGCAAAGGGAGCCGACGCACCCGTGCCCGATTCGGAGGCTTCCCCCGAGCCGCCCGGAAAGCTTCCGATGCCGACCGAGCAGGACGTTGACAAGCTCTTCGACTACGTCGAGGGCATGATGAAGAAATTCAAAGAGCGCATCCAGCGGCTCGAGCGGGAAGCGAAAAAGGACGAGACCCCGCTCTGAGGAGTGCGCCGGCGCGACGAGGGGTCCGGGGGCCCGCCGTGAGTTCGCGCACTACGCAGCCCCCTGACGGCGGACGCGAACGGGGAGCCGTGCCGGCGGTGCGTGCCGCCGGGAGGCGAGGCCGGAGAGATTGGCTCCCGCGCCCGCCTCGCGATAGGGATTGTCCATCACGAGGAGGCTCCGCGGGAACGACATGTCCATGCGATCGGACCATCTCCGCCAGCTCGAGGCGGAAAGCATCTTCATACTGAGGGAGGCGGCGGCGGAATTTCGCAAGCCCGTGCTCCTGTACTCGATCGGCAAGGATTCGTCGGTCCTTCTGCACCTGGCGCTGAAGGCGTTTTATCCCGCGCCGCCGCCCTTTCCACTGCTCCACGTCGATACGACGTGGAAGTTCAAGGACATGATCACGTTCCGGGACGAGACCGCCCGCCGCCTCGGTCTCGATCTCATCGTGCACATCAATCGCGACGGCCTCGAGCGCGGGATCTCGCCCGTCACGCACGGCAGCGCCGTGCACACCGACGTGATGAAGACCGAGGCCCTGCGCCAGGCCCTCGAGACCGGCGGCTACGATGCCGCCATCGGCGGCGCGCGCCGCGACGAGGAGGCCTCGCGGGCGAAAGAGCGCATTTTTTCGTTCCGAAGCGCGGCGCATCGCTGGGACGCCAAGACGCAGCGCCCGGAGCTGTGGCGTCTTTTCAACACCCGGCTCCACGCGCGCGAAAGCATGAGGGTGTTCCCGCTCTCGAATTGGACCGAGCTCGACGTTTGGCACTACGTCCTCGCTGAGGAGATCGACATCGTGCCGCTCTATTTCGCAAGACTCCGCCCGGTGGTGGAACGGGAGGGAATGCTGATCGTGGTCGACGACGACCGCCTGCCGCTCCGTGACGGCGAGCGGCCGCACATGCAGCGTGTACGGTTCAGAACGCTCGGATGCTATCCTTTGACGGGCGCGATCCTGTCGGGGGCCGAAACGCTCGAGGAGATCGTCGCCGAGCTCTTGGCGGCACGCACCTCCGAGCGCCAGGGACGCCTCATCGACCGCGACCAGGCCGGCGCCATGGAGAGGAAGAAGCAGGAAGGCTACTTCTGATGGCGGAAGCGAAGACGAGCCGGGAAATCGCCTCATTGGCGTCCGGGACGGCCTTTCCCGACCCGCTCGGCGGCAAGGGACTGCTGCGCTTCGTGATGTGCGGCAGCGTCGACGACGGCAAGAGCACGCTCATCGGCCGGCTGCTCTACGATTCCGAGCTCGTCCTCGAGGACCAGCTCGCCGCCCTCGAATGCGACAGCCGGAAGTTCGGCACCGCCGGCGGGAGCATCGATTTCGCTCTCCTCGTCGACGGGCTGCAGGCGGAGCGCGAGCAGGGCATCACCATTGATGTCGCCTATCGCTATTTTGCGACGGGGAAGCGCAAATTCATCGTCGCCGACGCGCCCGGCCACGAGCAATACACGCGCAACATGGCGACCGGCGCCAGCGGCTGCGACCTCGCCGTCATCCTGGCCGACGCGCGCAAAGGCCTTCTCACGCAGACCCGCCGGCACAGCTTCATCGTCCATCTCCTGGGCGTCCGCCACATCGTTCTCGCCATCAACAAGATGGATCTCGTCGGCTTCTCTCGGACCCGCTTCAACGAGATCGCGACGGCCTACTCGGCCTTCGCCGGCGAGCTCGGCATCCCGAGCGTGACCGCGATCCCCGTATCGGCCACCGCGGGTGACAACGTGGTGCACCGCGCCGCGAGCATGCCCTGGTACGAGGGCCCAACGCTCTTGACGTACCTCGAGCTTGCCGAGGCCGGCGCGAGCGCCGGCGCGCGCCCGCTTCGCATGCCCGTGCAATGGGTGAGCCGCCCCAATGCAGACTTCCGCGGCTTTGCCGGGACCCTCGCCGCCGGCAGCGTGCGGCCGGGCGAGCGCGTGGCCGTCCTGCCGTCCGGCCGCACGAGTGCGGTCGCCCGCATCGTGACCCGCGACGGGGACCTCGAGAGCGCGGGGGCGGGTGATGCGGTCACGCTGGTTCTGGCCGATGAGGTGGATGTGAGCCGCGGCGACGTGATCGCGGCCGCGGACGCGCACCCCGACATCGCCGACCAGGTCGCGGCCCACGTCATCTGGATGGGTGAGGAGCCGATGTTGCCGGGGCGGCCCTACTTCGTGAAGTGCGGATGCCAGACCACGACGGCAACGATCACCGCGCTGAAGCACAAGATCAACGTCGACAACCTCGACCACATCGCCGCCCGCCAGCTCGAGCTCAACGACATCGGATTGTGCAATCTCGCCTTCTCGCGGCCGCTCGTGTTCGAGCCGTACGACGTCGACAGGACGCTGGGCGGCTTCGTGCTGATCGACAAAGTCTCGAACGCGACCGTCGGCGCCGGCCTCATCCGGTTCGGACTGCGGCGGGCCGAGAACCTGCATTGGCAGGCGCTCGCGATCGACAGGGCCGGCCGGGCTGCCGCCAAGCACCAGCGTCCCTGCTGCCTCTGGTTCACCGGCCTTTCGGGGGCCGGCAAGTCGACGCTCGCCAACTTGCTCGAGAAGCGGCTCCACGCCACCGGTCACCACACGTATGTCCTCGATGGCGACAACATCCGCCACGGGCTCAACCGGGACTTGGGCTTCTCCGACGCCGACCGGGTCGAGAACATCCGCCGCGTCGCCGAGGTCGCGAGGCTCATGGTCGACGCAGGTCTCATTGTGCTGGTCTCCTTCATCTCCCCGTTCCGCGCCGAGCGCCGCATGGCGCGCGAGCTATTCGCCGCCGGCGACTTCCTGGAGATCCATGTCGACGCCTCTCTCGAGGTTTGCGAGCGGCGCGACCCGAAAGGTCTCTACCGCAAGGCGCGTAAAGGCCTGATCACGAATTTCACTGGTATCGATTCGGAGTATGAGACGCCGGAGGCCCCGGAGATGCGGGTCCAAACGGCGGACGCCACGCCGGACGAGGTGGTCGACGGTATCTTGGGCGAGCTCAACCGGCGCGAGCTCGCCTGACGTCCAAGCTCGCTCCTCGGCGCTACTATTTTAAGCTCTACGAGTGGGAAAGGCGTGCATAGCGTGCCCGAGTGTTGACACTGTCGTCCCGGTCCGCCTATCGATCCGCGTCGATCATGCCATCACCGGCTGAGGATAATGTCCCTCCTCCCGAGGCTTGAATCTGCCAGGATTGGAATAGTTGGCCTAGGCTACGTCGGCCTGCCATTGGCCGTCTATCTGGCGCGGCGGTTCTCCGTCGCCGGCTTCGACATCGACCGCTCGCGCATCGCCGACCTCCGGAACGGTATCGATCGCACGCGCGAGGTGAGCGACGAGGAGATGAAACTCGCCGTGCAGATTTCGTACACCACCGACGAGAAGGGCTTGACCGACTGCAACTTCTACATTGTCACGGTGCCGACCCCGATCGACGCGGCGTGCCGGCCGGACTTGAGGGCGCTCGAAAGCGCCAGCGAGACGGTCGGGCGCGTGATCGCGCCGGGCAATGTGGTGGTCTACGAATCGACCGTCTATCCCGGGGCCACGGAAGAGGTCTGCGTCCCGATCATCGAGCGCATCTCGGGCCTCGCCTACAAGCGCGACTTTCACGCCGGGTATAGCCCCGAGCGGATCAACCCGGGCGACCACGAGCGGCGGCTGCCGAATATCAAGAAGATCACCTCGGGCTCCTCCCCCGCAGTGGCGGACCTCGTCGACCAAGTGTACGGGGCGGTGATTACGGCAGGCACGTATCGGGCGAGCTCGATCCGCGTCGCGGAGGCCGCCAAGGTGATCGAGAACATCCAGCGCGACTTGAACATCGCGCTCGTCAACGAGCTGGCCCAGCTGTTCAAGAGGCTCGGCATCGAGACGCGCGAGGTGCTCGAGGCGGCCGGGACCAAGTGGAACTTCCACGGCTACCGGCCGGGGCTGGTCGGCGGCCACTGCATCGGCGTCGATCCCTACTATCTGACGTACAAAGCGCAGTCGATCGGCTTCCATCCGGAGATCATCCTCGCCGGCCGGCGCATCAACGACGGCATGGCGGCGTGGGTCGCCCACGACATCGTCAAGACCATGGTCAAGCGCCAGCTGCCCGTCGGCGACGTGCGGCTCTTGGTGATGGGCTTCACGTTCAAGGAAAACTGTCCCGACACGCGCAACACCAAGGTCGCGGACCTGGTCAAGGAGCTCCAGCCGTTCGCCCGCGAGGTTTGCGTCTGGGATCCGCACGCCGATCCGGCCCAGGCCTTGCACGAGTACGGCGTCGCGGTCTCGAACGATCAGCCGGCGGGCAAATTCGACGGCGTGATCCTCGCGGTCAGGCACAACGAGATCATCTCCCTCACCGAGGCCAGCTTGAGGTCGCGGCTCAAGAACGGCAGGGGCTTCATCTACGACATCAAGGACGTGCTGCCGGTGAGCGAGAGCGACGCGCGGCTGTGAGCGCAACGCGAGTTGCCCTCCCGGCTGGTGAGGGCGGGGCAGGGCGGAACGTTCGTCGCACTGCATCCGGTCGATTTCAATTGAATCCGATCGAGCCCGGCGATCCGGTCGCCGCCCCCAACGCCGATCGGGCCGGGGCGATGGCGCAAAAGCACAGGGCGCGGCGGCCGCAAGGCCGCCGCCCCCAGCAATTCAAGAGAGGTCGACAGTTAGATGATATCGATCTCGGCCGGCAGGTAGCTCGTGACCTCGAGCCCAACTTCCTGCTCGCGAACCGAAGGCTTGATCCAGGTCTTCATCGGTTTTCCTCCTCTAGCACGCGCGGCGCGGACCTCCCGCGCGGCGTGTGCAGACTTGATAGGCAATCGCCGCGATCACGACCAATCGTATTTTCCTTTTAGCGCGATCAAGGCCACTGATGCTACTTTGTTGCGCATGGCGCCCCCGGCCCCGCGCAGGGGAAAGCGCGACGCGCGCGCCAGTAGATCATCGAGCTTTGCCCGAGCGCGAACGGCAATCGATCCGCTCGGCCGCTCGCCGGCCTTGCCGTCAAGGGTCGAAAACAGGCGCGGCGGCCGATCGGGCCGCCGCGCTGGAATTCAATGTTGTCGACGATCAGCGTCAGATGATGTCGATCTCGGCCGGCAGATAGCTCGTGACCTCGAGGCCGACTTCCTGCTCGCGAACCGACGGCTTGCTCCAGCTCTTCATGGGGAATCCTCCTTAGAGTTGCCCAGAGCGGATCGCCGACCCGTCTGGAATGCAGCTAATGTAGCCAAGCGTTTTGATAACTTCAAATCGCAAGTTCGTGATCACATAATAAGGAGTACTTATCACCATGCATAGACCCCGTTATGGCAAGCTGAGACCGCCTTAGTGGGTTGGCAATGACCGAAGCTCCCGATCTCGTTGCGGGCCGCTCGTGCGACGGCTGCACGCTCTGCTGCAAGCTGCTCGCCGTCGACGTGCTCGAAAAGCCACGCGCCAAATGGTGCGCCCATTGCGATCCCAAGCGCGGCTGCGCAATCTACGCCGAGCGCCCGGGACCCTGTCAGAGCTTCTTTTGCGGCTACCGTCGCATTGCGGACCTCGACGACCGCTGGAAGCCGTCTATAGCGAAGTTCCTGATCAATTACGAGGAGCGTGCCAACCGGATCGCCATCCACGCCGATCCCGACCGGCCGGATGCCTGGCGCGTCGAGCCGTTCCACACGACGATCAAGGGCTGGGCGCGGACGGCGGCACGACAGGGCGGGCAGGTGATCGTCTGGCGCGGCGACTACGCGACCCTTGTTCTTCCCGACCGCGACAAGGACTTGGGCCGGGTGCGCGACGACCAGTTCATCGTCTCCGTCGAGAAGAAGACGCTGCGCGGCGTCGAGCCCGATTTCGCCGTCGTCGACGCCGACGATCCGCGGGTGAAGAGGTAAGGGGCCGTTCGACTGCGCTTGGCCCTGCCCTCCAATCGCGCGCGATCCGCACCG
>DATETZ010000133.1:0-14808 GCA_035283385.1 Hyphomicrobiaceae bacterium
ACAACGCCTCATCACAAGAGGACGCGTCGGGCGATCCGCACTGCCCAATGCTTGGAGGTGCCAATGCCAACCCGCTTCACCAGCCGAGCCCCGCGCGCCGCCGCGACCCTCATCCTTTCGCTGACCATGCTTCCCACTGGCGGCTCCGCCAAGGAGAAGCTGAATTGCTCGGCCTATGCCGCCACGGCGGTCGCCCAAAACGATCAGAACATGATGCAGAAGTGCGGCTTTGCCGGACCCCGCTGGAGCAACGACTTCAACGGCCACGCAAAGTGGTGTGAGACCGCGACCATGGCCGATCTGACCAGCGAGGACAAAGCGCGCAAGAGCATGCTGGCGCAATGCGCCGAAAAGCCCAAGCAGGACCAGCAAGCCTGTCAAACCTATGCCAAGGCGGCGGTCGAGCATCAGGTCGCGAACACGTCGCAGGGCTGCGGGTTCGCGGGAGGGGCATGGTCGGAGAATTACGCGGCCCATTTCGACTGGTGCCTCAAAGCGAGCCCGGAGGCGCGCGCCACGGAAGGCAATGCGCGCTACCAGCAGCTGCTCGGCTGCTTCGCCGCGCAGAAGGCGGCCAAGAAGGACGCCTGCGCCGCCTATGCCGCGACCGCGGTCGCGCAGCAGAAGGAGAACCAGAAGCGGGGATGCAAGTTCACCGGCGGGGCCTGGAGCGAGGATTGGTCCGCCCACTTCAAGTGGTGCGAGGAGACAGGCAAGGCCGCGCCTGGGAAGGAAATCGAGCTCAGATCCGCGGCGCTCAAGGACCAGTGCTTGAAGCAGGTCTGCCACTGGACCAGACGTTGCAGCGGCTTTCCGACCTTCTCATGCACGACCACCACGAAGTGCTCGAACGTGCCGAGGTAAGCGGCGCCGGTCGTCTCCCCGGAGACCGGCACGCACACGCAATCTACTCCGCCGCCTCGCGGCCGAACTGAAGCTCGGCGAGGCGCCTATAGAGCCCGCCGCGGCGGATGAGATCGGCGTGGCCTCCCTCCTCCACGATGCGCCCCTTGTCCATGACCAGGATGCGCCGCGCCTTCTGGACCGTGGCCAGGCGGTGCGCGATGACCAGCGTCGTCCTGCCTTTCATCACGCGCTCGAGCGCGCGCTGCACTGCAAGCTCGCTCTCGGCATCGAGCGCGCTCGTCGCCTCGTCGAGGAGCAGGATCGGCGCGTCCTTCAGGACCGCGCGCGCAATGGCGATGCGCTGGCGCTGGCCGCCCGAGAGCGTGACGCCGCGCTCGCCGAGGGCGGTCTCGTAGCCGCGCGGCAGCGCGCGGATGAAATCGTCCGCCTGCGCGGCCGCCGCCGCCCGCTCGACGTCCTTCTGGCTCGCGGCCGGGCTTCCGTAGCGGATGTTCTCGGCGATCGAGTCCGCAAACAGCGCCACCTCCTGCGGCACGAGCGCGATGCGCGAGCGAAGCTCGTCGAGGTCGGCCTCCGGCGTCGTGACGCCATCGATCCGCACCTCGCCCGATGCCGGGTCGTAAAAGCGCAAGATGAGATTGAAGATCGTCGTCTTGCCGGCGCCGGACGGACCGACGAGGGCGATCGTCTCGCCGGGCTCGGCGCGAAACGAGACCCCGTCGAGTGCCGGCGTCTCGGGCCGGGACGCGTAGGCGAAGCGCACGTTCCTGAACGCGATCTCGCCGCGCGGGGGCGAGGGCATCGCAACGGGGCGCGCCGGCGAGCGGATCTCCGGCACCAGACTCAGCAGCTCCGTCAGGCGCTCGGCGGCGCCGGCGGCCTGGCTCATTTCGCCCCACACCTCGGACAGCTCGCCGAGCGCGCCCGCCGCAAACAGCGCATAGATCACGAACTGGCCGAGCCGGCCGCCGGTCATCTCGCCGCCCACCACGGCCGACGCGCCGTACCAGAGCACGGCGACGACGCTCGTCACGACGAGAAAGATCGTGAGCGAGGTGAGGCCCGCGCGGGCCTTCATGCGGCTGCGCGCGGCCTCGAACGAGCGCTCGACGGCCGCCTTGAACCGCGCTGACACCGCGCCTTCGTGCGCGAACGCCTGCATGGTTCGCACGGACCCGAGGTTCTCCGCCGCGTAGGCCGAGGCCTCGGCGAGCCGATCCTGCGCGTGGCGCGACAGCCGGCGCACGATTCGGCCATAGCCGACCAGCGGCAGCACGATGACGGGAATTGCCACCAGGACCAGACTCGAGAGGCGCGGGCTGGTCACGATCATCATCGTGAGCGCGCCCACGAGCATGATGGCGTTGCGCAGCGCCTGGCTGATCGCGGTGCCCGCCGCGGCCTTGATCTGCGTCGTATCGGCGGTGAGCCGGCTCATCACCTCGCCCGAATGTGTCGCCTCGTAGAATGCGGGGCCGAGGCGGGCCAGGTGGCGGAACACGTCGGCCCTCAGATCCGCGACCACCCGCTCGCCGAGCCAGTTGACGAGATAGAAGCGCAGCGCGCTCGCGGCCGCGAGAACGAAGCCGATGACGATCAGCATCGCGAAGTATTGATTGAGCAGCTCGCTGTTGTTGGCGCCGAAGCCCAAGTCGATCATGCGCCGCACCGCCAACGGTACGGCGAGCATGGCGAGTGCGGAGACGACCAGCGCCGCGAAGGCGCCGAGCAGCGTGCCGGGATGCGCGAGCACATAGGGCTTGAGCGCCAGGAGCGGGCGCAGTGCGCCCGGGCGCGGCCTCGCTGCTCCCTCCTCAGACGCCCTTACGTCGAGGGGGATGAGGCGACCGCTCTGGTCTTGTTTCGCTTTCCGCATGCAATTGCTGAGCTCTGCGCTATCCGGGCCTGGCGCCGGCATTGGCGCTAACATGCCCGACGGGGCCGATGGGCTCAAGCGGCTCGCCGGGGGCGCGGCGCTACGCTCCGGCCGCCCAGCTCCCCGTCGTCTGACCGCTCGTCGCCCTTGACAGTCGCCTTTGACAGTTGCCTTTGACAGTCGCAGTTGCAACGCTTGTGCCACTCACCCATCTCAATTATAGAAGCGCTTTCGCGGCCGCCCGAGACCGGCGGACGATCAGCTTTGCCCGGTCTCAGCGGCGTTGCACCAGCGAGCGGCCCCATGAAGAAAGATCCCGATCTCCATCCCGATTACCACCAGATCAAAGTGGTCATGACGGACGGCACCGAATTCATCACCTATTCGACCTACGGCAAGGACGGCGACGAGTTGCATCTCGAGATCGACCCTTCGACGCATCCGGCGTGGACCGGCGGCGACCAGCGCCTCACCGACCGCGGCGGCCGCCTGTCGCGCTTCAAGAAGAAGTTCGAGGGCATCTTCTAGCGCCGCTTGCGATTGCGTGAAATCGGGTGCGCGCACCGGACTTTCGATTTGCCGCAGCGTCCTCTCCTCGACCGGCATCGGCCAGCGGATCAGCTCTCCTTGCCGAAGGCCTGCTCGAGCTTCGCCACCTGGGCCGCCACGGGGTTCATCACAGCGGCACCGGACAGGCCCGTGTCCACCTTGGGAGTCAGGGCCCGGTCGAGCTGCACGATGCGGTCGTAGAGGGCGAAGCTCGACTGGATCAGGTCACGCAAGCCATCGGGCAGATCGTCGAAGCCCCCGATGTGCGACGGACGTCCCAGCCGCTGCAGCTTCACCCGCGCCTGCTTGCGTGCCGCCTCCTCCTCCGTGAGCTCGCCTTCCTTCACGGCGCGGCGGATAAGGAGCCATGACGCGAGCTCCAGCAGCCGGGTTGTAAGACGCATGCTCTCGGTTGCGTAGAGAACAGTGACCTGGGCCGGGAGACCCCTCGACGCGCGGCGGCCTTCGCCATCGAGATATGCGGCGGAGCGCTCGACGAGCGCCATGCCCTCCCTGAACACGACGTCGAACTGCTCGGAAGCTTGGAAGCGCTTCCCGAACGAAACCGTGACCTGTTCCGCCGCGACGCCATCCTCGGCACGAAATTCGCTACTCATGACACACTTCAAGACACTCAACGACGATCCAACAACTAATTACACGCTACCACGCTACGTGGCCAGAGTTAACAAGTGGCCTCGAAATGAGCCGATCGCCGTGGTGATAGGGACAATGCAAAAAAAGAGCCGCCTTGCGGCGGCTCAGAAGTCAACAGGGAGGCGTCAAACAGGGTGGCTAGGCACCACCCAGGATCCATGTGACTGGATGAGGAAAGCCTACGCCCACGTACCTAATAATCGGTTAACAGGGCGCGCGGCGCGTGAGCGGTCCCCTCAACAATTGCCGAGCCGGCGGCCTATGTCCGCGGTTGCGCGACGAGCACAGCGGTCAACCTCTTCTTCAGCTCTCGTTCGCCGTTTCTCAACGCTTGAAGAGCTGAGCGGCCGCGGTCTCGTGGGCGCGTTTCCTCTCGAGTTCGGCTCTGACGCGCTCGATCTCGGCCTCGAACTCCTTGATCCGCGCCTCGAGCTCGGCGACGGAGAGCGCCTCGAGGTTCTCCCCGACACACACGCCGGGGGCCGGTTTTGGCCTCACATCGTCCCAATCCATGACCCAGCTCCTCGCGCATGGGCGCCCGTGCCGATCCTGCGGGGCCGGGCAGGGTGTCACGTCCCGACGCTTGTCTCAACCCTCTCCCTCGGGCATGTGTTGCGCCCGGAGGGCTGATGTGATGGACGCCGGCATGAGCACTGTCCCTGCGACGATGACCGCGATCGCTATTGATGGCCAAGGCGGACCCGAGCTGCTGAGCGCCGAAACGCGCCCGACCCCGTCGCCGGGCGCCGGCCAGCTCCTGGTCAAGGTCGCGGCGGCGGGCGTCAACCGCCCGGACGTGCTGCAACGCATGGGGCTTTATCCGGCGCCCAAAGGCCACACCGATATTCCGGGTCTCGAGGTGGCGGGCGAGGTGGCGGCCGCGGGACCGGGCACGGCCCGTTTCAAGCCCGGCGACCTCGTGATGGCGCTCGTCAACGGCGGGGGATACGCCCAATACTGCCTCGCCGAGGAGCCGGCGTGCCTGCCCGTCCCCGACGCGCTTTCGATCGAGGAGGCCGCGGCCGTGCCGGAGACGTTCTTTACCGTCTGGCACAATGTCTTCGAGCGCGGCGGCTTGAAGAGCGGCGAATGGTTCCTCGTCCACGGCGGCACGAGCGGCATCGGGGTCGCCGCGATCCAGCTCGCCAAGGCGGCGGGCGCTCATGTCATCGCCACCGCCGGGTCGGTGGAGAAGTGCACGGCCTGCTCGGAGCTCGGCGCGGACAAGGCGGTCAACTACAGGGCCGAGGACTTCGTCGCGGCCGTGAAGGCGGCGACGGCGGGGCGCGGCGTCGACGTGATCCTCGACATGGTCGGCGGCGATTATGTCGAGCGTAACTTGAGGTCGCTCGCCGACGACGGCCGCCTGGTCAACATCGGCTACCAGGCCGGCTCCGTGGTGAGGCTCGACATGATGCGCGTGATGCTGAAGCGGCTGACGCTGACGGGCTCGACACTCAGGATCCGCCCGACGGAGGTGAAGGCGGCCATCGCGCGCGCGGTCGAGACGAACGTCCTGCCGATGCTGGCGGACGGGCGCATCAAGGTCGTGCTCGACCGCACGTATCCGCTCTCCGAGGCGGCCGAAGCGCACCGGCGCATGGAGACGAGCGCCCACATCGGCAAGATCGTGCTCAGGGTGTGAGCGCGGCTCCGGAGGCAAGCCGCTAGCTCATCGCCGGCGTCACGACGTTCATGACCACGGCCAATATCGCGTTGGCGGCGATCCGGCTACCAGGCGAGGATTGGCATCGCCGCGATGGGGGGCGCGCCATGGCCGGCAAAGAGCACGGCGAGCGTTTCCTGATGGAGGCGGCCGCCCGCAACGTCGACACCACTCGTAATGAACACCGACGCGACGCCCGCAGCAGCGGCCCCCTCGATGTCGGTGCGCACGCCGTCGCCGATGGCGAGGATCTTGGATTTCGGAACGCTGCGGCCCTTGAGCTTGGCGATGGTCGCGAACGCCATGTCGTAGATGGGCAGGTAGGGCTTGCCCGCGTAGCGCACGCCGCCGCCGAGCTGCTCGTAGGCTCGAGCGAGCGCGCCCGCGCAATAGACGAGCTTCGAGCCCCGCTCGACCACGAGGTCGGGATTGGCGCAAACCATGGGGAGCGCGCGCGCCGCAAATCCCCGAAGCATGTCCGCGTAATCGTCCGGGGTTTCGATCTCGTCGTCGAAAAGTCCTGTGCAGATGACGGCCGCGGCCGCCTCGGCGCCGGCCAATTTCACCTCGAGACCATCGTAGAGGACGAGATCGCGCTCGGGTCCCAAGTGAAAGACGGGCTGGCCCGCGAGCTCGCCGATCATGGCCCGCGCGGCATCGCCCGACGAAACGATGGCATCCCAGGAAAAGCGCGGGACGCCGATGCGGTCGAGCTGGCTGGCGACGCTCGCCGCCGGGCGCGGCGCATTCGACAAGAGCACGACGATCCCGCCCGCGAGCCGAAACCGCGCACACGCGTCGCACGCCGCGGCGAACGGCTCGACGCCGTTGTGCATCACGCCCCAGACATCGGCGAGCCACGCCTCCCTGCCGGCGGCGAGCGGGGCGATCGAGGACACGATGGGGAGTGCCGGCGGGGCCGGTGGCGCGGTCTCTCGCATGGGGCATGCTTAGAGCGTTTTGCGCTGGCGCGGAATGGGTCGCGCGGACTGGAAACGCTTCTAGCCGCGGCTCAGCGCAAAATCAGGCCGCGGCATGGCTCGCGCCGGAGGCGGCGGCCTTCACCGGCCGCTTGCCGCCGAACAACTGGCCCTGCCCAAAGAGGGCACCGAAGCCGAAGATGCGCGCGCGCTTTGCCTCGTCGTCGATGCGCTCGACGACGAGAGTGAGGCCGAGCCGCGCGAGATGGCGGCAAATGTCGTTCGCCGGGACCGCTGCTCCGCCTGGCGCCGGGAGGCCGTCGAGGAATACGTCCGCGTCGAGCTTCACGAAGGCAAACCCCGCCTTGACGAGCGCCTCGAAATCCATGCCGAGGTCGGTGACGGAGGAGAGCGCGAAGCGGAACCCGAACTCGCGCATGTCGGCGAGCGACTCCCATTCCGGCGCCGCGAAGCCGCGCACGTCGCTCTGGGCAAACGTCAGCACAAGCTGGGCGGCGATCACCGAGCGTTGGTGGATCTGCTCGGCCATGCTGCCCAGAAACCGGTCGTCGGTCAGCGACTCGCTGCTGTAGGCGGAGAACACCGAGCCGCCCTTGCCCCGCTCTTCGAGGCGGCGCGCGAGATTGGCCGTGCGCGCCATGCGCGCGCAATCGAAGAGCGGCAGCAGCCCCGTGCCTCTGATCTCCGTCGCATTGCTCTCGCAATCGAGTGCGTCCCCGGCCGGGCCGCGCAGCCTAATCGTAACCTCGTAATGGCGCGCCTGCTCGTCCTCGAGGCCGACGATCGGCTCGAGCAGAACGTCGATGCGGCCGGCGGAGAGTGCCTCGGCAAGCGCCTCGATCCGCGCCGGCGGCTTCGGCCTCGGGGCGGGTACGGTGGATGCAGCCGCCGGAAGCGGGCCGGCCGCTCCCGCGGGCCGGGACGCCGAGCGCATCGCCTCGTGGGCAGCTCTCAGGGCGTCGATAGAGCCGCCGATTGCCGCATCCACGCGACCAACAGGGGCAGCGCCGAACCCGCCACCACGGACCGAATGCTGGCGCGGGTCCATGCGCTCGCTCCCCGCGCGTGCCGTCGAGGCTTGCAGGAGGTCGGATGCGTTGACCTCGTCGGCGAGCTTCTTGATCAGGCTCTGGACCATCTCGACGTCGGCCTCGCGCGGGGAGGAGGGCGTCGCCGTGGCAGGCACCGCGGCGCGGCCCTGGGGCATCGGCACCGTGCCGTGCGGAAAGGCAGGTTGCTGCGAGCGCTCCGGCATGGCCCCCAAGCCGCGCTCGTTCGCGCGAGGAGCCGGCTCGGGCCGCGGATCGGCCGGGCGATAGGCCCAGTACTCCTGGATCAGATCGGGCACGGCCGGGCCGGCTGCCGAGAGCGGCGGAGGACCAATGGGCTCATTGGGGCGCAATGATCCCGACATGGGATTGAAGGGCGGAGGAGCAGAAGGCGGCCGGTGAAAATCGCGGCTCGCCGCGGGAGGATAGCCACCCGCCTCCCTGTCCCAGGGACCCTCTCTGTCCCAAGGACCCGGGGGACGCAACCCGGCGTCCGCTCTCGGATCGGCGAGCCGAGGCGGCGATGACGGAGGCTCGAAGCGCCCCATGTCGGGCCGCGCGCCCGGCTGCTCCAGTCGCGGCGGTGGCGGCATGCGCCCGACTGCCGCGGTCCCTTCCCCCGGGCGACCTGCCTCCGCCTCGCGCCGGTCGGCTCCGGTGTCGGGCGCGGTATTGAGCGCGTGGCCGCGATTGGAGCGCCAGAGCAGCATGTGCACGGCGAGCAGGACCACGTAGATGGCCACTGCCGCGCTGGCCGCGAGCGCGGCCTCGAGCCCCATGTGCCTGTGCAGCACGACCGCGACCGCAGCCGCCACGAGCCCCATCGCCAGAATGACGAAGCCCTGGGCGGCGCGACCCGGTTGACGTGCACGCTCGAGAGCCTTGCTGTCGTGTCCGGTCATGTGCCCTGGCCCGCTATTCGGCGCGAATCGATTGATCCGAAAACTCTTTCGTCCGCGGTCCGGGAAGGCAATCGCCGCCGGGCGAGTATCACCAGCTTTTAAGAGGCTGGCTTGCGCGCGAGCGGCAAACCGTTGCCGAGACGCATCTTTCCCGGATCACAAAAACGCGGGCGCGCACGCCGAGCGCGCGGGCGAAGAGAGACGGCGCAACGACGCGCGAATCGCGAACCACGTGCACACCGAGATCGTGCACGTAGATCGCCTGCTCCATCACTTCGTAGCTCCGGGGGACAAAAGGATTGGAGCGCGCCCGGCGGCATGGTCCTGGGCAGCATGGGGCTTTCTGGTGACGTCGCGAGGGCACAACACGAGCGAGCGGGCAAGCACGGCATGCGTGCCAATTTGACCGGCAGTACCGCCGACGAGGACAGTCGCAATGGCGCCATCGAGCCGCCCAGCGGCGGTCCGAATCGCGGCGCCGTTTAGATGTCGTTAGGCGAATCGGCGTGGTATCATCGCGTCCGGGCAGCTTTCCAGTCCGGAGCTCAGGGAGAAAAGCCCGATGTTCATGCGTGTCTTGTCAAGTAAATCCGGCCCTCACGTCTATCCCGAATTGGCCGGGGCCCGCGTTCTGATTACGGGGCTCATGTCCACCACCGGAGTCGATGTTGCCCGCGCATTTGCCGAACACAAGGCGCGGCTCGTGCTGCAATCGCCCCAATCCTCGCCCGAGATCACAGCGGTCGCCGCGCTGCTGGCTGAGGCCGCGGCCGAAATCAAGCTGTTCAACGATGCCGTGACGTCGGCCGACGACGCGGTGCGCTTTGCCCAGACGCCGGCCCAAGCCTACGGAGGGCTCGACGCGGTCATCAACCTCGTCACCATCGACCCGGCGGACCTCGCCGGACGCGAGAGCGTGGCCGAAATCGAGGAGTTTGTCTCATCGCGGCTCGCGAGCGCGCTCTTCATCACGCGCGTGGCCGCAAATCGCATGCGGCTCACGTGGACCGAGGGCTCGATCCTCAACGTCGTCATCATGCCGGCGCCGGCGAACAGCCGCGAGGCATCCGTTGCCGATGTCGTCCGCGCCACCGTCGCCGCGATGACCCGCGCCGAGGCCAGCGAGTGGGCGCAGTGCGCGATCCGGATCAACGCCGTCGGCCCGCGCTCCTCGGTGTCCGAATCCAAAAGCGGGGCCTGTCTGACTTGCGAGGCCGACGTCGCGGCGCTCGCGCTCTATCTTGCGGGCAAGAATGGCCGCCGGCTGTCGGGACACGTGTTCGACGCCGAAGGGTGCGCCGTGCGCCGCTGCTGAGACCCGCTCCGCCGGGCGGCCATGATGTCTGCCGGTATCGTGCAGACAGTGCTACTCCGCGGCGCGCGCATGTGTGTGCACCCGAGGCTCCTCCGCCTCGACCGCGTGCCGCCCGCCCAAGTAGCTCAACACCACCGGGATGACGAACAGCGTCAGCAGCGTGCCGAGAGACAAGCCGCCCACGATGACCCAGCCGATCTGCTGGCGGCTTTCGGCACCGGCGCCCGCCGCGAGAGCCAGCGGCAAGGCTCCGAGCACCATGGCGCCGGTGGTCATCACGATCGGGCGCAGGCGCAGGCTCGCCGCCTCGATCACGGCCTCGAGCCGCTCCTTGCCCTGGGCCTGAAGCTGATTTGCAAACTCGACGATCAGAATGCCGTGCTTGGTGATGAGGCCGACGAGGGTCACGAGGCCGATCTGCGAATAGACGTTGAGCGTGCCGCCCGCGAGGTAGAGCGCCCCCAGTGCGCCGGTCATGGAGAGCGGCACGGTGAGCATGATGATCAAGGGATCGCGGAAGCTCTCGAACTGGGCTGCGAGAACGAGGTAGATGAACCCGAGCGCCAGAACGAACACGAGGGCGAGGCTCTGCCCCGATGTGCGGAACTCGCGGCTCTGACCGCCGACATCCGTGTGCACGGTGTCGGGGAGCACCTCGCGCGCCGCCTGCTCGAGGTAGGCGAGCCCTTCGCCCAGGGCATAGCCGGGCGCGAGGTTGGCCGAGATCGTGACCGAGCGCAGCTGATTGAAGCGCTTGAGCTCCTTGGGTGCGACGCTCTCCACGACCTGGACGATGTTGGAGAGCTGGATCATCTCGCCGCGCGGCGAACGCAGGAAAATCGTGTCAAGGGTGGCCGGAGAGGCGCGGTCCTCGACCGCGAGCTGCACGAGAACGTCGTATTGCTCGCCGTTCATGTCGAAGCGCGTGACCTGCCGTCCGCCGAGCAGCGTCTCGAGCGTGCGCCCCACCACATTCACGTCGAGCCTCAAATCGGCGACCTTGGCGCGGTCGATCGCGATGCGGAATTCCGGCGTGTTGAGCTTGAGGTCCGTGTCGATGCTCTCGAGGCCGGGATAGTCGCGGATGCGCTCGAGAAGCTTGTCGGCGTACCCTTGCAGCTCCTCGTAGGTCCCCGATGTCTGAAGCACGAATTCGATCGGGCGCACGGTGCCGCGCTGGCCAAACGATCCGGGATTGGTGGCAAAGGCCTGGACACCGGCGATGCGCCGCAGTTTGGGCCCGAGCTCTCTCGAAATTTCCTGCTGGCGCCGCGCCCGCTCGTCCCAGTCCTTGAGGCGGGAGAAGACCAGGAACTGCGACACCTCGGGATTGCCGTTGATGACCAGGCGCGAGGCAATCTCCGGGATTTCGGCGAGCTTCTTGTCGGCCTCAGCGCCGTAGCGGCTCGTGTAGGCGAGGGTGGCGCCCTCGGGGCCCGTGCCGCGCACGCGAATGACGCCGCGATCCTCGACGGGCGCAAGCTCGGACTTGAGGTTGATGAAAAAAAGCGCGCTCGCGCCCGCCACGAGAAGCGCGAGCAAGAGGACGACCGGACGGGCGCGCAACGCGGCACCGAGCGCGTTCCTATACCCGCTCTCGAAGGCCTTGAGGCCGCGCTCGATGGCGGCGAGCACGCGGCCGGGCGCCGCGCCGTGGCGCAAGAGCCTCGAGCACATCATCGGCGTCAGCGTGAGCGCCACAAAGCCCGAAATCAGCACGGCGCTGGCCAGGGTCAGCGCGAACTCCAGGAACAGGCGCCCGGTCTTGCCGGGCGCAAATGCGATCGGCGCATAGACCGCCACCAAGGTCAGCGTCATCGCGATGACGGCAAATCCGATTTCCCGCGCGCCTTTGATTGCCGCCGGGACAGGCTTCATGCCGGCTTCGATGTGACGATAGATGTTCTCGAGCACGACGATCGCATCGTCCACCACGAGGCCGATCGCAAGCACCATGGCCAACAGAGTGAGCGTGTTGACGCTGAACCCCAAGGCCAGCATCAGCGTGAACGTCGCGACGAGTGAGATCGGGATGGTGACGATCGGAATGATCGACGCCCTCGCCGACCTCAGGAAGAAAAGGATGACGAGAACGACGAGCGCGATGGCCTCGGCAATGGCGTGATAGACGGCCTGGATCGACCGCCTGATGAAAATGGCGTCGTCGTTGCCGATATCGGCCTTGAGGCCGCGCGGCATCGTGCGGTTGATCTCGGGCAGGAGCTTGTTGACCGCGCTCGAAACGTCGAGCGGATTGGCAACGGCCTGCTTGATGATGCCGACCGCGATCGCCGGCACGCCGTTGTAGCGGCTCTCGCGGCGCTCGTCCTCGGCGCCGAGCTCCACCCGCGCCACCTCGCCGAGCTTCACCTGATGGTCGCCGGCGAGCTTGACCACGATCGCGCGGAATTCCTCGGGCGTGACGAGGCCGGTGCGCGACAGCACGGAGAACTCGCGGTCCTGGCTTTCGATGCGCCCCGATGGCAATTCGACGTTCTGGGCTCTGAGCGCGATTTCCACGTCCTGAACCGTGAGCGCGAAGGCGGCGAGCCGCTCGCGGTCGATCCAGATGCGCATGGCGTAGCGGCGCTCGCCGTAGATCGTCACGTCGGCAACGCCGTTGAGATTCTTCAAGCGGTCGATGATGAACCGGTCGACGTAGTCCGTGATCTCGAGCGGCGACATCTCGCCGCTCGTGAATACGAGAAACATCACGGGCTGCGCGTCGGCCTCGACCTTGGCGATCACGGGCTCGTCCACCTCGTCGGGCAGGCGCCCGCGCACGCGCGAGACCCGATCGCGCACGTCGCTCGCCGCCGCGTCCTGGTCGAACTCCGGCCGGAAGCGCACGGTGATCCGGCTCTGCTCGGAGCGGCTCGTGGATTCGAGCACGTCGATGCCGGCGATGCCGGCGATCGATCCTTCGAGGATCTGCGTGACCTGGCTTTCGACGATTTTCGCGGAAGCGCCCGGATACCGTGTCGTCACCGAGATGGTCGGCTCGTCCACGTTGGGATACTCACGCACCGTGAGCCGGGTATAGGACACGACGCCGAGGAGGACGAGGATCAGGCTCAGCACGGTCGCGAACACGGGCCGGCGGATGCAGAACTCGAACACGCCCATCAGCCGCCACTCCCGCGCCCGGCCCCGCTCTCGCGCGCGACAATCTCGACCGGAGTGCCGTCCTTGAGCTTCTGCTGGCCGGCGGTGACGACCACGGCATCGCTCTTGAGGCCGTCGACGATCTCGACCAGGCCGTCCTTGCGCACGCCGAGGGTCACCTTGGCTTCGACGGCTCTACCGTTCTCGATGGCGTAGACGATCTTGTCCGGGCCGCGGGGAACGATCGCGCTCTCCGGCACGATGACGACATGGCGCTCTTGCAAGCCCTTGACGAGGATGCGCGCGAACAGCCCCGGCCTCAGGATCCCGTCGGGGTTGGGAAGCCTGGCGCGGATTTGCAGCGCGCGGCCGTTGACATCGACCATGGGATCAATGGCGTAGATGGTGCCGGGGAAGGTGCGGCCCGGAAGCGCATCGACCTGAACGTCCACCGTCTGGCCGGTCCTGATCTGGGACAGGAACAGCTCGGGCAGTTTAAAGTCGACCTTGAGGGTGTCGATCTTCTCGATGTTGACGATCGGCTGGCCGACGGCGACATAGGCTCCCGGCGAGACGCGGCGGATTCCGACGACGCCGGAAAACGGAGCCCTGATCACATGCTTCGACAGGCGAACCTTGGCAAGCTCGAGGGCAGCCCGCGCCGTTTCGGCGTTGGCGGTCGCTTCGTCGCGCGCCCGCTCCGTCACGTTGCCGGAGCGCGCAAGCGTGTTGGCCCGGCCGAGGTTGCCGGTCGCAAACTCGTAGCGCGCCTGGGTGTCGGCAACCTCGGCGGCCACCAGCGCATCGTCGAGCTTGACGAGGATGTCGCCAGCCACGACGGATTTGCCTTCCTCGAGCCCGATCACGGTCACGCGGCCGGCGATCTCGGAGGCGATCTGAACGGATTCATCCGACTGCAGGGAGCCGATCGCCCTGAGATCGGCCGACGAGGTGGCCACCTTTGCGGCCACGGCCTCGACGGCGACGCCCTGGCTAGCCGCGACCTGTCCTGGTCCCCCTCCCCGAGGCGTGGAGACCGCCGTCGTCGGCGTGAGCTTTCCTGCCTCGAGACCGTCAAGCGCCGGTCCGGCGCCGCGGAGCCCGGCCCACGCGGCGAGCCCGATCACGGCGACGCCGGCACCGGCGATGAACGGCTTCCACATCGACGACACTCTGGGGCCGGTTCCTCCGCAGCTCCATAGCAGGGCGAATTGCGCTCAGGGTAAATGGCGCTTGTGCTGCCGACACTCAAGAATGGTGCCAGACCGGACGATCCGTCGCGTCGGGAGCACCCGGCCATTCATTATCACTGAATCTCGTGATCCCCTAGGAGCCGAGCTCTCGGGAGCCCACTTTTGCGCGGGCCGCGCCGCGCTGGGACCCGTTCCGGAGCGGGTCCGACGCGATCACGGTCCAGGGCCCCGAACCCGAAGCTCGCTACCGCATTCTCCGCGACGAGAGCGACCTGCCACTTGAGCAGCGCGGACAAGATATTGATCTCAAATGGCGGTCCCTACGGGAGTCGAACCCGTCTTTTCAGATTGAAAATCTGACGTCCTAACCGATAGACGAAGGGACCTGCAGGCGAGGGTATAGGGACGATTGGGGACCGGTGCAAGACGGCGCCGGCGCGCCGGTTAGCCCGCCCTTCTCACAGGGTCACGGGCGGCCCATGCCGGAGGCATGTCGTCTTGGCGAAGCCAAGCTCCGCTTGGACGACATGACGGCGAACTTGACGAGAGAGCAGGAGCGGCGCGTCACGCCGGAGGCGTGCTTTCAGCACGACGCGATGTTGCGCATCGGTCAAGCGTCTCATGCCGGAGGCATGGCTCCGCCATGACGTACTCTGTCGTCAAGTTCGCCCCGCCCATCACGCCGAAG
>DATETZ010000134.1:0-30950 GCA_035283385.1 Hyphomicrobiaceae bacterium
GCGGGACGCCGGGCACTGCCTCTCCCGGCGCAAAGCTCGGCAAGCGGGGCGCCGTTGTGCCTTGCTACAAGTTACGGAAGACCGTGGCGCTTCCGCGCCCCGCTCCCCTATTCATCCCCTCGGGCGCCCGCGCCGCGAGGGCGCTGCGCTTGCCGCCCCCACCGCTGTCATCCTCGGGCTTGCCTTCCCTCGGCGCAGGCCGAGGGTCCCGAGGATCCAGCCGTCAACATGCTCTGGTGGTAGTTGCCGTGCACAATCTCGAACTCTGATCCCGTTGGACCATGGATCCTCGGCATAAAGCCGAGGATGACAAAGGGTGGCGGCCGCGCGCCCCGCGTTGACTTGCGCGCGCGGGCCAATAGAGTGCGCCGCAGCAAGTACCGGACATGGTGTCGACATGGTGTCAGACCCTGAGGGTCTGACACCATTGCGGACACCAAGGCGGTCACGAATCCAGGATCTCCCCCATGACCGCGACGCGCTCGCCCGCCAAGTTCTATGCGCCCCTCGCCATCGGCGCGCCCGAGCCAACCCGCGCGCTCCCGGTGCGCCTCGAGCGCATGATCCATTTCGTGCCCCCGCACAACGAGAAGATCCGCGCCAAGATCAAGAACATAGCCGGCGAGGTGGACGTGGTGCTCGGCAACCTCGAGGATGCCATCCCCGCCAATGAGAAAGCGGCCGCGCGAAAGGGCTTCATCGCGATCGCGCGCGAGACCGATTTCGGGTCCACCGGACTGTGGACGCGCATCAATTGCCTGAATAGCCCATGGATGCTCGACGACGTGACCGAGATCGTCGCCGCGGCCGGCAACAAGCTCGATGTCGTCATGCTGCCCAAGGTCGAAGGGCCGTGGGACATCCACTATCTCGACCAGCTTCTCGCCCAGCTCGAGGCCAAGCATTCGGTCGCGAAGCCGATCCTGATCCACGCCATCCTCGAGACCGCCGAGGGCGTGAAAAACGTCGAGGCCATCGCCGCCGCCTCCCCGCGCATGCATGGCATGAGCCTGGGGCCGGCCGACCTCGCCGCCTCGCGCGGCATGAAGACGACGCGCGTCGGCGGCGGGCACCCCGACTATGCCGTGCTCGCCGACGCCCCCGGCGAGGTGGCCTCCCAGCGCCCCCGCTTCCAGCAGGACCTCTGGCACTACACCATCGCCAGGATGGTGGATGCGTGCGTTTCCTATGGCTTGAAGCCGTTCTACGGGCCGTTCGGCGATTTCTCCGACCCCGCCGCGTGCGAGGCCCAGTTCCGCAACGCCTTCCTCATGGGCTGCCTCGGCGCCTGGTCGCTGCATCCCAGCCAGATCGACATCGCCAAGCGCGTGTTCTCGCCCGACGTAAAGGAGGTTCTGTTCGCGAAGAAGATCCTCGCTGCCATGCCCGACGGGTCCGGCGCGGTCATGATCGACGGCAAGATGCAAGACGACGCGACCTGGAAGCAGGCCAAGGTGATCGTGGACCTCGCCATGCTGGTCGCGAGCAAGGACCCGGATCGGGCCCAGGCTTATGGCTTTTGAGAGGAATCTGACCCCTCTCGCCCCCTGAGGCGACGGTGCCACGCGTGAACCGGAATCGGACGAAATCATTGACTTGCCGGCCCGCGTCGCCTCGAATGCGGCCCATGGCCAGGACCAAACGCAAAAAGGCCGAGACCGGGGCGGTGAAGCGGGCGAAATTCGCCCTCGGCCAGGTCGTGCGCCATCGCTTCTACTCGTTCCGCGGGGTGATCTTCGATATCGACCCCATATTCAGCAACACGGAGGAATGGTGGCTCGCCATTCCCGCCGAAATCCGGCCGCTCAAGGATCAACCCTATTATCACCTGCTGGCCGAAAACGCGGAGACGGAATACATCGCCTACGTCTCCGAACAGAACTTGCTGCCCGACGAGAGCGGCCTCCCGCTCCACCATCACCGGCTCGGCGACTACTTCATCGAGGACGAGGACGGGCGCTATCGCGCCGTTTTCGTGCAGGCGCACTGACCGGACCCTGTCTTCGCTTCGGCCCGCTCAGCAAACGAGCCGCCCGGGATGTGTCCGGGCGGCTCTCTCGCTTGAACGCGACTGCGATGCGCACGGTGCGCTTATGTCTTCGCTTATTTCTTCTCTGGCGCCTTGTCGGCGGGCTTTGCAGCCGGCGCACCGGCTGGAGCTGGGCCCTCGGTACCTGGCGGCGGCGGGAGATTCTTCATTTCCTCGGCCTTGAACTTCTCGAGCGCCTCGGCTTGACGCTGGCGGATCTGCGCCATCAGCTGGCCGCGCGCCTTCTTGTACTCGGCGTTGTCGACCGGCTTGCCGCCGAACGCCTCTGCGAAGCCATCGAGCGGCACCGGGAAGCCGATCGGCTGGGCGGCCGCGTTCATGGCCAGCACCATGAGGCCGCCTCCGGTCTTCAGTTGCTCGATCATCTCTTTCGTGGCCTCGATCTCGGCGGTGCACCCGGCCGGATGGCAGAGCGAGAACTTGAGCTCGATCGGCTTCAGCGCCTTGTCGTCGATCTTCTCGTTTTTCGACGCCTTCTGCCACTGCTCCTTGGTGTAGACCGCTGCCCTGAGCCCAGGCGGGATCGCCATGCCGAGCGGCACCATCACCATGAGGTGCTGCTTGTCGCTGCCTTCGATCTCACGGATCGCGGCGGAGACCAGCACCATGCCGGAGTTGCCGTCGAGACGCTCATGATGGGTCAGGCAAATGTTTTTTTCCTCTTTGACGTCCTTGCCGTCCGGGCCCTTTTTGACCAGCGGCGACTTCTCGCACAGCTTGACCCATGCGCTCTTGCTGGTGCCCTTGCCATCGCCAGCTGCGGCCGCGTCCTTCGGCGCCGTCGCCGCTGCGTCCTTGGGTGGCGCCGCTGCGTCCTTGGGTGGTGCCGCTGCGTCCTTGGGTGGCGCCGCCTTGGCGTCGTCCTTCGGCGGTTGAGCGGACTTGGCCGGGGGAGGCGCCTTCTGATCCTTGGCCGCCGGGTCCGGCGCCTGCGCATTGGCATGAGGCGCAGCCACGGAGGCGCCCAACAGCAAAGCGACGGCAACGGCGCTTGCGGTGGCAGCGCTCCACCCGATGCTCCTTGCGTGCAAATCAGCGTATGACATGAGGAAATCGACCTTTCATTATGAGCCGGACCTTTTCAGGTGCCCGATCCGGCTCAGCCCCTCTTCGGCGCGCTCACCCACAGTTCCGAGCGCGCGGATTCTGGCGCTGCAGCGCCGACCGGTTGGGCACTAAGGCCCCGATTGCGGCAATCCCGTGGCCGCGAATGGCACGCTCCGGTGATACTCGAGCCGGCGCACAAGGCTCGTTGCAAACGCGCAACTCAAGATGCCAACATGCCAGGCGCATTCGCCATTTCCCGGTGCCCAAGGTGTGCTAGAGGCCTCAGCGGCGACCTCCCCGCTCCAGTCGACGGCGACGGTGCGGTGCCGGCCTCGAGACTATGCTCCACGTTGGGGACGCAATGGCGCGCCCGCTTCTTATACTTCTAGCCGCAGCCTCGCCTTGGCTCGCCCTCGGGCCTGCCGCGGGCGAGCCGGCGCACGCAATTGCGATGCACGGGAGTCCCAAGGAGGCAGCCGGCTTCGCCCACTTCGCCTACGTCAATCCGGACGCACCCAAGGGCGGGCGGCTCACGCTCGGCGCATCGGGCGCCTTCGACAGCTGGAACCCCATGATCGTCAGGGGGGAGCCGGCGCAAGGCGTGCGCGAGTTCCTCATCGAAAGCCTCATGGCGCGCGGCCTCGATGAGCCGTTCACGCTCTACGGGCTGCTCGCGGAAAGCATCGATGTGCCCCCCGACCGCAGCCAAGTCACGTTCCGCCTCAATCCGCTTGCGCACTTCTCGGACGGCCGGCCGGTCACGGCCGACGACGTGCTGTTCTCGTTCGAGCTGTTGCGCGACAAAGCCCGGCCCAACTATCGGACGTACTACAAGAAGGTCGCTCGGGCCGAGCGGCTCGGCGAGCGCGAGGTGCGCTTCGTGTTCGCAGGGGGCGGCGACCGCGAGCTGCCGCTGATCCTCGGGCTGATGCCGGTGCTGGCGCGGCACGCCGTCGACGCCGGGACGTTCGAGGAGACGAGCCTCGTGGCGCCCGTGGCATCGGGCCCGTACCGGATCGCACATATCGATCCCGGGCGATCGATCGCATACGCTCGCGATCCCACCTATTGGGGCAAGGACCTCCCGGTCAATCGCGGACGGTTCAACTTCGACGAGATCCGCTTCGAGAGCTTTCGCGAGGCCTCGACGCTGTTCGAGGCCTTCAAGACAGGCGAGATCGATTTGAGGTCCGAGGAGGATGCCGCGCGCTGGGCCGAAGGCTACGCCATTCCGGCGCTGGCCGAGGGCCGCATCGTCAAGGCCGAGTTCGAGATCGGGCTCCCGGCCGGAATGGCGGCGCTGGTCTTCAATCTGCGCCGGCCGGTGTTCGCCGATCAGCGCGTGCGGGAGGCACTCATCCTGCTGTTCAACTTCGAGTGGGTGAACAAGAGCCTCTTTCACGGCCTCTGCAAGCGCACCCAGAGCTTCTTCGAGCGCTCCGCTCTCTCCTCGACCGGCAAGCCCGCGGATGCGCGCGAGCGGGCGCTCCTCGCCCCCTACCTGGATCGCGTGAAGCCCGCGATCCTCGACGGCAGCTACCGGTTTCCGGTGAGCGACGGCTCGGGGCACAACCGGGACAACGCGCGCAAGGCCTACGAGCTGCTCACCGCCGCGGGCTATACGCTCGACGGCGGCAAGCTTGTCCAGCGAGAAACCCGCAAGCCCTTCGAGTTCGAGATCCTGGCCGGCTCGAGCGCTCAGGAGCGCCTGCTCGCGAGCTATGCGGGCGACCTTGCGAAACTCGGCATCACGGCGCGCCTGCGCGTGGTCGACAGCGCTCAGTACCAGGCGCGGCTCAGGGACTATGATTTCGACATGATGCAATTCCAGTGGCCGGCCTCGCTGTCGCCCGGTAACGAGCAGCTGTTCCGCTGGTCCGCGCAAGTGGCGCGCCAGCCCGGCTCGTTCAATTACGCCGGCGTCGAGAACCCCGCCGCCGACGCCATGATTGCGGCGCTGCTTGCCGCGGCGTCGCCCGAGGACTTCGTCTCCGCCGTCCGGGCGCTCGACCGGGTGCTTTTGTCGGGCGACTATGTGATCCCCCTGTTCCATGTGCCACGGCAGTGGGTTGCCTATTGGCGGCGGCTGCGCCATCCAGAGGTCACGCCCTTGACCGGCTACAGCATCGACTCCTGGTGGGCCGCGGACGGGAACTAGTGTCCCGAATCCGAAGTTCGCACACACCTTGCGGCACTCGCGTTTGCGAACTTCGGATTCAAAGGGACACTAGAAATTGATGAGTTGCTAGTGTGGCTTTGCTTCAGAAGTTCCCTCATGACCCAGCCGCGAGTGGTGGGGAACTTCTGAACCGCCACACTAGCCAACCGCGGCAAAATGGGGTGGTATGCACGCAGTCGGCGTCGGATGAGCGGGGCACGGCCCGCGCTCACTAGGTCCGGCGCGACCGCGCCGGAATGCGTCGCGTTCGGTATCGGGGGCTCAAGATGCTGCAAGACGTGATCCAGTACCTTTCAGACCATCCGGTGGCGCTCGCATCGATCGCCGCCTTCGCCTTGCTCGCCGCCGTCGGCGCCTGGTATGTGGTCTCGCATCATCTGCACGCGCTCCTGGTAACGCTCTTGTGCGTAGCCGGCTTTGCCTCCGGCTTCCTCGTGTTCTACCGCGGGCTCCAGTCCGAGATGCGCGACCTCATGGCCGTCGGCCTGTTTCTGATCCTCATCTTCCCGGTGATCTTCCAGCAGGCCATCCGGGTGGCACGGATCGCCTTCGGCGAGGGGGCGCCGCCGATCGCCAAGGGCCACGCGCGGCGCGCCCGCGTCTGACGCCCCTGCGCACCCGGTTTGCAAGGTCATCCCCGTGCACAAGGCGTCGCACTTCGTTTGTGAACCTGGGGAATGACGCTGAGTTTCTTGCCCTATCGGCAACGGCCCGTTCACGCCGCCTTGCGGCCGCGGGCGGCGATCTCCGCGAGCTGCGTGACGAGGCCCCGCACGCCCTTGAAGCGCGTCTCCGGCAGATCCCAGTCGCCCTTGAACACCAGGCGGTGGTCGGTGTGCAGCTTGGCGAGCTTGCGCGAGGCCTGGAGGAACTGAGCCAGCCCCTCCGCGTTGGCGAAATCGTTCTTGTGGAACGCGACGAGGGCGCCCTTGGGCCCGGCGTCGACCTTGGCGATGCCCGCCTGCCGGCACAGCCCCTTGATCTCCATGATGTCGAGAAGGTGCTCGACCTCCCGGGGCAGCGGCCCGAAGCGATCGACGAGCTCGGCCGCGAACTGATCGAGCTCGCGCCTCGCCTCGAGCGTCGCAAGGCGCCGGTAGAGGCCGAGGCGGAGTTGCAGATCCCCGACGTAGGATTCGGGGATCAGCACGGCAATCCCGAGCGCGATCTCCGGGCTCCAGCGGTCCGCGGCCTCGGCGCCCTCACTGCCCTTCATGGCCGCAATCGCCTCCTCGAGCATCGACTGATATAGCTCGAAGCCGACCTCGCGGATGTGGCCCGACTGCTCCTCGCCGAGAAGGTTGCCTGCCCCGCGAATGTCGAGATCGTGCGAGGCGAGGGAGAAGCCGGCGCCGAGCGTGTCCAGCGACTGCAGGACCTTGAGGCGCTTCTCGGCGCCCTCGGTCAGCCGCTGTCCGGGCGGCGTCGTCAAGTAAGCATAGGCGCGCCGCTTCGAGCGCCCGACGCGGCCACGCAGCTGATAGAGCTGGGCGAGCCCGAACATGTCGGCCCGGTGCACAACGAGCGTGTTCGCGTTGGGCAGATCGAGGCCCGATTCGACGATGGCCGTCGACAGCAGCACGTCGAAGCGGCCCTCGTAGAACGCCGTCATCACGTCCTCGAGCTCGCCCGCGGCGAGCTGGCCGTGGGCGCGCCCCACCTTCAAGTGCGGAACCGCCTCGGCGAGAAACTCCGCGACCTCCTCGAGGTCGGCGATGCGCGAGACGACATAAAACGTCTGTCCGCCGCGATCGCGCTCGCGCTTCAAGGCATCGGCGACAATGACCGGGTCAAACGGCGAGATGTAGGTCCTGACCGCCAGCCGGTCGACGGGCGGCGTCGTGATCAGGGAGAGCTCGCGCACGCCGGACAGCGCGAGCTGCAGCGTGCGCGGGATCGGCGTCGCCGTCAGCGTCAGCACGTGCACGTCCTCCTTGAGCTGCTTCAGGCGCTCCTTGTGGGTGACGCCGAAGTGCTGCTCCTCGTCGATCACCAGGAGACCGAGTCGCGCGAAGCCGATCCGCTTCCCGAGCAGGGCATGGGTGCCGATGACGATGTCGACGGTCCCGGACTTGATGCCGTCCTTGACCTCGGCCAGCTCCTTGGCCGGAACCAGCCGCGAGGCCTGCGCCAGCCGCAAAGGATAGCCTTTGAAGCGCTCCGAGAACGTGGCGTAGTGCTGGCGCGCGAGCAGCGTCGTCGGGACGACGACCGCGACCTGGAGGCCCGACATCGCGGTGACGAACGCAGCGCGCAGCGCGACCTCGGTCTTGCCGAAGCCGACATCCCCGCACACGAGCCGGTCCATGGGCCGTCCCGAGCTCAAGTCCTCGAGCACGGCCTCGATGCTCGCCGCCTGGTCCTCGGTCTCCTCGTAAGGGAAGCGCGCCACGAACTCGTCGAACGCGCCGGCCGGGGGTACGATGGCCGGGGCCTCCTTGAGCTGGCGCAGCGCCGCGATCTTGATCAGCTCGGAGGCGATCTCGCGCAGGCGCCTCTTGACGCGCGCCTTGCGCGATTGCCAGGCCACGCCGCCGAGCCGGTCGAGCTGCGCCTCGCCCTCGTCGGTTCCGTAGCGCGAGAGGAGCTCGATGTTCTCGACCGGGAGGTAGAGCTTGTCGCCGCCCGCATAGACGAGCTCGAGGCAATCGTGCGGGGCGCCGAGCGCGGTGATCGTCTGGAGGCCCGCGAAGCGGCCGACGCCGTGGTCCGAGTGGACCACGAGGTCGCCAACCGACAGGCTGGTTGCCTCGCTGAGCACATCGGCCGCGCGCCGCGCCGTCCCCCGCGGGCGCACCAGCCGGTCGCCGAGGATGTCCTGCTCGCCCACGACCGCGAGATCCGGCGTCTCGAAGCCCCGCTCGAGCCCCAAGACCGCGAGCGCCGTCGCGCCCGCCGGTAGCGCTAGCACCTCGGCGTAGCTCTCGACCTTGCGCTGCTCCGCGAGGCCGTGATCGGCGAGCAGGACCCCGAGCCGCTCGCGCGCGCCGGGCGTCCAGGCGGCGACGATAACGCGCCGCTGCTCGGCCGCGAGGCGGCGCACGTGTTCGACGACGGCATCGAACAGGTTGCGCGAGGGGTCCTGCCGCTCGGCCGCAAAGCCGCGCCCGCTCCGCCCCTTGAAAGAGCGCACGGAGGCGCCGTCGCCCGCCTCGAACGGCGTCAGCCGCATGACGTCGCGCGAGGCGAGCGCCGCCGCCCACGACTTCCCGTCGAGAAATATCGACTCCGGCGGCACGGGCTTATAGGGCGGCGCGCCGAACCGTGCCGCCTCGAGGCCCTCGCGGCGCGCCTCGTAATGCTCGGCGATCTGCTCGAAGCGGCTTTTCGCGGCCTCGTCGGCCGCGTGATCGAAGCTCACCGGCACGCCGGGAGCGTAGTCGAACACGGTCTCCAGGTGCTCGTGGTAGAGCGGCAGCCAATGCTCCTGGCCCGGGTAGCGCCGGCCCGCGCTCACCGCCTCGTAGAGCGGGTCGTCGCCGGTCGCGCCGCCGAACAGCTCGACGTAGCGCTGCCGGAAGAGCGCCGTCGCCGCCTCGCCAAACGCGACCTCCGACACCGGCATCAAGACCAGCTTCTGCACGAGCTTGATCGTGCGCTGGGTCTCGGCGTCGAACGCCTTGATGGCCTCGATCGTGTCGCCGAAGAAATCGAGCCGCACCGGGCTCTGCCGGCCGGGCGGGAACAGGTCGAGAATGCCGCCTCGCACCGCGTACTCGCCGGGCTCCATCACCGTGCCGGTGCGCGTATAGCCCGCAAGCGCGAGCCGGCTCGCGAGCCGGTTCATGTCGGCGCGCTGTCCGGCGGCGAGCGTCTTGATCGCGCCCTTGACGAAGGCGCGCGGCGGCACCCGCTGCAGCGCCGCGTTGACGGTCGTGAGCACGATCGCGGCCCCCTTACGCGGGCCGAGCGCGAGCCTTGCCAGCGCCGCGATGCGCCGCGCCACGATATCGCTGTGCGGAGAGACGCGGTCGTAGGGCACCGTGTCCCAGGCCGGAAACGGGATCACGCGCACCTTGGGCGCGAAGAAGCGCAGCGCCGTCTCGAGGGCGTCGAGACGGCGGTCGTCGCGCGCGATATGGACGAGAAGCCCCGGCGCGCCCGTTTCCCCTTGCTCCTCGGCGAGGCCCGCGAGCACGAGCGCGTCGAGCCCTTCCGGCACGCCGGAAAGGACGATGTCCGATCGATCTCTCGCGTCGGCTTCCATTGCTCCGCGGCTCGTCCGTAATCCCCGTTTATCCGCTAGGCCAGCCCGTGAAAGCGGCGCACGTCGGCGACGGCGCGGGCGAGCTCGCCGCCGGCCCCGGTCCCCCGCGCCATGATCCAGCTCTCGAGCTCGGGATCGCTTGCGGCCAGCAGCCTCTCGAAGCGCTCGAGCTCTCCCTCCGTCATCCCGTCGAGCTTGGCCATGGCATAGCGGCCGAGCAGGAAATCGAGCTCCTTGGTGCCGCGGTGAGACGCGCGCCAGGCCGCGCGGCGGCGGCGGGTCTCGATGTCATCGGCCATTCTCAGAGGTCGCGCGCTGGAAAAACCCGACCCGGCGCTTGACGCTCGGGGCGGGCCCGGCTTTCCTTCGCGCCGAATGCGGCTGTCATATCGCGCCGCCGCTTCCCTCTGCAACGGGTGGGTTGCCCAATTCGTTGCAATTACGGGGGAGCGCGCACGCGCCGCGCCCGCGCCCAGCCTGGATGCCTCTCGACATGCGGCCCATTGAGCTCCTAGCGCTGTTCGCCTCGGCAAAGGCCCTCTCCGGCGTCGGCCCGCGCCTCGCGCTGCTCATGAAGAAGGCGCTGCGCCTGCCGCCGGGCGTGGCCGAGCCGCGCGTCTTGGATCTTCTCTGGCACGTGCCGGCGGGCGTCATCGACCGGCGCGCCGAGCCGACAATCGCCATGGCGCAGCCCGGCACCATCGTCACCCTCAAGCTGCGCGTCCTGAAACACAAGGCGCCGCCCAGGGGCAGCACCAAGGCGCCCTACAAGGTCCGGTGCGAGGATGAGACCGGCCGCATCGATCTCGTGTTCTTCCGTGCCGAGCGCGAGTTCATCGAGCGCCAGCTCCCGGCCGGAGAGACGCGCTTCGTATCGGGGCGCGTCGAGCGCTACGGCGAAGCGCTGCAGATGGTGCACCCGGATTACATCGTGCATCCCGATGCGCGCGCCGAGCTTCCGCTCTTGGAGCCCGTCTACCCCTTGACCGCCGGGCTTTCCGGCCGCGTGCTCGTCAAGGCGGCGCGCCAGGCGCTCGAGCGCGTGCCCGAACTCGCCGAGTGGCAGGACGCGGCCTGGCTCAGGGCCCGTGGATGGCCGAGCTTCCGCGAGGCCCTCTCGCGCTTGCACCGGCCCGACGAGCCCGGCGACATCTCGCCCGCCGGCGCGCCGTGGCAGCGGCTCGCCTACGACGAGCTTCTCGCCAACCAGCTGGCGCTGGCGCTGGTGCGCGACAGCTTCAAGGGCCAGCGGGGGCGGCCCGTCGCCGGCGACGGGCGCATGCGCGCCAAGATCGCCGACGCCCTCCCCTTCGCGCTGACCAGGTCCCAGCGCGAGGCCTTGAAGGAGATCGCGGCCGACATGGCCGCCCCGCATCGCACGCTGCGGCTCCTGCAAGGCGACGTGGGCTCCGGCAAGACGGTGGTCGCGCTGATGGCGATGGCGATTGCGGTCGAGGCCGGCGCGCAGGCCGCGCTCATGGCGCCGACCGAGGTGCTGGCCCGCCAGCACCTGGAGACGATCGAGCCCTTGGCCGCGGCGGCCGGGCTCACCATCGCCCTGCTCACGGGGCGCGAGAAGGGCCGGCCGCGCACCGACATCATCGAGCGTCTCGCCTCGGGCGAAATCGACATCCTGGTCGGCACGCACGCCCTGTTCCAGGAGGATGTGCGATTTCGCGACCTCGCCTTCGCGGTCATCGACGAGCAGCACCGCTTCGGCGTGCACCAGCGCCTCGCGCTCCAGATCAAAGGCGGCGACGGCGGCGCCAACATGCTCGTTATGACGGCGACGCCGATCCCGCGCACGCTGTTGATGACGCACTATGGCGACCTCGATGTCTCGCGGCTCACCGAAAAACCTGCGGGCCGCAAGCCCGTCCTGACCACCACCGCGGCCCTCGACCGCCTGGAGGAGGTGATCGACGGCTTGAAGCGCGCGCTCGCCCAGGGCGCGCAGATCTACTGGGTGTGCCCGCTGATCGAGAGCTCGGAAAAGTCGGAGCTCGCCGCGGCGGAGGAGCGTCACGCCTACTTGCAGCAGATTTTCGGGGGCGACGTCGGCCTCCTGCATGGCAGCCTGAGCGGCCCCGTGAAGGACGCCACGATCGAGGCTTTCACCGAGGGGCGGCTCAAGATCCTCGTCGCGACGACGGTCATCGAGGTCGGCGTCAACGTGCCGAACGCGACCGTCATGGTGATCGAGCACGCCGAGCGGTTCGGGCTTGCCCAGCTGCACCAGCTTCGCGGCCGCGTCGGGCGCGCCGAGCGCCAGTCCTATTGCATCCTGCTTTACAAGCCCCCGCTCGGCGAGGCGGCCGAAGCCCGCCTCAAGATGCTGCGTGAGACGGAGGACGGCTTCCTGATCGCCGAGAAGGATCTCGAGCTGAGGGGCGGCGGCGAGGTGCTCGGCGCGCGCCAGAGCGGGGGCCCCGAGTTCCGGGTGGCCGGGGTCCCCGGCTTCGAAAAGCTGCTTGCCGCCGCGCGCGACGACGCCCGGCTCGTTCTGCAAGGCGATCCGGCCCTGTTGAGCGCGCGCGGGGAAGCGCTGCGCCGCCTTCTCTATCTCTTCGAATGCGACGAGGCCGTGCGCCTCTTCCGCGCCGCCTGAGAGGGGCCGTTCTTGTCCGGCGCCGCGTCGGCGGCCGGCCGCGCCGGCTCCGCCACGGATTTGGCGGCGTCCGCCCGTGCCTTCTCGGCAAGCTGCTTGAGGCGGGCCTGGTAGTCCGGCACGACCATGCCGGCGGAGACGATGATCTTGGCGGCATCCTCGACGCTCATCTTGAGGAAGGTCACGTCCTCCCTCGGCACGAAGCAGATGAAGCCGGTCGGCGGCACGATGCCGGTCGGCATGAACACCGTCACCAGGTCCGCCTCGCCGCCCGGCTTGACGTGGCTGATCTCGCCTTTCGTCTCGCCGGTGACGAACACGATGGACCACAGCCCTTGCGACGGGAATTCGATCAGCCCGACCTTCTGGAATCCCTGCTGCGGGCCGGTGGTGGCGATGACCGACTCGAAGATCTGCTTCAGCGCGCGGTAGACGTTGCGCACGATCGGCATGCGATCGAGCATCATCTCGCCGAACGAGATCATGGAGCGGCCCAGCAGGTTGGCGGCGAGCGCCCCGATCATGGTAAGCACGATGATCCCGAACAGAAGGCCGATGCCCGGCACCGCGAACGGCAGGTAGGTCTCGGGCAGATAGACGCGCGGCACGAACGGCTTCAGCCACGCGTCGCTGACGTTGATGAACCACCAGACGATATAAATCGTGATGGTGACCGGGCCGACGATGATCAGGCCGGTCAGAAAGTAGTTCCTGAGCCGGGCGCCGACGCGCGAGGGCGCAGCGGTACCGTCCTGGACCAGGCGACGCAGCCCCGCCCTCAGGGCCGACGCGCTATCGGAGGCGCTGCCCTTGCGAGCCCCCGATGGGATATCTGGCATCTGCTCTGTCATGACAAGCGATGGTGCTGTCCCAAGCCCGCCTTTCTCACAGGCTCGCGGAGCGTCATCGCCCTGGCGCGAGCCGGCCCGGCAGGAGCGCGCCGAAAAGCATAGCCCATGCTTACGGTTGAGGCGCGCGTCATGCTGAAAGCATGCTTCCAGCATGAACCGGCCGGCAGCGCCAGGGCGACCCGCAGGGCGGGACGAACTTGTCGACAGAGTGCGTCATGGCGGAGCCATGCCTCCGGCATGAGACGCTTGACCGATGCGCGACATCGCTCTGCGCGCCGCTCCTGCTCTCTCATCAAGTTCGCCTCCGTGACGCCCGTGACCCTGTGAGAAAGTCGGGCTAGAGCGCGATCGTTCTTCCTGGAAGCACTACGCGTCCCTGAAGAACGTGAACCGCGCTCTAAACTTCGAGTGTCGAGCAGGATTCACGTCCGCCATGGGATAGCAGCGGCGATTACATGTCGGACGATCCTGCTCTAGGACAGCCGCGTCAACAGCGCCACACCTTCTGCACGTCTGCGCTTGCCAGAGGACGCAACTCGAGAGGCTACTTGGCAACGACGAGGCAGTCGAAACCCTGCGGCCTCAGCGTGTTGCAGAGCTGGGCCGGCTCGGCGGCATCGGCATAGGGCCCCAGCCGCACGCGGTAAAACGTGCCCATGTTGCCGATCGCGGCCTCGTCGACCTCGGGCTCGACCGCGCCGATTTGCGAGCGGTGAGCCGTCTTCAAGCTCGCAACGAGCCGCTCCGCCTCCTCGCGCGAGCGCACGGCGGCGACTTGCAGGCGGTATTTTCCCGGAGCCTCGACGATGACCGGGGGAGCGATCACCGCTGCGGTCTTTTCTACCAGGGGCACGGTGGCTTTGGTGGCGCGTGCCGGCGCCACGCTGGTCGCGCCGCCCCACTCGTCATTGTACGAGGGGCCGGCCGGCACCGTCGCGGCATTGACCGACGACGTTTCGGCAGGGGGCTTCGGGGGGGCCGGGCCGGACCCGAAAAGACTGCCGAAAAACCCGCCGGTCGAGTCCCCGGCCGTCGCCAGCGGGTCCGCGGCCGGCAGTGCGGGACCGGACTCGGACACCGCCGCCGCCAGCACCGGTCCGGCGATGGGATCGACGGGCGGGGCGGGCACGGGAGACGGCGGCGCGCTGGTGGCGGTATCACCCGGCGTGGCGGCGAGTTGAGACAGTTGAGGCTCAGGCGGCGCCACGGGCACAGGCGGCGCGTCGGGCCCGAGCACTTTGGCGGTGCTGTCTTCGATCGTAGCGGTCTGCCAGGCCAGGATATCGGGGGCCGCGGTCGCAACGGGGGGCGCGGCCGGCGGCGGTCCGGGCGCCGTTGCCTGCGGGGTCT
This sequence comes from Hyphomicrobiaceae bacterium, assembly GCA_035283385.1. Lineage (GTDB taxonomy): Bacteria > Pseudomonadota > Alphaproteobacteria > Rhizobiales > Hyphomicrobiaceae > Hyphomicrobium_C. Next base: position 14,293 of record DATETZ010000134.1, read on the forward strand.
CACTCGGGAACAGAAAGCTCCAAAACGACGATTGGGCCGGCACGCTGACGACGGTCGTCCCCGGCTTCACCGGGGTGCTCGCCGCGGGCGCGCTCGGTTGCTGGGTGGGGACCGGAGGAGCAGTATCGCCGAGACCGGCCTCGCGATACGCCATCTGGCGGTTCTCGATCGCTTGTGCGCGGTCGGCGTCCGACAGGCCGCCCTTGAGCCAAACGGCCGTCGTCAGATCGGAGATGGCCTGCGCGGGCTTGCCCTGCTTGCGGTAGGCGACGCCACGGTAGTAGAGCGCCTTCGCCATTTGCTGGCTGGCGAGGCCGCCCGAGGCGAGCCCAGCGGTCAGCTGTTGAATGGCATCGCCCATCTTGCCGGCCTCGAATGCCTTCGTGCCCGCCGCATAGGCCCGCTGAGCGACGGCGGGATCCTTCTTGGCCCCAGCCACCTTGCCGCCCTGCTCCGTGCTGTCCTGCTGCTTGGCGCCCGCCTCGTCTCCCATCGGCTTCGTCTGAGCAGCGGAGGCCGGCGCCGAAGGCGGTGTCCCCTGCGCGGCCGGATCCTGAGCGGTGGCGCTAATCGAGCCTCCGCCGGCCGCCACACTGAGCGCCAGCCAAGCCAGAGTCCGGCTCTTGTGCCCCATCCTCTCACCCCCTGCGCACGCGTCGGACGCCGCACCTTGCGTGCCGACGACCCTATGTCAACCACGCACGCGAGGCAAATCCCCAGCCCGGCGCGTGGTCCTTTTTCCCCTCTATTCCACGGTGACGGACTTAGCGAGATTGCGCGGCTGATCCACGTCCGTGCCCAGGGACACGGCCGTGTGATAGGCAAGAAGCTGCACCGGCACCGCGTAGATGAGCGGATTCGTGAACGGATGTGCAGCCGGTGTCCTGATGTGGGCGGCGAGCTTGCATCCCACCTTGTCGGGGTCGGCGTCCGAGATCAGGATGATCTGCCCGCCGCGCGCCGCCACCTCTTGCAGGTTCGACACGGTCTTGTCGAAGAGATCGTCCTCCGGCGCGACGACGATCACGGGGACATTCTCGTCGATGAGCGCGATCGGCCCGTGCTTCATCTCGCCGGCAGCATAGCCCTCGGCGTGGATGTAGGAGATCTCCTTGAGCTTGAGCGCACCTTCGAGCGCGATCGGATAGTTGATGCCGCGGCCGAGGTAGAGCACATCGCGCGCCTTGGCGATTTGCTGGGCGAGGTGCTCGAATTGCGCCTCGTTGCGAAGCATCGTCGAAATCAGGCGCGGCACCTCGGTCAGCGCCGTGACGAGCTCGGCTTCCTGGGCAGCCGAAATGGCGCCGCGCGCACGCCCGAGCCCGATCGCCAGGCACGCCAGCGCAGCAAGCTGACAGGTGAAGGCCTTGGTCGAGGCGACCCCGATCTCGGGGCCGGCGAGCGTCGGCAGCGTCGCGTCGCTCTCGCGGGCAATCGTCGAGGTCCGCACATTGACCACCGACGCGATGCGCTGGCCCTGGGCCTTGCAGTAGCGCAGTGTCGCGAGCGTGTCCGCGGTCTCGCCCGACTGGGAGATGACGAGCGACAGGCCGCCCGCCGGCAGCGGCGCCTCGCGGTAGCGAAGCTCGGACGCGACGTCGATCTCGACCGGAAGACGCGCATAGCGCTCGACCCAGTACTTGGCCACGAGCCCCGCGTAATAGGCGGTGCCGCAGGCCGAAATGGTGAGGCGCGAGATGCTCGCCATGTCGACGCCGAGATCGGGCAGCTCCACCGTTGCCGCAGCCATGTCCAGATAGTTGGCCAGCGTGTGGCTGATGACGTCGGGCTGCTCGTGGATCTCCTTGGCCATGAAGTGGCGGTGGTTGCCCTTGTCGACGAGCAGCGAGCTCGCCACCGATTTGACGAGCGGCCGCTCGACGCGGGCGCCCGAGCGGTCGAAGATCTCCGCGCCCGAGCGGTGCATGACCGCCCAGTCCCCCTCCTCGAGATAGGTCACCGCGTCGGTAAACGGGGCGAGCGCGATGGCGTCGCTGCCGAGATACATTTCGCCCGAGCCGTGGCCGATGGCGAGAGGGCTGCCCTGGCGGGCCGCGATCATCAAATCGTCGTGGCCGGCAAAGATGATGCCGAGCGCGAATGCGCCCTCGAGGCGCTTGAGCGCCGCGCTGACGGCGTCGGCCGGGCCGAGGCCCTTCTGCATTTCGTCGGTGATCAGATGCACGACCGCCTCGGTGTCGGTATCGGTCTCAAACGCATGGCCGCGGCTCGTGAGCTCGGCCTTGAGCGCCCGGTAGTTCTCGATGATGCCGTTGTGCACGACCGAGACCTTGGCGCTCATGTGCGGATGCGCGTTGCACTCGGTCGGGCGGCCATGGGTGGCCCAGCGCGTGTGACCGATGCCGGTGCGGCCGCTGAGCGGCGCCTCGAGGAGCCGGATCTCGAGGTTTCGCAGCTTGCCCTCGGCGCGCCGCCGCTCGAGGTGCCCGTTCTCCACGGTCGCGATGCCGGCCGAATCGTAGCCGCGGTATTCGAGCCGGCGCAGAGCATCGACGAGATCGGTCGCAACCGCCTTCGAGCCCAGAATTCCGACGATGCCGCACATCCTATGTGACTCCTTGGTTCAACTCATTTGCTAACGTTGCTTTGCGTCCGGCCTCAAATCACAGAATGTTTCCCGACCTTACGCCGCTCCCCTCTCGCCGGTCTTGGCCTTGCGCCGCGCCATGAGGGCGCGAAACTTGGCGGCCCAGCCTGGCCGCTCCGCTTGCGGGCTGCGCTCGAGAGCCAGCGCGTCCGCCGGGACGTCCCTCGTGATCACGCTGCCCGAGCCGATGTAGGCGCCGTCGCCAACTCTGACCGGCGCGACGAGCGAGGTATTGGAGCCGATGAAGGCGCCCGCGCCAATCTCGGTCCGATGCTTCAGGAAGCCATCGTAGTTGCAGAAGATCGTGCCGGCGCCGATGTTGGCACCCGCCCCCACCGAGCCGTCGCCGAGATAGGATAGGTGATTTGCCTTGGCGCCCTCGCCAAGCCGCGTGTTCTTCACCTCAACAAAATTGCCGACCTTGGCTCTAAGACCTATGTCGGCGCCGGGCCGCATGCGTGCGAAGGGGCCGATCTCGCTGCCCTTGCGCAGCCGCGCGCCTTCGAGGTGGCAGAAGGAATGGATCGTGGCGCCGTCTTCGATCACCACACCCGGGCCGAGAAAAACATTCGGCTCTATCACGACGTCACTGCCGACAACTGTGTCGAAGGAGAGCCAGACGGTTTGCGGCGCGATGAGCGTCGCGCCCTCGGTCATGATCTTACTGCGCGCCCGGCGTTGCCAGATCTCCTCGGCCGCCGCCAGCTCCTCGCGCGAGTTGATCCCCAGGACCTCGTCCTCGGGACAGACGATTACAGCCGCCCGTGCGCCTTGTCCGCGCGCGATCTCGATCGCATCCGTCAGATAGTATTCGCGCTTGGCGTTCTGGTTGCCGATCGCTGAAAGGACATCGAGCAAGCTGCCGAGGCGGAACGCCATGACGCCCGAGTTGCAGAGCCGGATGCGCCGCTCCGCCTCGCTCGCGTCCTTGGCCTCGCGGACGGCGAGCAGCGCGCCGTCGGCGCCGGTCAGCAGCCGGCCGTAGCCGCCCGGGCTCGCGGACTCGAAGCCGAGCACGGCAATCCCCGCGCCGTGATCGAGCGCGTCCACGAGGCGGGCGATTGTCGCCGCCTCGATCAAGGGCGTGTCCGCGTAGAGAACGAGCACGTCGCCCTCGTGCGCGGCGATCGCCTGGCGCGCGGCAAGCACGGCATCCGCGGTGCCGAGCTGGCTGTGCTGGACGAAGACGCGCGCCGCGGGCGCAAGCTGCAAGGTCGCGACCGCAACGTCCTCCATGCCGGGACCGACGACCACGGCGAGCCCGGCACCTCGAACGGCCGCCGCGAGAGCCAGCACATGGGCCAGCATCGACCGGCCGGCAATCTTATGCAGCACCTTGGGCCGCGCCGACTTCATGCGCGTGCCCTTGCCGGCGGCCAAAATGACAATGAGAAGCGGGCGGCTCGTCATTTTCCCTTGGATCTCAAGGCATGCAGCCGGCCCGGGACTGTCCCTGGCCGGCGCAATTGCGAATGAGCGGAGCAAGATCCATACCGCTCCCGCGTGGCCATGAACACCCCCCAGCAAGACCGTAAACACGGCAGCTAAGGGCCGGCGCTCAGGGCCGACCCCATCAGATTCGCGGCCTCCCGTCCGCCAGGCGCAGCGCCTCCTGGTTGCAGCACCACCCCGTAAAGTCCACAGGTCTGCGCGGACCGCAGCCAGCCCCGCGTTGACCCGCTCGAGGGACTCAGCCACGAATCGTCGAGCAGCCTTGCGAGTCCGTCCGCGTCAGCAGGTTTCCAGTCAGGCCTGTCGTCACTCTTCGAAATTCAACGCGTATCGGACGAGGACCATGCCGGAGAAGATCAGCCCGCCGCCTGCCAATGGCCGTTTCCTTACCCCCTACCTGGTGGCGTGGGCGCTGCTTGCCAGTTTGGCGCTCGGCTATCTTGCGCTATTGGCAACGCGGCCCGAGCTGGTGAGCCTGTTTCTCCCCGAGCCGCCGAATTCCGCCAGGCCGGACGCGAACGAGGTCAAGCACGCGACAGCCGTCACTCGCGCCGAGCTTCGGGCGCTGCGCGACAACGTCGCCCGCGTCGAGCTCGACGTCGCCGGCCTGAAGAGCGACGTGTCCGGCCAGGCGGACCAGCAGAAGGATCTCGCGCTGCGGCTCATGGCGCTCGAGCAAGGGCCGCCGGGCGCTCCCGTGCTGGTCGAGCCGCCCGGGGTGCCCGAATTTGGCCCGGCGCGGCCCGTTGCGGAGACGGCTAGCGAGGCTCCGCGCGGCAAGGCCGCCAGCCGAGGCGGCGACAGGGCCGGGACGCAAAAGGCGGCGGCCCAGAAATCCGACACACCGGCGCCGAGCGCTCCCCCGGCGGCCAAGTCTGCCGACACGAAGGTGATCAACAAGCCCGCCACAGCGAGTTCTCCATCGACACCTCCGCCACCTCCGGCGCTCGAGACCGGCACCGTCGCACCCGAGAAGCCGGCGCCGCTGGCGTTCGGTCCGGCGGTCGTCAAGCCGGCCTCCAAGCCCGTAGGCCTGCTGCTGGCGACCGGTCCCTCGGTCGATGCCTTGCGACTGAGCTGGCACCTCATTTCCGACCGGCAGGGCGGCACGCTCAAGAATGTCGAGCCCCGCTACCGGACCAGCCTGGATGACACCGGCCTCACCTACGACCTCGTCGTCGGGCCGATCACTTCGGCGCCCGAGGCTCAGCGCCTATGCAAGGCACTCACTCAGAAAGCCATTCCGTGCAAGGTCAGCGAGTTTGTCGGCGACGCGCTCTGATCGCGGCCGCTTCGACGCGGCTCGAGCCCGACCTCGCGACGTCCCCACTCCGGCGAGTCAGCCTTGTTTCCCGCACGTGCTGATGCCGAAAATCGCGTACCCGGGACAGACGCCGATCACCGCCGTCAGCGCCAGCACGGCGCCGGCAATACCGGCGACCCAGGCCCACGCCGAGCCTTCCATGCCCGGGACGATCCCGAGCGCCCACGCCAACAGCGCCAGCCCAACGGCGATCCGCACCGCGCGGTCGATAGTCCCCACATTCGCGGTCATGCTCTCTCCTCCGATCGCGTCACCCGAGACGCAGTCAGTCGAGGCCCTATCCTGAAAGGGTCGAAACGCGCGCACCGTGACATAGATCATATGGCCGCCCGGCCGCCGCCGTCCTCCATGCTGCCATCGTATTGGCATATTGGGCCCACGATGGTAGATGCCGTTCTCGGTCCCGCCCTCGCGCGCCGAGGCCGGCTTCCCTGAAATTGCGTGCACCGAAGGAGCGACCCCGTGCTGCGTCCCCTTCCGCCGTTTCGCATGAGACCGGTGCGGCGCGCCGCCCCCCGCAAGGCGGTGAGCCCCGCGGCCGCGGACGACCGGCCGGCGATCAAGGCGGTGCGGCGCACGCTCAAGCTCGCGAAGCTTCCGGGCCCTCCCCGCCTCAAGGTGCTGAGCCGCGGCACCGGCGACGCCGTCCAATCGCCTTAGGCCTTCTCGACGAGCTCCCGAGGCATGCGACGGCCGGCTGCGCGCGCTCAGGCTCCAGTACGGCCCCCATTGGGCCCGGCGAGCAGCGTAAAGGTGAGGACCCGCTTGGCCGCCGTCCACGGCTCGACCAGGACTGCGAACTCGGCGTAGTGGGGCATCTCGCGATGGGCCCGGAACGCGGCCTCGTCGTCGAAGATCTCGTAGAGCAGGAAGGCGGACCCGTCGACAGGGTCGGCCGCGACATCGTACTTCCGGCAACCCGGCTCCCGCTCGAGCGTCGCTCTCGCATGCTCGAGCAGCGCCGCGCGGACCGAACCGCTGTGCTCGGGCTGCGCGTCGAAAAATACCACGACGACGAACATGGGCTTCCTCTTGCGGCGGGCGCTTTCTGCCCTGGCCGGTCCGGATCGAATGGAGCGCCGTCCTCAAGCTCACATATAGGAAACACGCTCGCCAGCGAGCCGTAAAGGGTGCGCCGTTAACAATTCGTTAACCAAATCGGCTCCAGCTCGATGCGCATGGACGATCTCTCCTCCCATCCCCGAGCCACCTCGAGCCTCCACGAGGCCGCGAACGACACCGGACGCGTCGCCTTCTGCGGCCCCTACGTGCTGTCCGCGATCACCGGCTATTCGGTGAGCAAGGTCGAGGACACGATCCGCGCCCATCGGGAGATCCCCGCCGGCCGCAAGCCGGCCGTCCGCGGCACCTATGCCGACGAGGTCGAGGCCGCGCTCGCCGCATTCGGCTTTGCCATGGACTTGAAGGCGAGCTTCACCGGCCGCCCGAAGAAGGAGCGCCCTACGGTCTGGCAGTGGATGCAGAAGCCGAGGAGCGCCTTTGCCCACTACATCCTCGCCATCCACAAGGGGAAGGAGGGGCACTGGGTCCTGATCAAGGGCGTCAAGATGTGCGACACCTACACGGAGGGCAAATGGACCTTCGTGTGCGACGGCCCGCACCGCGGCGCGCGCATCATGGAGGTGTTCGAGGTCAGGAAAGCGATCGGCGGGTAAGCGGGACTATCTATCTAGACTCACCGGGGGTCAGACCCTCAGCGCCGCACCGCAAGGGCGCTGCGGCGCATCCGGGATGACGGGTGGGGACCGACGCGGCGGCCGCCTCACGCCTTGGCGCGCTCGACGTAGGAGCCGTCGGCGGTCATGACCACGACGCGCGTCCCGCTCCCGATGTGCGGCGGCACCATGATGCGCGCCCCGTTCGAGAGCCTGGCCGGCTTGTACGACGACGACGCGGTCTGGCCCTTGACCACCGGGTCCGCCTCGACGATCTCGAGCGTCACGCGCGCCGGCAGCTCGACCGCGATCGGGTTGCCCTCGAACAGCGAGACCGAGCACGTCATCCCCTCCTGCAACCACTGCGCCTGGTCGCCGATCACGTCCTTCGGGATCGAGATCTGGTCGAAGGTCTCGGGCTGCATGAAGTTGAAGCCCATGTCGTCCTCGTAGAGAAAGTTGAAGGCCTTCTCCTCGAGATAGGCGCGCTCGACCTGGTCGGTGGTTCGGTACCGCTCCGTCACCTTGACGCCGTCGGCGATGCGCCGCATCTCGAGGTGCGTCACAGGCGTGCCCTTGCCGGGGTGGATGTTCTCGATCGAAATGACGACGGCGAGCTTGCCGCCGAGATCGAGGACATTGCCCTTGCGCACCGAGCTTGCGATCACCTTCACCACATGTCATCTCCTTCAATGGCGCCCGGCCTTCACTAATCGACAGGCGCGCGGCGCACCGCGCGGGCCGATAAGCCACAGTGGCGGGGAATCTCGGGCTCTCATACTCTGTCTCGAGGGCGGGGCCAAGCGCTGTGGTTGGGCTGGACGGCGCGCCGGACTCCTCCATGCCGCGAGGTCAGACCCCTTGCGCGATGGCTTGAGCGCGAATGACAACCGTCGATGGCAAGGGGTCTGACCCCATGACGCATACATGACGTCCCCCTCACCCTGGTGGATGCCGGATCGGCACGCCGACCGCCGGCCCGCGCTTCTTTTGCGCGCCAAGATCAAGTCCGCAATCCGCGCCTGGTTCGAGGCGCAAGGGTTCCTCGAGATCGACGCGGCTTGCCTGCAGGTGTCGCCGGGCAACGAGACGCATCTCGACGCCTTCAAGACCGAGCTTCTCGCGAGCGATCTTGCAGCCAGGCCGCTCTACCTCGCGACCTCGCCCGAATTTGCCATGAAGAAGCTGCTCGCGGCCGGCGAGCAGAAAATCGTCTCGTTCGCGCCCGCCTTCCGCAACCGCGAGCGCGGGGCGCTCCACGCCCCCGAGTTCACGATGCTCGAGTGGTACCGCGCCGGCGCGCCCTACGAGGCGGTGATGGACGACGCGGCCGCGGTTCTGGCCCTCGCCTCCGAGACCGCGGACAATCGCTTGTTCTCGTTTCGCGGCCGCACGTCCAATCCGCGCGCCGCCCCCGAGCGCCTCACCGTCGCCCAGGCGCTGAGCCGCCACACCGGCCTCGACATTCTCTCCACCGTCACGCGCGACGGCCGCGGGCGCGATCGCCTCGCGGCACTGGCGGAAGCGGCCGGCATCACCGCGGCCGCGGACGACACCTGGTCCGACATCTTCTCGAAGCTCATCGCGGCGCTGATCGAGCCCAAGCTCGGCATCGGCCGGGCAACACTGCTCACCGAGTATCCCGCGAGCGAGGCGGCGCTTGCACGCGTGAAGCCCGAGGATCCGCGCGTCGCCGAGCGGTTCGAGCTTTACTGCTGCGGCGTCGAGCTGGCCAACGGCTTCGGGGAGCTCACCGATCCCGCCGAGCAGCGCCGCCGCCTCGACTCGCAAATGGCCGAGAAGCAGCGCCGCTACGGCGAGCGCTATCCGATCGACGAGGATTTCATCGCCGCGCTTGCCCACATGCCGCCGGCCGCGGGCTGTGCCATGGGCTTCGACCGGCTCGTCATGCTGGCAACGGGCGCCGAGCGCGTCGAGCAGGTGATCTGGACTCCTCTCCCCGATCAGGGCAAGTAGGGCCGTGCCCATCCCCTCTCCCCGCTTGCGGGGAGAGGGTCAGGGTGAGGGGCAACCACACACCGCAGCGCAAGATCCTGCCCCTCACCCCGACCCTCTCCCCATCGTCGGAGACGATGGGGAGAGGGAGGACCTGTGGCGAAGGTGAGACACACTCTCAAGACCGCGCGCGACCTCGCCGAGGCGGGGCTCGTCTCGCCGGCTCGCGAAAAAGAGATCGCGCGCGTGGCTCAGCGCTACGCGGTCGCGATCACGCCGGCCATGGCCGAGCTGATCGATCGCTCCGATGCAGACGATCCGATGGCGCGCCAGTTCGTGCCGGACGCGGCCGAGCTCGAGCGTCACCCGGCGGAGAGCGCAGACCCGATCGGTGACGCCGCAAAAAGCCCGGTCCCCGGCCTCGTCCACCGCTACCGCGACCGCGTTCTGTTGAAGGTTGCGGGCGTGTGCGCCGTCTATTGCCGCTTCTGCTTCCGGCGCGAGATGGTCGGACCCGGGGCCGGCACCTCCTTGACGGCAGAGCAGCTCGACGCCGCCTTGGCCTACATCGGCGCTCATCCCGAGATCTGGGAGGTGATCCTGACCGGCGGCGACCCGTTCGTGCTCGCCCCGCGCCGCATCCGCGAGCTGACATCGGCCCTCGAGGAGATCGCCCATGTGAAAGTGCTGCGCTGGCACACGCGCGTGCCGGTCGCAGCGCCCGAGCGCGTCACGGGCGAGCTCATCGAGGCGCTAGGCTGCCGGACGAAGCCGGTCTACGTCGCGCTGCACGCCAACCATCCGCGCGAGCTCACGCCCGCCGCACGGCGCGCCATCGCCCGCTTCGTCGATGCCGGCATTCCCATGGTGAGCCAGACCGTGCTCTTGAGGGGCGTCAACGACGATGCCGAGACCCTCGCAGACCTGATGCGCGCGTTCGTCGAGGCGCGCGTCAAGCCCTACTACCTGCACCATGGCGACCTCGCGCCGGGGACCGCGCACTTGCGCACCACGATCGCCGAGGGGCAGGCGCTGATGCGCGAGCTGCGCTGCCGCCTCTCCGGCCTCGCCCAACCCGCCTATATGCTCGACATTCCCGGCGCCCACGGCAAGGTGCCGGCCGGACCGGACTATCTCGCAGCCGCCGCGGAACCTGGCGCTTATGCCGTCACCGACCCGGGCGGAGCGCGGCACAGCTACGAGGATTGCTGCGCGAAAGCTCCCTCTCCCCGTCGCCGTTGACGACGGGGAGAGGGAGCGCGTCGCAAAGATATCATTAGCCATCCTGAGAGAACCGGCAGGCTTTCAGCGCGACGCAATTCCCCAGGTGACAGACACGGGACCTCGTTTCTGCAAGTTGTCCCCGTTTGCGACTCCAGCCCCCGAGGCCGGAGAGCGCCACGCCGGCTGCCCGCAACTCCCATGGAGAGCGAACATGAGACCTGCTAGAGTGCCTCTCGGCCAAGGCTCTGGCGAGGAGGCATGCGGAGCCGGTCTGGCATCGAGGGGGGCGGTCATGGACCGCGGCGCGACGGTGTTCAAGCGGCGAGCGCACGTGATCGTCCTGGGTGCCGCCGTTCTCGTCCCGGCGCTTGTCTCCATTGCTTTTTCAGCCGCGCGCGCCGAGGAAACGGCCGTCATGCGCCGCGGCGACGCCGCGGTCACGGCCTTCTCGGGCGCCAAGACCGCCGCCGACGTCCCCTCCAAAGTCCACCCCCTCGACGTCACCTTCATCGACACCGAGGCCCCCTCGCTGCAGGTCTTCGACTTGACGAAGCTCGGCGGCCCGCCGGTTGGCCAGCTCGCCGACGCGCCGGCGAAGCTCAAGGTCAAGGCCGGCGACATCGGGCAAGTGTTCGGCGTCGCCCTCGACAGCGGCTCCGCCGATACGCCGCCCAGCATTTATGCCGGCGCCACCTCCATGTACGGGTTGCAGATCGTCGCCACGAAAAACGGCAAGCCCATCCGCCTCGTCAAGGGCGAGCCCGGTGCGCGCTGGATGGCGGGCCAGTTCGGAACCGACAAGGGCGGCGGTCCCGGCTCGGTGTGGAGAATCGACGGCGCCACGGGCGCCGTGTCGCTGTTCTCGACCATCACCAGCGGCCGCAACGAGAACGCCGGCCCCGGTCTCGGCGCGCTCGCCTTCGACGCCGTCTCCAGAGAGCTCTACGTGACCAACCTCGAGACCGGACTCATCCACCGGATCGATATGAGCGGCCGCGAGCTCGGCACCTTCGATCATGGCGTCGCCGCCCGTCCGAAGGCCGGCCTCGAGGCCGTTGCCTACGATGCCACCAAGCGCATGGATATCCAAAGTCCCGAATTCAGCATCGAGGATCCGGGGACCTGGGGCTTCGCCGACAGGAAGCGGCTCGTGTTCGCGGTCGCCGTCGAGAGCGGCCGCCTCTACTATTCCGTCTTCGACGGCCCCGTGATCTGGTCGGTCGGCCTCAACGCGGACGGCGGCTTCGCCGATGACGCGCGCCTCGAGATCGACGTCACGGGCACGCCCAACAACAATCCCATCACGGCCATTCTCTTCGATGGCCCCGGCAAAATGTACATCACCCAGCGCGGCGAGATCGCCGGCAGCTACGACTATGCGACCTTCGCACGCCCGCAGGCCTCCGTCGTCTACCGCTACACCTGGGACGAGACGGCTAAGAGCTGGAGCGAGGCCCCCGACGAGTTCGCCATCGGCCTCGAGCCGCCGCACCGCTCCACCAACGGCGGCATCGCCTTCAACTACGGCTACGATTCGGCCGGCAACATCGACTACGGAAAATGCCGCGAGACATTATGGACAACGGGCGAGCATCTGCGCGAAGGCGCCGACGCCGCCCGCGTCGACAAGGGCGGCCCGCGCATCGTGCACGGACTCCAGGGCAATGCGAAATCGCTCGCCAAGGCGGCGTCCGCGACACGCCCCAAATCGGGCTCCTTGGCGCTCCAGGGCGACTTCGGCGCCGTCGCCGAGAGCGATCTCGAGCCGCCTTACGAGAGCTGGTTCACCGACAGCGACGGCACGTTCGAGGACGACAAGGCGCATGGGCACATCGGCACCGTCGCCATTTATGGGCCATGCGACAAGGCGGCGTCCGCCGAGCCGGCGCGGCCGGTTGTCCCGACGCCGCTGTTCCCCGGCGTGCCCTGGCCGGTGCCGACCCCCGGTATCACGATTGCGAAAACGTGCTACCCCGGCGTCATCGGCGGCAAGATCACGTGCAAGATCACCGTGACGAACACGGGCGCCGAGCCCTGGGGCCCGGTCGGCTTCACCGACGCCACGGCGATTCTGGCCGGCGCCGGGGCCGGTGCGCGTGTGCTGATCGATTCCGCTCTGCCCGACGGCCCCGACTGGGCCTGCACACCCACGCCGACACTGGATTTCTCGTGCGCGCTTCCGCCCGGCGCTCTTCTGCCAGGCGCCTCGCGCTCGGTCGACGTCGTGATCGACACTGGCCCCATCATCGCCGGCGGCGGCTCCGGCTTCCGCAACTGCGCCGCGCTCGACCTTCCTTGGGCCGGCGTGGCGTGCGACGTGAGCGCGGCCGAGATCATCGTGACGAAGACCGCGCCGGCGGTCTGCCCGCTGGGCGGGGGCTGCACCTTCGGCCTCACGATCACCAATTCCGGTGGCCAGCCGTTCAGCGGCGACGTGCTGCTGACCGACAGCATGTTCGTGGGCGGGGCGGTTACTCCCGCGCCCATCACGGCGATCGCGCCGCCCTTGGGCTGCGCGCCCGACCCGGCCGCACTGCCGTTCTCGTGCGTGGCTCCGGTGAGCCTCGCCCCCGGTGAATCGAAGGCGTTCTCGATCACGGCGACCATGCCGGCGGCGCCGCCGAACTACTGGGCCCACAATTGCTTCGCTGCGTCCGCCCCGGGGCTTCCGCCGCCCGCGCTGCCGCCGGTCCCGGGCCCCGGTGCGGGCCCGGCTGCCTGCGCGTGGGTGAAGGTTGGGAATCCGCTGCCCATCAGCAACCTCAGAATTCAAAAGTCCCCCCTCGACTGTGCCAAGACCGCGCCCGATACCGTGCGCTGCAATTACGAGATCAGGATTTGGAACGACGGTCCCTCGGACTTCAATGACCTGATCAGCATCAAGGAAACGGTGCCGCCCGCCAGCGTGCTTGCTCCGCTCCCAGCGCCTTGGATCTGCCTCGCAGACACCTGCGGTACGGCTGCCGCAGTCGCCATCCCCTCGGGAGGCTCGCTCAGTGTTCCCGTCTCGATCGACATACCGCGCGATCCGCTCGAGGCGGCACAATGCTGGGCTCCCAACACGGTCGCGATCACGGCCCCGGCCGGAGGCACGGACCCGAACTTCAATGCCGGCGACGATACGGCGATGGCCACCGCCGACGCGGCGCTGATCAGGTTCGATTGGGGCGGCTTCGCGCTCTGGCTCTGCGATCCGACCAACCTCAAGACCACCAAGGTCGCCGACGGCGATTGCGCTCAATCGGGCGGCGGCTCCAAATGCAAGTCGGTCGTGACCATCACGAACACGGGACCCGACCCGTTCCACGGACCGATCGAGGTCAAGGACGTGCTCGGTTTCGCGCCGTCGTCGGTGGATTTCTCCGCGCCCTGGAGCTGCGCCGGCGCCGGGGCGGCCTACCTGTGCAAGCATGCGCCGCTCGACCTGGCGAAGGGCGAAAGCGTCAAGCTGGTGGTGACGGCCACTGTTCCGAAGGGCCCGCAATGCGTGCTGCGCAACAGGGCCACGATGATACTGCCGCTCGCGAATACGCGCTGGAACGGCAGCGGCGCCGACGACAGCGCCTCGGCAACGGCCAGGATTCCGTCGCCCGACTGCGACCGCAAGCCCACGTGCGAGCAGCCGGCACCGAACGAGTTCCGCACCGTCTCCGGCGCGTGCGCCTGCAAAGAGGGCCTCTCGCGCGGCAGGGACGGCCAGTGCAAGGGAGCTGAGGAGTCTGCGCCGCCACCCGGCATGTGCCCCGACGGCAAGCCGATCCCGCGCAATGGCGTATGCCCGTGCGAGGCCGGTCTCACCTGGAACAAGGAGACCAACAGGTGCGAGGGCGCCTGCGAGCCCGGTGACAACGAGTACCGGACCTCTGCCGGCCAGTGCGTGTGCAAGACCGGCTACCTGCGCGAGGACGGCGCGTGCGTCGTCCCGTCGGAGCCCGAGCACTGTGAGCCCGGCCCCAACGAATACCGCAACCAGCGCGGCCGCTGCGTGTGCAAGGAAGGTTATCACCGCAGCGACGGGCGCTGCGTCAAGGAGCGCGCGCCCGAGCGCTGCGATCCGGGCCCCAACGAGTACCGCAACGAGGACGGCCGCTGCGTGTGCAAGGAGGGCTACGAGCGCGACAGCAACGGCCGCTGCATGCCCGTGACCAAGCCGTGCACGCCGGGCGCGAACGAATACCGCAACCAGGACGGCCAATGCGTGTGCAAGTCCGGCTACGTCCGTGACGGCAAGGGGCGGTGCGTCGAGCAGATCGGACCGGACGACATCTGCAGGCAGCGCGGCGGCCGGTGGACCGGCGAGACCTGCGCCTTCCCGGCCAACCCCGCCGAGGAGTGCAAGAAGAAGGGCTGGACCTGGACCGGTCAGCGCTGCGTCGAGCCCACGAACCCCGCCGAGGAGTGTAAAAAGAAGCACTGGATCTGGACCGGTCAGCGCTGCGTCGAGCCAGCCACCCCGGCAGAGGAGTGCAAGAAGAAAGGCGGCAATTGGACCGGCGGCAAGTGCGTCTTTCCGCCGAGCCCCGAGGAGCTCTGCAAGCAGAGAGACGGCACTTGGAAGAACGGCCAATGTGTCACCGGGCCTTCCCCTGCCGAGATCTGCAAGCAGAAGGGCGGCATATGGAAGAAAGGCCGCTGCCTCCCAGGCCCTGCTGCGGCGTGCAAGAAGAGGGGCGGAACCTGGAAGGACGGAAAGTGCGTGACTGGCGCCAGCCCCGCCACATCCGGCCAGTCGGGCACGGTCCCGAACCTGAAAGGCATCATCCTCAAGGCGAAACCACAGCCACAACCGAAGTAGGCGGCGCGGCGCGCCGCCGATCGCGCTTTCCCGCAAGAGCGCCGAACAAAAACCGGCGGAGCGATCCGCCTGTCGATGCTCTTTGGTTTCGCCCGCCGTTCGGCCATGCCGGCTCGTCAGGAGTAAAATTCCAACTCCCTTGCTCGGCATTCGCGTCGATGCCAGAGTGTCGCACCCAAGACCATAACAAGCCGCCTCGCGACGGGCGGGGCGGGAGCAGCCAGGAGGACGCGCGATGAACGAGCAGCTCAAGCGGTCGACGTTTTTTGGGGGATGCCCGCACGACTGCCCGGACACCTGCGCCATGATCTACGAGGTCGAGGACGGCAAGCTGGTCGAGGTTCACGGCAACAAGGACCACCCGATGACGCGCGGCGTGCTGTGCGTGAAGCTCAAGGACTACCACGACCACCACTACAATCCCGACCGCGTGCTCCACCCCTTGAAGCGCAGCGGCCCCAAGGGCTCGAAGCAGTACCAGCGCATCTCCTGGGACGAGGCCATCGGCACGATCGCGGCGCGCTGGACGGAGATCATCGCGACCTACGGCAGTCAGGCGATCATGCCCTACAGCTACCTCGGCAACGAGGGCCTCGTGCAAGGGCTCACGGCCGGCGACGCATTCTTCAACCGCCTAGGCAGCACGGTCAACGAGAAGACCTTCTGCGCCTCGGGCTCATCGACCGCGTGGCTGTTGACGGTCGGCCCGACCGGCGGCGTCGACCCGGAAAGCTTCGTGCATTCCAAGTACATCGTCATCTGGGCCTGCAACACGATCTCGACCAACCTCCACCACTGGCCGTTTGTGCTTGAAGCACAGAAGCGCGGCGCCAAGGTAGTGGTGGTCGACAGCTACCGCTCGCGCACGGCCAAGGCCGGCGACTGGCACATCTGCCCGAAGCCCGGCACCGACGGCGCGCTGGCCCTGGCGGTCATCAACTCCATGGTCGAGCAGGGCCTGGTCGATCAGGACTATGTCGACAAGTACACGCTGGGCTGGCCCGAGCTGAAAGCGCGCGCAGCCGAGTTCCCGCTCGACTACGCCGAGAAGATCACAGGCGTGAAGGCCGCGGACATCGCCAAGTTCGCACGCGAGTTCGCGACCTCCCAGCCCTCCGCCATCCGCATCGGCGTCGCCATCGAGCGCTCGGCGGGCGGTGCCCAGGCGGCGCGCGCCGTCTACGCAATTCCCGCGGTCGCGGGCTCGTGGCGCCACGTCGGCGGCGGCATGCTGCAACTGCCGCTCTGGGACTTCCCGGTCGATTGGGTCAAGGCGGCACGCCCCGATTTCATCAAGCCGGGCACGCGCGTCGTCAACAACCTGAGACTCGGCCAGGCGCTCACCGGCGAGATGAAGCTCGATCCGCCCATCAAGAGCCTGTTCGTGTTCTGCACCAACCCCGTCAGCCAGACACCCGAAACCAACAAGATCGTCGAGGGCCTGAAGCGCGAAGACCTGTTCACGGTCGTCGCCGAGCACTTCATCACCGACACGGCGAAATATGCCGACATCATCCTCCCCTCCGCCATGGCTGGCGAGGCCGAGGACATGATGTGGTCGTGGGGCACGTTCTACTTCACTTATAACCAGAAGGCCGTCGATCCGCCCGGCGAATGCAAGCC
>DATETZ010000135.1:0-14087 GCA_035283385.1 Hyphomicrobiaceae bacterium
CCGCTCGCCGAGCGTATGGCCGCGTGCCGCCGCCTCGCCGCGGACCCGCGCATCGAGGTCACGGGCTTCGAGGCCGAGCTCGGCAGCCCCTACACCGCGGTGACGCTCGCCTTCTTGACGGCCCGCTTTCCGCGCACGCGCTTCGTCTGGGTCATGGGCGCCGACAACCTTGCCGCCTTCCACCGCTGGCAGACCTGGCGCGCGATCGCGAGCCTGATGCCGATCGCCGTTGTCGACCGGCCGGGCTGGCGCCTCGCGGCCCTCGCCTCGCCGGCTGCACGGGCTCTACAACGCTGGCGCGTGAGCGACCGGCATGCCGCGCGCCTCGCGCGCGCCCGCCCGCCGGCCTGGGCGTTCCTCGACACCCGCCTTTCCGGCCTGTCCTCGACCGAGATCCGCGTCGGGCGCCGGCGCTGAGATGCGCTCGTGCCACAGTCAGCCGTCGGGATCGACAAACGCGCGACGACGCGCTCGAGGGTCTTGCTGGATGCCCGGGCTCGGCTTATCTTGCGATCCCGACGGGGGTCTTGCGCCTCCGTACCGCGCGCGGCGCGGAGCCCTGCCCCTATGGCGGCTCCAGCGCGGTTAACCCATTAGGGTTTAATGAGGAAAGGACGTTCACCCAACGATGCGAACCGCCATTGAGGGCGCCCGTAAGGGTGCGCCTCCCGCCGAGCTTTTGCCTCGCAGGACCAGCTCGGAAGCCGTGCTCAAGGAGATCATGCATTGGCTCGATGAAGCAAAAGCCGAGGGCATCGTCTCGATCGATCTCGAGGGCAAGTCGTCGATTGGCGACTTCATGGTCATCGCCAGCGGGCGCTCCGATCGCCACGTGGGCGCCATCGCCGATCAGGTGAGGAAGAAGCTCAAGGACGCGGGCGCGGGCCGGGTGCGCGTCGAAGGCCTCGAGGCGTGCGACTGGGTGCTGATCGATACCGGCGACATCATCGTCCATGTGTTCCGGCCAGAGGTTCGCGAATTCTACAACCTCGAAAAGATGTGGTCGGCGGACCGGCCCGGCGATCACACGGCCCATTAGGCGCCGTTCGCATCCAGGCGCTCGATGCGCCGCTGCGTCCGAGCGGGCGGGGCGCGGAGTGAGCCATGCGCCTGCTTCTGGCCACCGTGGGGCGCCTCAAGGACGGCGCCGAGTGCGAGCTCTTCGATCGCTACGCGGAGCGTCTCGACGCCGCCGGGCGCGCCCTCGCACTCGGCCCGCTGCACCTGATCGAGGTTCCCGAAAGCCGCGCCGCGACGGCCGAGCTCAGAAAGTCCGATGAGGCTCGCAGGCTGCTCGAGGCAGCAGAGCGCGCGGACCTGAGGGTCGCGCTCGATGCACATGGCAAGGCGCAGTCGAGCGAAGCTTTCGCCAAGTGGATCTCCAAAAAGCGCGATGACGGGACGAAGGCGCTGGCGTTCCTAATCGGCGGACCGGACGGCCACGGCGCGGCGGCGCTCGAAGCGGCCTCGCTCACGCTCTCGCTCGGCCCCATGACGCTCCCGCACGGGCTCGCCCGCATCATGCTCGCCGAACAGCTCTACCGTGCCGCGACCATCCTCGCCGGCCATCCCTACCATCGGGGTTGAGGACGCGTGCCGGCCTGGCCGGAGCCGCGACGCGGGCGGCTTCAAGATCGGCAAACGGACGCTTCCGGTCAGCTGCGTCCCGAGGGGATGAGCAACGGCGTCTCGCTGTCGCCGACCGGGCCGGACCGGCTGTCATCATCCTTGAGGGTAAACTCGATGCGGCGGTTGCGAGCCCGGTTCTCGGGCGTGTCGTTGGGAGCAATGGGCGCCGCCTCGCCGTGGCCAATCCGCACCAGGCGGCGCGCGTCAACTCCGCGGGCGATGAGATAGGCCGCGACCGATTTGGCGCGCCGCTCCGACAGCCGCTCATTGGCCCTGGCCGGGCCGGAGGCATCGGCATGGCCGTGAATCTCGATCGATACCCCCGTGCACCGTTTCGCGATCACGGCGAGCGCGTCGAGCGCCGGCTTGTATTGCTCGTCGACACGCGCCGTCGCTGTCGCAAACTGGATCGCCCTCGCGGCGTCGGCCATTGCGGCGCAATCGTCCGCACCGGCAATTTGCGCCGATACCGGGCCGGGGGTCTGCATCGTCGTCTTCTGGTCGACGTCGATGCTGCCCGTTTCCAGCTCTCGACGCAGCGCACGGTAGACCGCGATCGAAACGATCTCCGCGTTGCGGTTCTTCGCAAGCTTCGTCCTGCGCTGCGAGTCGTAGGCCGCAATCGCCGCCTCGATTTCAGCGTTGCGCGCCTCAGCAAAGGCGATCGCCGAGCGCTGCGCTTCGTCGTTCGCGAGCGAGATTTCTATTTCCGCGTTGCGAGCCGCCGCGAACTCCTCACTTCGCCGGGTTTCGTAAGCGGCGAGTGAGGCGTCGATCTCCGCGTTGCGAGCCGCAACGAACGCCGCCGTGCGCTGTGCCTCGCGGGTGGCAAGCAGGGATCGTCCGTTCGAGCCACCATCCGTGGGGCTCGTCGCCGTAACGAAAGCAGGCCCTACGACCAAAAGCCCAATGGCTATCAGCATGCGCGTCAAGGGTGATGTCCTCCAGGAACTGGGCGGATATAGTTGACGCAACTAAGCTTAAGCGTTGGTGCATTTTTGAGGCTATTTTGATAAAAAGAATGGCCGTCGCGATTTCTAAGAAAGTGGTTACAAACCCTAATTGTTCGTATTTGCCGAGCAGGTATCCGGAGCGATTTGTGGTCCGTGTTAATTCACGTCGCATAAAGGAGCGGGACAACTCAATTCGAGCCACGCATATGAAGAGAATTGGCGGCGGTTGAAGAACTGGGCTCGGCCCCGCTGCTGCAGGCAAGCCGATTTCCCCCTGTGAGCCGCTCCCGAGACCTTACAGCCCCTGTGCGATCCAATCGGCAAGCCAAGTCGGCAGCAACCGTTTCGCAGCCGCCGCCATGTAGGTCGGAAGCGTCACGAAATAGCGCGCCTTCGGCCGCGGGCTCTCGAGGGCATGCACGAGCTTACACGCGACAGCCTCGGGCTCGAGCTTGAAGACCGACTTGCCGCCGGCCTCCATCGCCGCGAGCCGCCGAAGATAGTTTGCCCGGTGCGGCGAGGCCTCGATATCGATGCTCTGCTTGAAATTCGCGAGCGCCCGCTCGAGGAAGCGCGAGCGGATTGGTCCCGGCTCGATGATCGATACCCTGATGCCGGTGCCTTGGAGCTCGAGCCGGAGCGCGTCGGAGAGCGCCTCGAGCGCGAACTTCGAGGCGCAATAGGCCCCGCGGTAGGGACCCGAAACCAGGCCCAGCACCGACGAGCACATAACGATGCGGCCCTCGCCGCACCGCCTCATCGCGGGCACGACGCGGCGCATGAGCTCATGGCCGCCGACGACGTTGATTTCCATCTGCCGCCGCAAGAGCTCGGATGAAATGTCTTCCACGGCGCCGACCTGACCGAAGCCGCCGTTGCTGAACAGCGCGTAAAGCGTGCCGCCGGTGCGCGAGAGCGCCTCCTCGGCGCAGGCCGCGACCGAGGCCGGATCGGCAAGCTCGAGAGGCAGCGCCTCGACGCCGACCTGGCCTTCAAGCATCGCGAGGTCCTCCCCCCTGCGTGCGGTCGCGAGCACACGCCAGCCGCGCTCTTTCATCATGCGCGCCGACGCGAGCCCTATCCCCGACGAGCAGCCGGTGATGAGAATCGAGCGTCGGACCTTGGTAATGGAGATCATGGGCGCCGTGATAGCGGGCGAATGGGCATCAGGAAAGGTGAGTCGGTCTCTTCCTCGAAGCCCCGGTACTTGCGGCTGAGGCCCAAAGTGACTATGGTCATGACCATGGTCACGAAGCGCAGCGACAAGGGTCCTCCAGTGCGCCAGATCAAGGCCAGCGAGTTCAAGGCCAAGTGCCTGAAGCTCATCGACGAGGTGGCCGAGAGCGGCGAGCCAATCGCCGTCACTAAGCGCGGAACGATTGTTGTGAGGGTGGTGCCGGGCCGACCGGCCCCGCTTCGCTCTCTGCGCGGATCGATGAAGGGCAAGATCAGGATTTTGACACCCGACGGAGAGCTGCCTTCGGCTTGGGACGAGGAAACGCTGCGGCGTTGGGAGGAGAAGCTCGATCGCATGGCGCGGGAACTCAAGCCGTTGAGGAAGACCAAGGCAGGCCGTCGCTAATCGATGCTGCTGCTCGACACCAATGCGCTCGTCTGGTGGCTCACGGATGACCGCCGCCTCGGCCGCAGAGCGGGTCGGCGCATCGACGCAGCATGGCCGGACGGCCTTACGGCGAGTGCCATGAGTTGGTATGAGCTCTCCACCTTACGCGATCGCCGCCGTTTCGAGGTCGATGAACCGATCCCCGCGATGCGCCGGCGGCTCGTGGATGCCGGGTTAACGGAACTCGATATCACGGGTTCGATCGCACTCGATGCGGCCGATCTCGACGGGATGTCCCGCGATCCGGTCGACAGGATGATTGTGGCCACGGCCCGAACGCACGGCGCAACGCTCGTAACCTCGGATCGAGAGATTCTAGCCTGGCGCGGGGAGCTCTCGCGGCTCGATGCGCGGCGTTGAGCGGCCTCAAGTCGCGCCCTCCAGGAGCCGCCTGGCAATCACCTGCGCCTGGATTTCGGCCGCGCCCTCGAAAATGCTCAAGATGCGCGCGTCGCACAGCACGCGCGAGACCGGATACTCGAGCGCGAAGCCGTTGCCGCCGTGGATCTGCAGCGCATTGTCGGCATTGGTCCAAGCGATGCGCGCGGCGAGCAGCTTGGCCATCCCGGCCTCGAGGTCGCAGCGCCGGCCCTGATCCTTCTCGCGGGCGGCGAAGTAGGTGAGCTGGCGCGCGATCATGGTCTCGACCGCCATCATGACGATCTTGTTGGCGACGCGCGGGAAGGCGTAGATCGGCTTGCCGAACTGATTGCGCTCGAGGGCATATTTCAAGGCGAGGTCCATGGCGCACTGGGCGACGCCGACCGCGCGCGCCGCCGTCTGGATGCGCGCCGCCTCGAAGGTATTCATGAGCTGCTTGAAGCCCTGGCCCTCGACGCCGCCCAGAAGCTGACCCGCGGGCACCTCGAAGCCGTCGAAGGAGATGTCGTATTCCTTCATGCCGCGGTAGCCCAGGACCTCGATCTCGCCGCCCGACATGCCCTTGGCCGGAAACGGGGTTTCGTCCGTGCCGCGCGGCTTCTCGGCGATCAGCATGGAGAGCCCCTTGTAGCCCTTCTCGTTGGGGTCGGTGCGCACGAGCAAGGTCATGATGTCGGCGCGCACCGGGTGCGTGATCCAGGTCTTCTGCCCGGTCACTTTGTAGACGTCGCCTTGGCGCACCGCGCGTGTCGTCAAGGAGGCAAGATCGGAGCCCGTGTTCGGCTCCGTGAAGACGGCGGTCGGCAACAGCTCGCCGGAGGCGATTTTCGGAAGATATTTCTGCTTCTGCTCATCGGTGCCGTTGTTGAGGATGAGCTCGCCCGCGATCTCCGAGCGCGTGCCGAGCGAGCCCACGCCGATGTAGCCCCGCGACAGCTCCTCGGAGACGATGCACATGCTCTCCTTGCCGAGACCGAGGCCGCCGTACGCCTCGGGAAGCGTCAGGCCGAACACGCCGAGCTCGGCGACCTTGTCGACGATCTCGAGCGGGATGTAGGCGTTCTTAAGATGCCATTCGTGGGCATGGGGGGCGACCTCGGCCTCGGAGAAGCGGCGCATCTGCTCGTGAATCGCGCCGTGCGTCTCGTCGAGCCCCGGGTCGCCGAAGGTCGTTGCGCCCTGCTGGGTGGCGATCAGCTCGGCAAGCCGCGCCTTGACCGCCTCCGAGGCGCCCGCGCGGTGGAGCTCGACCACCGGCCCGCTCCAAAACCGGCCGATCTCGCCGTCCCCGAGACCGACCGCGTAGGGCCGGACGATCTCGCTCTGGCTCATCGGGATGCCGCCCACGATCTGCGCGACGTATTCGGCGAAGGCGGCGGCGAGCAGGAGCTCTTCCATCTCGCCGAGCCGGCCCTCCGCCTCGAGCCGCGCCGCCCAGCCGTGCATCTGGCGCAGGCCCTCGACCGTGGTTGCGAGCCAGGCGAGGCCGTGAGCGGCGTGCTGGGCTTGATCGATGCCGCCGGCGTCCCGAACCTTGGCGCGCACGCCCCCCTTGGCCGCGCCGAGGAGGCGCTCGGCGGCGCCGGCGGCTTCGCCGGCGCGCTCGATCAGGCGCGCCCCGCCTCCCACCAGCGCCTTCGCTTCGGCCTCGAGGTCGGCTCTCGACATCCGTCTCTCCTCCAGCTTCCGTCGCACGGCGCCCGGCGCCGGCTCGACCCTCGTTGGCAGTGCAAATTAGCCGGCCTTGGCCCCAAGGCAACCGGGCCCCTGCGCGACAGGCGCCGCGCAGCGCTCCCTTTCGTCAACACTACGACGGCCGGCTCAGCTACCCTCTAGGGCCTTGCGGAACCGGTTGACGTCCGGCCTGTCGATGTTTCCGGCATCGGCAGATCCGGGCGAGGAGGTATCCCGATCATCGCCCGCGGGAACGATCTCGACGCTCGCTTCGTCGATCGGGTCCCGGTAGGCGGCGTAGGCGCCTGCGTCGAGCGCCTCGGGCTCGCGGGTGCGGCGCAGGCGATCGCGCAGCGACCCGGTCGCCGCCGGGGGGCCCGGAGTGCCGGACCCGGGGCCCTCCTCGAATGTTTCGAGCGTGGCGTCGCGCTCGACGATAGTGACCTCTGCTTCCTCCACCATAAGGTCGCGGAGCGGCAGGCCAGGCCTCTCGGGTCCGAGCGCGGCGCCGGCATCCGGCTCGGGATCCATCACGGGTTGAGCCGTCTCCGAAACCATGGATGCGTGCGGTGGGAAAGGCCCAGGCCTCGGCCTTGCGGACCGGGGAATTCCGCCAAACCGCAGCGGCACATCACCCGGGTCCGGAAGACGAGGAGAACTGCCGCGGGCCGTGTCGACGTTGCCGGTCGCCGGCGGCCGTGGCGGCGGTCGAACCGAGGCGGTGTCGCCGCGAGGAGCGTTCCGCACTGCCGGCTCGGCCCGCACAGAGTTGCCCTCGCCCGAACCAGCAAGACCGGCCAGCAGGGCCGCCTGCTCGATCCAATTCTCGGCGCTGACGCGCCGGCCGAGTCCGAGCGCCTTTGCGATCCGCACGACGTCGGCCGGGCTCCACGCCGCGATGCGCGGGAAATTCGTCACGCCGTGCGCGACCAGGCGTGCCGCAAGGGGCGCATCGACACCGCGGATGCGCGTCAGATCGTCGGCGGGACCCGGGGGCGTCTGTCCGGCATCGGGGACCGGATCGGGCTGGGCTCCATGAATCGTCACGCTGGCTCTGTTTGTCGTGGCGTCCTTGCGGAACGGCCGCGTCAGCGGCGTGGCGTCTGCGATCTTGGTCCCACTCTGGACGCTCATGCCCGATGCGGTGCCCTCTTGGGACGGTGCCGCCGTGCTCTCCGGCGCGGACAGAGCAGAAATGGCCTCCATGATCCTGGCTCGTGCCGCATAGAGCGGGTTTGCCGCGAGAGCGGCCTCGAGGCTGGACCTTGTCGCAGCCGTCAGCGAGGGGGCGATCCCTTTGCCCTTGCGCGCCTCGAGGCGGGCCAGTGCACGCCAGTTTGCGTCCGCCTCGAGCATCTTCTCGAGCCAAGCCCGCTCCCGCTCGAGCGCGTCGAGGTGCTCGTCGAAGCCTGGTCGCATTTTCCCGCTCTCGCCGCCGGTCCAGTGTTGGCAAGCCTAGTTCGGCGCGGTGCGGGCGTCCACAGCCACGCCGACGTGGACCGCCAGGCTCAACGCCGCTAGTTTGCACCCCTGACACATACACACACGGGGGCCCATCGGGCCAAGAGCATGAAGCGCTATCAGACCCTGATCGAATCCATCTACCGGCTTTATGAGCACTCGGGCTTCGCGATGGCCGGCGCCGTGGCGTTCTCGTTCGTCGTCTCGCTTTTCCCGTTCTGTATTTTCCTCGGCGCCCTCTCGGGCGTGTTCGGCAGTCGCGAGCTCGCGGCACAGGCGGTCAGTCAGCTGTTCCAGCTTCTCCCGGCCGCAGTCGCGCAGGCGCTCGTGCCGCAGGTCGATGCGATCATGGGCGGCAGCCGCATTGATCTCCTGACCGTCGGCGGATTTCTGGCGCTGTTCTTTGCCACCAGCGCTCTCGAGACATTGAGGGCGGCGCTCAATGGCGCCTATCGCGTGAACGAGACTCGCGCCTATCCCGTATGCTTGCTCTTGAGCACGATTTTCGTGTTCGTGAGCGCCGTCTCGATGCTCGTTCTGACATGGGCGGTGGTGGTGGGGCCCGGGCTCGCGGCCCGCTTCGAGCCGTCGTGGGTGAGAAGCGTGCTCGACTCGAGCTGGCTCGCGGCGGGTTTCCGCTACGCGCTTGCCGGCGCCGTCATCACCGCGCAGCTGTTCGCGTTCCATCTCTGGCTCGCTGCCGGCAAGCGCAGCATCCTCGACGTGTGGCCGGGCGTGGCCCTCTCCGTGGTGCTGTGGCTCACGATCGCGGGCCTCTACTCGTACTATCTCAACTTCAGCGATTACACGCGCTTCTATGCCGGCCTGTCGCAGCTGATGGTGGCGCTCATCTTTTTCCAGCTCACCGCGATCATCATCATCCTGGGCGCCGAGCTCAATCGCGGCATCATGGAGCTGAAGAAGCTCGCCAACGGCAAGAGCGAGGCCGCGCTGAGCCCGGCCTGAATCCACACTCTGCACGCGAGCTCCGCTCGTCCGGCGGGCAATCTGCCTTGCAAACGATCATCTTGGGCCACCGATTAGCCCCTGGCTATCAATTAGCCGTGGATATCTGTCTCGCGCGCTTGACTCATGCTTGAAGGTACAACCGCTCGACGTACAGAGTAATGCCGTCACGCCGTGTTGCGTGACGCGTTACGGTAAGAGGAGTGTCCCTGATGTCTTCCAACGAGAAAACATCGGCCCGGGTCGCCGCGATCGCGGCCAAGGCCGTGCAAAATCCGAAATCGCTCACGCCGGAAGAGATTCAAGCGCTCGCGGCGTCGGTGCTGACCCAGGCCCCAGATCAAGGTCAGCAGCAAGGTCAGCAGCAAGGCCAGCAGAAGAAATAGGCGCGCCTTCCTCTGTCAGGCGCTCAATCGACAGCACGCAGCGAGTGGGTATCGTCATGATCCCGCTCGCTTGTGCGTTCTTGGGGTTGTCGAGATCGCCGACGCTCTGACAGACGACCTTGACCTCGTCGTCGTCCGTCAACAGCCAGCCCACGGTCGCGCATTCGACAGGCCGCGTCCGGGGCAAGTCCGAGAGGTGCCGCCACGAAGAGATCGGCTGGGCGCTGTCGAGCCATCGAACGATGACGAGCGGGCAGTCTGTGTGCATCCTGAAGGCCATGTGATTCGGCTCGTCGAATCATAGCAGAATCAACGGCTTTTGGTATGGCGCGTTTGCTACGCATCCGGGCCTCAATCGAAGCCGTGGCGCGCCTGGGAGGCCTCGAGCACGTCCTCGAATGTGCGCAGACCCGTGGTCGGCGCCGAGACGAGCACCGCCATATTGCCCGGCTTGTGCTCGTTCTTGAACATGCGCATGTGGGCCTTCGGGATCTGCGCCCAGGAGAACACCTCGGACATGCAGGGATCGATGCGCCGGTCGACGACCAGCTTGTTGGCTTGAGACGCCTGCATCAGGTTGGCGAAGTGCGAGCCCTGTACGCGCTTTTGATGCATCCACAAATAGCGCGCGTCGATGGTCAGATTGTAGCCGCTCGTGCCCGCGCAAATGACGACCATGCCGCCCCGCTTCACCACCAGCACCGAGACCGGGAATGTCGATTCGCCCGGATGCTCGAACACGAAGTCGACGTTGTTGCCCTTCCCCGTGATCTCCCAGATGGCCGAGCCGAACTTGCGCGCCTCCTTCATCCAGGCGTTGAACTCGGGCGAGCCGACTTTGGGCAGCTGGCCCCAGCAGTTGAAGTTCTTCCGGTTGATCACACCTTTGGCGCCGAGCTGCATGACGAAGTCGCGCTTCTCGTCGTCGGAGACGACGCCGACCGCATTGGCACCCGAGGTCGCACACAGCTGAACGGCGAACGAGCCGAGGCCGCCGGAGGCGCCCCATACCAACACGTTGTGGCCCGGCCTCAATACGTGCGGCCGATGGCCGAACAGCATCCGGTAGGCGGTGGCGAGCGTCAGCGTGTAGCAGGCGGCCTCTTCCCACGTAAGGTGCTTCGGGCGCTCCAAGAGCTGGCGGTCCTGCACGCGGCAGAACTGCGCGAAACTTCCGTCGGGCGTCTCGTAGCCCCAGATGCGCTGGCTGGGCGAGAACATGGGGTCGCCGCCGTTGCATTCCTCGTCGTCGCCGTCGTCCTGGTTGCAGTGGATTACAACCTCGTCGCCGACTTTCCAGCGCTTCACCTTGGAGCCGACCGCCCACACGATGCCGGAGGCATCGGAGCCGGCGATGTGATAGGGATGCTTGTGCACGTCGCGGATCGGCGAGATAGGCGTGCCGAGTGAGGCCCATACGCCGTTGTAGTTGACGCCCGCAGCCATCACGAGAACGAGCACGTCATGGCTATCGAGTTGCCACGTCGGCACAACCTCGACCTGCATGGCCTTGTCCGGCTCGCCGTGACGCTCCTCGCGAATCGACCAAGCGTACATGTTCTTCGGCACGTGCCCGAGCGGCGGAATTTCACCGATCTCGTAGAGCTCCTTCTTAGCCGCGATGACGTCCGGCGCCCCGAAGCCGGCCGGCGCATCATCCTTCAGTGCGGCGCCTTGGCTCGACATGGTTTCGTCTCTCCCCTGACGCAGTAGATCCCCCAGACGTCCGATGCTGCGCTGCGGCAGCTCAAACCGGCCGTTCCGCTCGTAGTTTGAAGCACTTTTTTGCGCCGCAATAAAGAGGCTCGTTGAAGAAAGCGCCACCTTAGCTCAACCGACAGTTAACGATAAAGCCTTACGCGGCTGTAACGACTCGCGAGGGATACTTCGGCCAGCCTTCGAACTAGCCCACGACACGGGCACAAGCGG
This sequence comes from Hyphomicrobiaceae bacterium, assembly GCA_035283385.1. Lineage (GTDB taxonomy): Bacteria > Pseudomonadota > Alphaproteobacteria > Rhizobiales > Hyphomicrobiaceae > Hyphomicrobium_C. The sequence goes on from DATETZ010000135.1 coordinate 11,004, forward strand.
GGTAGGCCATATGCTCGATACTCTGGGCGAGATCCTGAACGCTGACCTTTTCAGCTTCGCCGTTGCAGCGAGCTTGACGATCGTAGCGGCCCTCCTCATGAGGGCCATGTGCGCCACCACAACCGTTGCGCTGTCGTTCGCGCCCGCGATCGGTATCGGAGCGCTCTCGAGCATCTATGCGTGCCGCCAGGCCGCGCTCCTCTTCACGTACGATCATAATTCGAACATCGTGATCGCCGCCGTGATCGGCATGATCGCGGGTTTCTTCGCGATGCTCATCATGATGCTACTCGTGCGGACCCTCGCCGAGCGCCGCCGCCCCGCGACCCAGCCCCCCGCCGCCCGCGCCTAGAAAGACACCGCACCCTCTCCGCTCACCGGCCGCGGAATTTTCCATTGCAACCGGTCCTCGGTGCGCTATGGGAAATTGGGCCTAGTGTCCCGAATTCGAAATTCGCGCACACCTTACGGCAAGCGCGTTTGCGAACTTCGGGTTCATAAGGGACACTAGAATCATGAGCCTTGCTAGTATGGCTTTGGTTCAGAAGTTCCCTCATGACCCAGCCGCGAGTGGTGGGGAACTTCTGAACCGCCATACCAGTGTCCGAGGGTCGAGGCATGTCGAAGCCAACGCGCGCCAGCGCCACTGAAATACCAGAGCCGGCCAAGCAGCCGCACCGTGACAAGCCGTGGCTCTTCCGCACGTATGCCGGGCATTCGACAGCGGCGAAGTCGAACGAACTTTACAGACGCAACCTGGCCAAGGGTCAAACCGGCCTGTCCATCGCCTTCGACCTGCCGACGCAGACCGGCTACGATCCGGACCACGAGCTTGCAAAGGGCGAGGTCGGCAAGGTCGGCGTGCCGATCAGTCATCTCGGCGACATGCGCGCGCTGCTCGACGCCATTCCCCTCGAAGAGATGAACACCTCGATGACCATCAACGCCACCGCCGCATGGCTGATGGCGCTCTATGTGGCCTTGGCCGACGAGCAGGGCGCGGCGCGGGCCAAGCTCACCGGCACGATCCAGAACGACATCATCAAGGAGTATCTGTCGCGCGGCACCTACGTGTTCCCGCCCGAGCCGTCGCTCAGGCTCATCAAGGACACGATCGTGTTCTGCTGCCGCGAGGTTCCCAGGTGGAACCCGACCAACGTCTGCTCCTACCACCTTCAGGAGGCGGGCGCGACGCCGGTTCAAGAGCTGGCATACGCCCTTGCGACGGCTCAAGCCGTGCTCGACACGGTCAAGGCTTCGGGCGAGGTGCCGGCCGCCGAGTTCGGGAACGTGGTCGGGCGCATGTCGTTCTTCGTCAATGCGGGCCTGCGCTTCATCACCGAGATCTGCAAGATGCGCGCGTTCGTCGAGCTGTGGGACGAGATTTGCCGCGAGCGCTACAAGGTCAAGGATCCCAAGCACCGCCTGTTCCGCTACGGCGTGCAAGTGAACAGCCTCGGCCTCACCGAGCAGCAGGCCGAGAACAACGTCTATCGCATCCTTTTGGAGATGCTGTCGGTGACGCTGTCCAAGAAGGCGCGCGCGCGCGCCGTTCAGCTGCCGGCCTGGAACGAGGCGTTGGGCCTGCCGCGGCCGTGGGACCAGCAATGGTCGCTCAGGATGCAGCAGATCCTCGCGTACGAGACCGATCTTCTCGAGTACGGCGACATCTTCGACGGCTCGACGGAGATCGCGAGGACGGTCGCCGAGCTCGAGCAGCACGCGAAGGCCGAGCTCGCGGCCATCGAGGCGATGGGCGGCGCGGTGGCGGCGATCGGCTACATGAAGCGTCGCCTGGTCGAAAGCAACACGGAGCGGTTACGGCGGATCGAGACCGGCGACCACATAGTGGTCGGCGTCAACAGATGGACCGAAACGGAGCCGTCGCCCTTGTCAACGAGTGAAGGCGCGATCCAGGTCATCGACCCGTCCCTCGAGGCGGAGCAGGTCGAACGCTTGAAGGCGTGGCGCGCCGCGCGCGACGGGAAGGCGGTCAAGACCGCGCTCGCCGCGCTCGAAGCCGCGGCCAAGGACGGCCGCAACATCATGGAGCCCTCGATCGCCTGCGCGAAAGCCGGCGTCACCACCGGCGAGTGGGGCGGGCTCTTGCGGCGCATCTTCGGCGAGTACCGGGCGCCGACCGGCGTTGCCCAGGCAGCCGCCGATCGCGGAGGCGAAGGCCTCGAGGAGGTGCGCGCCGCGGTCGAGGTCCTATCCGCAAAGCTCGGGCGGCGCGTGAAGCTGCTGGTCGGCAAGCCGGGCCTCGACGGCCACTCGAACGGCGCCGAGCAGATCGCGGTGCGCGCCCGCGACTGCGGAATGGAGGTCGTCTACGAGGGCATCCGCTTGACGCCGGCTCAGATCGTGCGCGCTGCTCTCGACGAGAGCGCCCACGTGGTCGGGCTCTCGATCCTGTCGGGCTCGCACGTGCCGCTCCTGCGCGAGGTGATGGAGCGCATGCGCAAGGAGGGCCTTGCCGAGGTGCCGGTGGTGGTGGGCGGCATCATCCCGCCCGAGGACGCCAAGACGCTGCAGGCCATGGGCGTCGCCGCCGTCTATACGCCCAAGGACTTTCAGTTGAACGACATCATGGCCGACATCGTGAAGCTCGTCGACCTCCACGGCAAGGCCGCGTAAAACTTGGGCCACCGCCCGAAGGAGAGATGATGCGTGAAGAGACGAAGCGGCGGCTGGAGCGGGCGCTCCTCCTCCAGCGCTTGAAGTGGATCGGCGGCGGCCTTGCCGTCGTCCTTGCGGCCTCCGCCGGGATCTGGCTGACCGGCCTCGATGCATCGGTGCAAAGCAACCGTGTCCCCGGGGTCGTCCAGTCTGTCGGCCCGCTCAACGGCACCAGCACGCAGGCCGTCGAGGCCGGGCTCGCCGTCGACGTCAAGCTCGACGACGGGCGCGTCGCCCACGTGATGGTCCTCAAGACCACCGGTCCTCACGTCGGCGATCAGGTCCAGATCACCGAGCACATCCACGGCACCGGCCGCCACACGTTCTCCTGGAGATAGGACGAACTCGGCGGTTCGTTGACGGGGGGAGCGCCGCCGGTATAGTGCGGCCTCCGTTCCCATCAAT
>DATETZ010000136.1:0-27678 GCA_035283385.1 Hyphomicrobiaceae bacterium
ATCGACAACATGGAGGGCCTCGCCGTCCGTCAAGGTGCAGGCGGAGAGACGCTTATCACGATGATCTCCGACGATAATTTCAACAAGGTCCTGCAGCGCACGGTGCTTCTCGAGTTCGCGCTCTCCGGCAAGGACACGGCGAGCGCCGCTACGAAGGCGCACGAAACCCGCTCGAAGCGTGCGGGCGCGCGATAGTGCTAGTGTGGCGGTTCAGAAGTTCCCCATCACGTGCCACCAGGTTGTGAGGGAACTTCTGAACCAAAGCCACACTAGCAAGTCCATGATTCTAGTGTCCCTTATGAACCCGAAGCTCGCGAACGCAAGTGCCGCAAGGTGTATGCGAGCTTCGGGTTCGGGACACTAGTGTGGCGGTTCAGAAGTTCCCCATCACGTGCCACCAGGTTGTGAGGGAACTTCTGAACCAAAGCCATGACTTGCAACTCATTGATTTCTAGTGTCCCTCTCAATCCGAAGTTCGCAAACGCGCTTGCAGCATGGTGCGTGCGAACTTCGGATCGGGGACACTAGGCGCGAACGGGAGCGGACCTGCACCACCCATCGCGTTGCCGCTGCCTATCCGCCTTGCTAGCATCCCCCCAACGGTAGGGCGCGTGCGTTGGGAAGGGGGGGTGCTCTGAGCCCGAAACCAGCAGGCCGGTTGCCCCGGTCTTCAATTTTCATATTCTGTCTCTCTCTCATCGGCCTCGTGGCACTCATTCTCGTGCTGCAAGAGGCCCCTGTGCTGTTGCGGGTCGAGCACCAAACCTCGGATTGGCGCACGGCTCTGCTCTCGGATCGGCAGACCGACCTGCATCCCGATGTGGCCGTTGTTCTGATCAGCGAAGACACCCTCGCCGACTATCCGTATTTCTTGCCGGTCGATCGCGGCCTGCTCGCCAAGATCGTCCGCGCCTTGGATGCGGCGGGCGTACGCGCCATGGGCCTCGACTTTTATTTCACCAAGCGCACCGAGTCGCAGAAGGACGAGGCGCTGATTGCGGCCCTGCACGAGGCGAAGGCGAAAATCGTGCTTGGCGCCATTGACGAGCGGGGCAAGCTCACCCTAGCCGAGCGCGAGTTCCAGCGCCGCATGCTCGAGGCTGCGGGCCGTCCCGCGGGCTTTCTCAATCTCAGCATCGAGCGCGACACTGCCGTCCGCTATCGCGCTCAGTCGGCGCGCAACTCAAAGATGCCGCAAAGCTTCGCTGCACTGTTGGCGGAGGCGGCAGGTGCGCCTCGCGAAATGGCGCAACAGCGCATTGCGTGGCTGTTGCCGCCGCCAGGCCAGGCACAGCCGTTTCTCACCATCGACGTGGATGCCCTCTTTCCGGGAACCAAAGCCCATGAGGAGGCCGTCGCGCGCGGCGATATCGACAAGCTCAAGAACAAGGTCGTGCTGGTCGGCGGCGACCTCTTCACCTTCGACCGGCACGTAACGCCTCTGGTGGCGCTCGGCGGCGAGAAGATGCTGGGGGTTTTCATCCACGCCCACATCCTTGCGCAGCTGATCGACGGGCGGGCCTTTTACGAGCTGCCGACTGACCTCGTGAGGCTGATTCTGATTGCTGTTGCCCTCTTGGCGGTCATGCTCGGCTGGCTTTTCGGAGCCCGTCACTTCTACCTGGTCGGTTGGAGCACCGCGACAGCGGTGTTGATCGCTGCGGATGCCGTTGTGTTTTCTCAATTTCGGATCATTCTACCGTTCACTCTGTTGCTGGTCGCGTGGGTTCTGGGTGCAGTGGCCGGGCGCAACATGCGATCCGTTGTCGGCGCTTGGCGGGAAAGAAGGAGGCTCGTGACATGACGAAGGTGAAAATCGACAGGTGTGCCGCGACGGTGGCGTCTGTCGTCTTGGCACTCGCCTGGGCGGCGCCGGCTGTCGCGGCGGTCAACGACGACGCACTAGGGTCGGGCGCTGCTGCGTCGGCCGGTGATCGGACGGATTGGCTCCGTCTCGACCGGCTGGCCGCGGACGACGAATCCTGGCTTTGCAAGTATTTTCCGAAATATTGTGCAAGCGAGAGCGATCCGGGCGGACTGCCTGGAAACACGTCTGGGAGCGGATCGGGCCCGGACAGCGGCGAGACGCGAGGCATGAGCACGGACGCGCCGGAGCCGCCGGCTGCTTCTCCGGCCGAGCCGACCACGACGACGCCTGCCGAGCCCGACACGGACAAGAAATGACAGGCATGCCGCAACAGCACCGAGGTGCCGTTGCGGCCTCCGCTCGAGGCCCTGCTCGAGACCCTCTTGAGGCCCTCATGGCGGCTTCGTGGGGGGCCAACGCCGGCGGCGGCGCCTGAGCATATCGCCTCCGCCCGGCTCACCGATCGCGTCTGACCGCCCTTCGCCTCACGCCACGGCCGTCTCTGCCTTGGCCTTGGCGATCTCGCGCTTGAGCTTCCGGCACCCGGCCGACAGGTCCGCCTCGGGAGCCTTGAGCAAGTAGGCATCCAGTCCGCCGCGGTGCTCAACCGACTTTAAAGCGTGCGCGCTGATGCGCAGCCTCACCTTGCGTTTGAGCACGTCGCTCAACAGCGTCACGTTCACCAGGTTGGGGCGGAACTTGCGCTTGGTCTTGTTCTCGGCATGGCTTCTGAGCTGCCCGGAAAGGGGCAGCTTGCCGGAGAGCTCGCAGCGCCTCGTCATGTTGAGAAAGCTCCTTCGTCGCGATGACCGCCGTCTCGGCGGCGCGCTGAAACCGGGTTCCTATACTGAGGTCTCATGGGGCGTCAAGGCCGGGGCGTAGCAGCGGCCGGAGCCGGACGTGGATTGCGCCGGTGTCTCGATGCGGAGCGGGTGTCAGCGAAATCTTTACCTATCGTCGCCATCATGTCGAGGAACAAACTGTTGACGTAAACAACCCTTAGCCCGTCACGCGAGGTTCGCCTCCGACGGGCAGTGAGTGGCATCATGAAGTATCGCATCTCGTCCCGGATCGTGCGTGCTGGTGTTGTCGTGCTTGGGTCCGCCCTCGTCATCGCCCTTCCGCGCGCGTCCCTGCCCGCAACGCGCGCCGCGGCCGGCATGCCGCCCGTCGACGTGAGCGCGCTCTACAAGATCACTTTGAATGGGTTCGAGATCGGCAGCCTCCGATTCACCTCCAGTGTCACGCCCAGCACGTACACGCTCGACAGCGACGTCGAGCTGTCGGCGCTTCTCGGCGCCTTCCATTGGCGGGGCGTCAGCCGCACGGCCGGCACAATTGCCGGCGCCGCGCCGAGGCCCGCGGGCTTCCTGTTCGAGTTCGAAAGCACGACGAGGAGCGGCTCGGTGAGGTTGGGCTTCGACCGGGACAGAGTGGCAAGCGTCTCGGTGCTGCCGCCGAGCGTGGCCGATGACGGCTTAATTCCCGTGACAGAGCAGCACATGAAGGGCGTGTTGGATCCCTTGACCGCGATCCTCGCCTTGACGCACGGCGATGGCAATCCGTGCGCGCGCAAGGTTTCGATCTTCGACGGCAAGCAGCGTTTTGATCTCGTGCTCTCCTATAACCGCCAGACGCCGATCGGCGAAGGTCAGGCGGAGATGGCGACCGTGTGCCGGGTGAAGTACGTGCCCATCGCGGGATTTAGCGCCAGCGAGGAGACGCGGGCTATGGCGAGCAGCACGGGCATCGAGATCACCTTCCGCTCCGTGCCCAATGCTTCCCTCATGGTGCCGCATCAGGTCGTCGTTCCAACCATCGTGGGGCCGGCGGAGATCACCGCGCTGCGGGTCGACATCAAGGCTTCGGGTCGTGGCGAGATCGCGCTCGTCAACTGAGCGTCACCCGCGTGGCACGCGTGGCCGACTGATCGCCCGGCAGGATCGGTCCTCTTCACTCGCCTCGACGGCAGGCGGTACCACGTCAAACTAGGGCTTGATCTCTGTCGAGGCCAATGCAATGCCAATGGGCACTGCTTGAGGGGAGGCCTTTCGCCATGGGCGGCGACCTCGAAACGCGCATCCGCAACGTAACCGCCGTACTCGGACCCACCAACACCGGCAAGACCCACCTCGCGATCGAGCGCATGCTCGGCCACGACAGCGGCATGATCGGCCTGCCGCTGCGTCTTCTGGCGCGAGAGGTCTACGACAAGATCGCGAGCCGCATCGGCGCCGACAGGGTTGCGCTCATTACCGGTGAGGAGAAGATCAAGCCCGAGCGCGCGCGCTTCTGGGTCGCGACCGTCGAGGCCATGCCGCGCGATGTGGACGTGGATTTTCTCGCCATCGACGAGATCCAGCTCGCAGGCGATCCCGAGCGTGGCCACGTCTTCACCGATCGCCTGCTTCATGCGCGCGGACGCTCCGAGACGCTGCTGCTCGGTGCGCAGACCATGCGCGAGGCCATCTCCGACCTGATCCCCGGCGCCAACTTCATCTCGCGCCCGCGGCTCTCCCAGCTCGCCTACGCGGGAGAGAAGAAAATCACGCGGCTTCCCACGCGCTCGGCCGTCGTCGCCTTCTCCGCCAGCGAGGTTTACGCCATCGCCGAGCTCATCAGGCGCCAGCGCGGCGGCACGGCCGTGGTCCTGGGCGCCCTCTCGCCGAGGACTCGCAATGCACAGGTCGCGCTCTACCAGTCGGGCGACGTCGACTTTCTCGTCGCGACCGACGCTATCGGCATGGGGCTCAATCTCGACGTCGACCACGTCGCCTTCTCCTCGATCAGGAAGTTCGACGGGCAGAGCTACCGCAACCTGACGCCGGGAGAGATCGGACAGATCGCGGGGCGCGCGGGGCGGCACATGAACGACGGCACGTTCGGCGTCACCGGCAGCGCCGAGGCGTTCGACGCCGATCTCGTCGAGCGGCTCGAGACGCATACCTTCGACAGCGTCAGGGTGCTGCAGTGGCGCAACCGCGGCCTCGACTTCACGAGCCTCGATAGGCTGCGCGAGAGCCTGCGCGAAATGCCGCGCGAGCCGCGCCTGACGCGCGCCCGGGCGGCCGACGACGTGCTCGCTCTCGAGACCGTGTCCAACGAGCGGGACGTGGCGGGGCTCGCCACCTCCCCCGCCGCCGTCGCCAAGCTGTGGGAAGTGTGCCAGATCCCCGACTATCGCAAGATCTCGGCGCAGAACCATGCCGAGCTCGCGGCCCAGATCTACAAGTTCCTGATGGGCCCCGAGGAGCACGTCCCCGAGGACTGGTTCGCCAAGCAAGTGGCCTTCGCCGACCGCACCGACGGCGATATCGACACGCTCGCGAACCGCATCGCTCACATCCGCACCTGGACCTTCGTGTCGAACCGCGCCGACTGGCTCGCCGATCCCGACCACTGGCAGGGCCGCACGCGCGCCATCGAGGACAGCCTCTCGGACGCCTTGCACGAGTGCCTGACGCAGCGCTTCGTCGACCGGCGAACGAGCGCGCTGATGCGCGGCTTGCGCGACAAGGAGGAGCTCACGGCCGAGATCGCCGACGATGGCGCGATCCGTGTCGAGAACCATTACGTCGGCTCTCTCAAAGGCTTCCGCTTCTCGCCGGAGACGCAAGCCGACGGCATCCACGGCAAGGCGGCCCGCCACGCTGCCGCCCAGGTGCTTTCGCGCGAGCTTGCCATGCGGGCGCGCCGGGTCGGCGCCGCCAAGGCCGATGCCTTCAAGCTCACGCGCTCGGGCCGCGTGCTGTGGCGCGATGAGGAAATCGCCCGGCTCGAGCCATCGGACAACCCCTTGAGACCTAACGTCCTGCTGCTTGCCGACGAGCATCTCTCGGGCCCCGACAAGGACCGCGTGCAGGCGCGGCTGGACGCCTGGATCGGCGAGATCGCCGCCGACAAGTTGAAGCCTCTCGTCGAGCTCGCCAAGGCCGAGGACATCACCGGCCTCGGGCGCGGCATCGCCTTCCAGCTGACCGAGAGTTTCGGCATCCTGAAGCGGGAAGCGGTCGCCGAGGAGGTGAAGCATCTCGACCAGGCCGCACGCGCCCAGCTCAGGAAGTACGGCGTTCGCTTCGGTGCCTTCAGCATCTATTTCCCGCTGCTGCTGAAGCCGGCGGCCGCCGAGCTCGCGGCAACGCTGTGGGCGCTGAGGAACGCTGCCGCACACGGCCTGAATTTGGACTCGCTGCCGGAGCCGCCGCGGGCCGGGCTCACCTCGATTGCTTCCGATCCGTCGTCGCCCGAGGCCTTTTACCGCGCCTACGGCTATCACGTTTGCGGACCCCGGGCCGTGCGCCTCGACATTCTCGAGCGCCTCGCCGACCTGATCCGCCCCTTGCTGTCCTGGCGGGCCGGTTCCAAGGCCTCGAACGAACCGCCGAAGGGCTCGACCGGCGACGGCGGCTTCACCGTGACGCCCGAGATGATGTCGATCTTGGGCTGCTCTCCGGACGAGCTTGCCAATGTCCTCAAAGCGCTCGGCTTCCGGCTCGAGCGTCGTCCTGCCAAGACGGTCGCGAAATCAGAGGCCCCCGGCGAGGCCCCCGCCGGCTCGGCCGGCGATGTGACGGAAGCCTTGCCGGAGCAGAGCGAGGGACTCGATGGCGTCGAGGCGCTTCCCGCCAAGCTCGAGCTCGAGCTAGAGACCGCCGAACAGAAGCAGCCCGTTGCCGGCGATGAAGCCCAGGCGGCGCCCGCCCAAGCCTCGGGGGGCCTCGCGACCGCGGCGCTGGAGCTGGTCGATATCTGGCGCCCGCGCCGTCATAAGACCGGCAGGCAAAAAGAGCGCCGGCGCGACCGCGGCCTTGGTCGTGACTCGATGGCCAAGAGCAGCGTGGCACCGCCGCCTGGCGATGCCGCTCACGGGGGCGAGGCCCAACCGGCCGAGAGCCCCGAGCGCGCCCGGCATCTCAACGGAGATCGGGAGGAGCGGGAGGCGCGCCGCGAGCGGGACCGGGGACGGGATCGCGACGGCGAGCGCGGCAGGCGCCAAGGCGGTCCTCGCCGGCGGCGCGAGGAGCGCTCGCCGCAGGCGCCGCTCTCCGTTGCCCCGCCCAAGAAGGGCGGGGTCGATCCCGATTCGCCGTTTGCCGCGCTCGGAGCGCTGCGAGACGCGCTCGAGAAGCGCGCCAGGGAAAAGAGCTCGCCATGAGTGCCGGCAATGGCCGCGCACTCGGGGAGCTCGTCACGCAGCGGCTCGACAAATGGCTCTGGTATGCGCGCGTCGTCAAATCGCGCACGCTCGCGGCGACATTGGTGACCGATGGCAAGATCAGGGTCAACCGGAGCAAGGCGTCAAAACCGAGCCAGCCCGTCAAGACCGGCGACGTCATCACGTCGGCCGCGCAAGCACGGATCCGGATCTTGCGTGTCAAGGCCACAGGGGCTCGCCGGGGCCCTGCCGAGGAGGCGCGCGCACTGTACGACGAATTGACTCCGCCGGAAGGGCAACCCAAATCTGACCTAGAGGCGCTCCTGGCCGGGGCGCATCTGCAGGGCGAGCGGTCCCACGGCTCGGGCCGTCCGACGAAGCGCGATCGGCGGCAGATCGATCGGCTCAAGGGCCGCCTGCCATAGCTCGCTCCAGGACGCCGGTGAAGTTGATTTGTCCGTGGATGGCGGGCTAGCTATAGGCGGCCGCCGCAGCCCTGCCCACCGCGAGGACGCGCGAGGCGACGAACTGGACCGAGCGGATGACCTACATCGTCAACGAGAAGTGCATCAAGTGCAAGTACACTGATTGCGTCGAGGTGTGCCCCGTTGATTGCTTCTACGAGGGCGACAACATGCTCGTCATCCATCCCGACGAGTGCATCGACTGCGGCGTATGCGAGCCCGAATGCCCGGTCGAGGCCATCAAGCCCGACACCGAGCCCGGGCTCGAGAAATGGTTGACGCTAAACCGCGAATACGCTGAGAAGTGGCCGAATATCACATCCAAGAAGCCGGCTCCGCCCGATGCGGACAAGTACAAGGACGAAGACGGCAAGTTCGACAAATATTTTTCTTCCGATCCGGGCGCGGGTGATTGACGGTTGGCTGCGTTCCAACTGTCTTGGCGCGGCTTCGAGCTTGGTCTGATCAACATGTTGCACTGCACAAGACTTAAGCATGGTTCTTAAGTGGGTAAACATTCTTAAGCCAGCCGCCCCTTCAATTTACGTGAAGAATGTGTTACATATGCGTCTCTGGCATGCTGAGAACCTATCCGGAACGGAAGAACGCTGAGACAGCCCGTTACCGGGTTGCCGTTTGGTTGCGCGATTGATTCCCAGGCCTGAGAGCTGGAGATACGGCTTGAGACGGCGCGGCAGGGAATTTGGCAATCGGGCCATGACGTGATGGCGGGCGAAGCGGCCCCAACAAGGGCTCAATTCGGCGCCGCAAGACCCCTGGGACGGCGGCAGACGTGGTCCGCCGTGCCGGGGATTGTGTGCGACTGCTCCAAGCGGAGCGGCGAGCGCGGGACGCCCTCGGGCCTCCCGTGCGCGTAAATGGGAGTGAGACGAAGCTTATGGCTCAGAAGAACAAAGTAACCCGGTCGGTTAAGCCCGTGCTTGACACCGCGAAAAAGACTGCACGAGCGGCGGCCGGCAGGGTCACGCGCGGCCCGAGTACTAAGGAGCCCGCTAAAAAGATTGCCGCTGCCCGGGCCCGTGCTCGGTCTCACAAAGCGGCGGCTGGCAACGGATCCTCTAAGGTACGCGAGACCAAGAAGACCGCCGCCGCGAGCCTGGCCAAGCGGCCCATCGCCCAGAAGCCCATCGTCCAGAAGGCTGTCGCCGCAGCCAAGCCCCTCCTTGCGTCGAAGCCGGCAACGGTCAAGGCCGCGGTCAAGAGCCCTGTGCCGCCGCCCGCTCGGGCACCGATCACCGTCGGCCGGCCGGGAACGGTGCGGGCTGTTCCGGCCACGCTCGCCAAGGCATCGGGACAGAAGATCACCGCCCCGCTTGCTCCGGCAACGCCCAAGGCGATCGCCGAGAAGGCGGCCGCCGCGCGCCGCCTGATGGCCACGCAGAAGAAGCCGGTCAGCCAGCGTCACGGCTTCAAGACCAACGAGTTCGTCGTCTACCCGGCGCACGGTGTCGGCCGTATCGTCGGCATCGAGGAGCAGGAGATCGCCGGCATGTCGCTCGAGCTCTTTGTCATCAACTTCGACAAGGAGAAGCTGACGCTCCGTGTTCCGACCGGCAAGCTCGCAAGCGTCGGCATGCGCAAGCTGGCGGACGAGGGCGTCGTCAAGAAGGCGATGGACACGCTGAAGGGCCGCGCCCGGGTGAAGCGCACCATGTGGAGCCGGCGGGCGCAGGAGTACGTCGCCAAGATCAACTCCGGTGATCTCATCTCGATCGCCGAGGTCGTGCGCGACCTCTATCGCTCGGAGGCGCAGCCCGAGCAGTCCTACTCGGAGCGGCAGCTCTATGAGGACGCGCTCGACCGGATGGCGCGCGAGATCGCCGCGGTCGAGAAGCTCGACGAGCGCGGCGCGGTGCAGCGGATTACCGAGGTGCTGTCAAAAAGCGCACGCGGCCGCCGGATTGCGGAAGGCACCGAGGCCGAGGTGAAAGCCGCCTGAGAGGCTTGCCTCCAGGCCTCGATAATCAGCAGCGCCCGGCCGAGCCTCGGCCGGGCGCTCTTTCGTTCATGGTCTGGGCGCCGGTGGCCCGAAGGGGCGGCTTGCGCCTCCCGTTGCCGCCGCCTCGCCAGGCCCGAGGTCGCGAGAGTTATCGTCAGGTAGGATCTCGATCTGGTCGAGGTCGGCAACCTCGATCAACGGTCCGTTGCGCCGTTCGATCCAGCCGCGGACCCGCACGCGCTTTCCGGCCAGCGCTTCGAGCCAGGCCCCCGCTTCGGGGGAGGAGCGCTTGATGCGTGACGGGACCGCGACCGAAAAGTCCGACCGCCAATCGGCGCCGAAGTTGAGATAGACCCATTTGCCTTTTTCGGCGACCAGAGCCACGCGGCCGTCGACGATCTCGAAACTGTTGCGGCGCTCGAGCAGCTCGCGGGTCCGTGTCGCGCGGCGCAGCTTATAGGCGCCGCTCGCCCAAAGACCTTGGCCGCTCTCCCGCGCCACGGCCTCGTGGGCGATCAACTCCTTGAGGCATGCCGTGTTGCCGGCCAGCGCGTAGGCCCGCGCATGGCCGTGTGACAAGAGATAGCCCTGAACCCATACCCGCTCGCCGTCGCGGTCCACGAACACTTGGGCGAGGCGCCGGCCGTAGCGGTCGCTGCGGCGCCCCGCGAACGCGAGTTCGATCGTGCGGCCGAGCACCAGAGTCTCGAGGGCCTTGCGGGCGTCGACCTCGGCCGGCCACGACGGAGGATCCGTGTCTGCGCCGGGCGCACGCGGCGCCAGCGCGCCGATGAGGCGCACCTCGCTCCCATCGTCGACGGCGACGGTTTCGGCATCGAGAACGCGCACGACCGCTTGCGATGGACCCGCCTCCAGATTGCAGCGGCTCTCCGGTACGGGCTCGGCTCCTGCACGGAGAACGGCCGCTGCCACGAGCGCGAGTGGCGCGATCGCGCGCGCGCATCGATTTCGATACGCCGCGCGCGGCGCGGCGGCACGGTGGGGCATGGCTCGAAAAGCACGCATACGCGCCGACAAACGGTCAACCGGTCTCCCAACGATGACACGGGCGGGCGCGTCGTGCCAGCCAAGAGGCTCCGCGTGATCAGGCGAAGCGAAAATCGTCGGCGTGGAGGTGAGCGGGCGCGACGTTGGCGATCGTGAGGCTCGTATCGGCGTCGATGGTGACGAGAGTGTCCGGCCCCGACTGCTCGGCGTCCGCCAGCAACTCGGCGAGTGTGCGATAGCCGAGGTCCGAAATGTCGATCACGTCCTTCAGGGGCGCCAGCGAGGTGCCGGTGTCGAAATCGGTAATCACGTCATGGCCGAAGCCGGGCCGGAATTGAAATGTGTCGTTTCCCGCGCCGCCGCTGACGACGTCGTCCCCGGCGCCGGAAACGATGCGGTCGTTGCCGGCCCCGGCATCGATGCGCTCGATTGAGGTTACCGCGATCCGCGACAAATCGAGCATGTCGTTGCCTTTGGTGAGGCGAATGACGTCGAATCCTGCGCCGCCGTCGATGGCCTCGATTCCCGAAAGGTTGCCGTCGACCCGCGCAAGGCCAATCACATCGTCGCCGCTCCCGCCCCTTATGCTGTCGAAGCCCGAGCCGCCGTCGAGCACGTCGTAGCCGGAGTTGCGGCCGGTGACCAGGAACACATCGTCTCCGCCGCCGCCGGAGAGCCTGTCGTCGCCGCGGCCGCCCGAGATCGTGTCGCCCGACGATGAGCCGATCACGCGGTCGTCTCCGGCCCCGGCGTCGATGAGCTCGACGCCGGTCAGCGTGATCCGCGAGAGATCGAGGCGCAAGCCGTCCGGTCCCGGGGCCAGGCGGAGCACGTCGTAGCCCTCGCCGCCGTCGATCAGCTCGATCCCCCGGAGATTGCCGGCGGCGTTCGCGAGGCCGATCACGTCGTCTCCGGCACTGCCTTGAATGCGGTCGAAGCCGGCACCGCCGTCGAACCGGTCGAAGCCCTCATTGCGGCCGGTGACGATGAAGACGTCGTCGCCCCCTCTCCCGGACAGCGCGTCGTTGCCGCCGCGCCCTTCGATGATGTCCCCCGCTGCTCTCCCCTCGAGAGCCTCGCTTCGGTGAGTGCCAAGAATAATCCGGCCGGATGGAGCCTTGATCGTGATGTCGACGAGAGCTGTTGCCGTGCCGGCGTGGCCGTCGCTGACCGTATACATGAACCACGCGGGCCCCGAATAGCCCGATGCCGGCGTGAAAACGATGTGGCCGGACGGACCGAGAGCGACGGTGCCGTTCAACGGGCTGTGCACGGAGGCGATCTCGAGCGTGTCGCCGTCGGCGTCCACGTCGTTGCCGAGCAACAGAGCGGGCTCGATGACCAGGGGGACGGAGGCCAGCGTCTCGAGGCCATGGTCCGCCGTGCCAACCGGCGCCCTGTTCGTGGCATCTGCGACAAGGCGGAATCCGGTGCTCGTCGTAGCGAGGCCGTCGGATGCCGTGACGGCGATGTCGAGAGCTCCAGAAAAGCCCGGCGGCGGAGTGCCGGCCAACACCCGAGTGGCGGCGTCGAAGCCAAGCCAATCGGGCAATGCCGCGCCGCCGGCGAGGCCGGCCGTGAGCGTGAGCCCGTCCCCGTCGGAGTCGCGGAAAAGACCGGCGGGCAGCGCGAAGCTGAACGGTTCGCCCCGCGTCGCGACCTGATCGGGGACCGGCGCCGTCGCGACGGGGGCGTGATTTTGCAGCACCGCGATCTCGGCGTGAGCGAGCGCCGATCCGCCTCGTCCGTCCGAGACCTCGTAGCTGAAGCTCACGGGCCCTTCGTAGCCCGCTGCGGTGGCGAGGTGGAGGTTGCCGCCCGGCTCGATCGAGACCGAGGCGCCCTCGGAAACCTCCCCGATGGCGACGATCGCGAGCGCGTCGCCATCGAAATCGCGGTCATTGGCCGTGAGCGCGGTCCATGGAATGAGCGCGTCGCTGCCGCGCATGGCGAGGTCGAAATCGTCCCGCGCCTGCGGCGGATCGCTGCTCAACAGGGGCGCCGCGGCGGCGCGAAGCTCGATGTCCCCACGCTCCCACACCGTCTGGTCGTCGAACTCGATGGCGTCGATGCCGGAGCCGGGCGCGCTCGAGAAGCCCTCGATCGAGAGACGGCCGCCCTCGGCCAGCGTCAGCACGAGATCGCCCGGCGCGGCCGTGAGGCGGTGGACGGCGACGTCCAGCGGTGCGACGGCGCCGAGCACGAGCACGTCGCGGTCGGTTTGGGGCCCAAAGTCGAGGATGATGTCGTCTCCGTCGCCGGCGAGGTAGACGTAGGCGTCGCTGCCGGGTCCGCCGTCGAGCACGTCGTTGCCGGCGCCGCCGTAGAGAACGTCGTCGCCGTCGAGCCCCCAAAGCGCGTTCGCCGCCTCGTTCCCGACCAGCCTGTTGGCCAAGGCGTTGCCGATGCCGGTGACCGCAAGCGGGCCTGCACCCGCGCCGTCCGAGGCGACGGTGGCCGCTGTATTGAGGGTGGCGATGGACGTTGCGCCAAGGAGGGTCAGATTCTCGACGAAGGCGGGCAGTGTATAGCTGACTGACGATCGGACCTGGTCGATCCCACCATGCCCGGCCTCGATCATGGTGTCGCCCGGAGAGTCGACGATATAGACGTCGTCGCCCGAGCCTCCCGTCATCCGGTCGAGGCCCTCGCCCCCGTCGATCACGTCGTCGCCTCTGCCGGCGGCGACGGTATCGTTGCCGGCGCCGGCCTCGATCGTGGCATCTGCGCTGGTTGCGATCGTGATCGTGTCATCGCCGGTCGTGCCGCGGACGACCTCTTGCTCGCTCCCGGGGCCGCTGTCCTCGGGGTCGTAGACGGGCGCGGGCGGGCGCTCCTCGAGTGCGGGCTCGAAGTGGCCGTCGTTGGTCAGGGCGTGAACCGCCCCATCCCAGCCCGGATAGGCGAGGACGCCATAAGGGCCGTGGTCGGTCTCGATGTCGATCGCAGCGGGCGTGCCCGGGTCGAAGAACTGGATGCCGAGATCGCCGTCGTCGAAATCCTTGACACGAATGATGGTCTCGGTGCCGGGGAGAAAAATGTTGAGGGTGTGAGTCCACGGCTCGCCGTTGCTGCCTTCCTCCGTGACCTCGAGCGGCCCGCCGAAGAAAAGGTGGATCAGAAGATCGCTGGCCTCGCGATTGTAGAGGGCCGCGCCCGAAAAGGAGATCAGGCCGTCGGTCTGATCGCTGCCGAAGTGACGATCGCTCTCGAGCTGCCACTCGAAGCGGAAGTAATCGCTGCGCGCGGGCGGGCCGCCGGGCCAAGGACCGAGGTTTTCGGGCAAAGCGGCGAAACTCGCCGTCCCCGGCTCGCGCGCGATGGCGCCGAGCAGCGGCATGAGAGGAGAGCCCTCGAAGTTCGCTTCGTCGCCGAAGAAGAAGCTGTAGGGCGCGAAGGCGCGGTCCTCCGCGCTCGCATCCTCGATGACGAGCTCGACGATGTCGGCGCCGAATGTCATCGTCGACAGGACAAAGCGGTCCGCCCCCTCGCCGCCCTTGGCAATCGTGCGGCCGGCGCCGGAGACGATGGTGTCGTCGCCGGCGCCGCCGTCGGCTTCGATGTCGAAGCCTCTCGGGCTCGCCGCGGTGAAAGGCTGGGCGAGGCGGGCATCGATGAGATCGGCGCCGTCGCCGCCTTCGACGCCGCGCATGTGCTCCCCGGCGTAGATGCGGTCGTCGCCGGCCGAGCCGACGAGCCACTCCGCCCCCTCGACCCAGACGCCGGCGTCCGACTCCAAGCGGGCCGCGGCCTGAACGAGCGCGAGCTCCCGCTCCGCGGCATTGATCAGGAGGCCATCGGCGACCTCCGAGAACTCGATGCGGTCGCCCTCGCCATCGCTCTCCTGCTGGCCGAGCTTCAAGGTGACCGGGTGCTCGATCAGGCCGACCCCCTTGCCGAGGACGACCTGGTCGCTCCGTTCGTCCCACTCGATGCCTTCGATCGAATAGAGATGGTCGAGGCCGGTCTCGAACGAGGCGATGAAGTCGGGCCGATAGTGGGGAACGGCGTAGGGATTGGCGTCGATTCTCACCACGCCGACACCGGTATAGTCGACCGTGTCGGTGCCGTCTTTCGCGTAGTCGAGCTCGGGCTCGCCGCCGTGAAGAATGTTGAACCCGCTCGACCACAGAAACCGGTCGTCGTCCTTGCCGCCATAGAGCTTGTCGATGCGGCCGGCCTCGTTGCCGCCCGCGAGCGTGTCGCGACCTTCCCCTCCGACGATGGTCGTAATGGCGTTGACGATCGAGAGCTCGTCATCGCCGGTGGTCCCGAGCAGTGTCGTCGTGCCCGGCGACAGGCGCACGCCGAACGGCATGTGAAGCGAGAGGTCGACCCCGATGTAGTAGAGGAGCGAGCTGACAACGGAGGAGGAGTTGATGGTCGGGATGGGCGAGCCGGGCAGGGCAAAGCTGATATAGGGGAAGCCTTGCGCCTCGAAGTCGCCGGCGTAGGAGACCATGGTTTGCCAAGCACCCGCCGCGTCGCCGTCGGCGAGGATCAATCGGGTGCCGCGAGCGGCCGGTGTTCCGATTTTCGCCGCAAGGTCGTCTCCCTCGGCGCCGCCGTTGGCTGCCGACAGCGTGGTAAGACCTTCCCAGCCGTCTACGCCGAGGCGAACGCCTTGAGGCGTGGCCTCGCGCACGCCCTCCATAACGAACCATCCGTCCTGGATCCCGAGGATGTCCGTGTCGTCCTGCTGATAGACGAGCTGGAGGTGATCGAAACCGATCAGGCCGAGGTTGAATGTCTTGATCGGAACCCTCTCGACGCGAATCCCCGCCATGACGGCGCGCTCCTCAGGCTGTCTGCCTTGGTCCGGCGTGTTGGCCGGCATCTCGGGTGAGGACCGCACGGCCGGGCGGCGGTGCGCGGCGGGACTGCGGGCAGGATCTCTCTCGGGCGCGGCCAATGGGCCGCGTTACTGGGCATCCTGAGCAAGGAACCCGGTTGCGCGTGCAGGTTGCCATTTCCCCCTCCCCCCGCATTGGCCGGCCCGTCGCGCCAGCCATCGGGCGGTCTATCGCGGTTCGAGCGTTCAATGCTGCACCACCTAAGGTTGCATAATAGCTTGCAGTTTAAACCGCATTATCGTTAACAAAATACATAGAGTATTCTTCCAATTTGGAGATCATGAGCTAAGCGCGACGCCGCCTGATCGGGGCAGGGTCCAAGCCGGGGCGGCAGGACTGGTAGCGTTTGAGGGGCGACGAGCTGGTTCGGTTTCTAGGTTGGGGGCGCCGATTCACCGACAAAGACGGGGCCGTGCCGATTTTTAGAGCGCGGTTTCCAGTCCGCTCGTGCGCAAATCGCTCGAGGTCCCCGCGGCGAGCGGCGCGGCCAGGGGCTTCGACATCGCGACACCGGTGAACACCCGGCGGTCGGGCAGCTCGAGGCGGACGATCCTCGAGGGCCGGTAGCCGAGCCGGCCATAGAGCGGCATGGCGTTGAGCGTCGCGGTCAGGTGCGACTCCTCATAGGCTGCGGCGGCAATATCACGCTCGACGAGCTGCATCACGCGCGTGCCGAGGCCCTGGCGCGCAAAGCCCGGGTCGACATAAATGCTGCGCACTGTAGCTCGATTTGCTCCGGCATTGCCGGCATTTTCCAAGCTGAAGGCTTCGTAGGACGGTGCGCGCGAGGTCCAGCCGCCGCAGGCGACGATCTCGCCGCCGAGCTCGAGAACAAAAAAGGTGCCGTCCTCGATGAGCGCGCCATCCATGGTGCCGGCGTGGCGAATGAAGCTCTCGAGGGCCGCCCTGTCATAAGCCTCGGCGGCGAGCACGCGCAGCGAGGCTTCCTGGAGGTTTTTGAGGATCGCCGCATCCGCCTTTGTGGCGCGGCGCGCGCGCACCCGGTCCGTCACTCGCATGGCACCCTTTAGCGATTGGCCGCAATCCGGCCGCGGCCGGTCATCGCGTGGAATGGTCTCAGACTGGGCCGGACGGCGCTGTTCCCTGCGGGACACTCCGAGTGGGACATGGGCGACACATCGCTCCCGGAGGTGCAAGGCGGGTTGGCCGCACCACCTTCCCAACGCGCTGCGGACGCGCAATAATGCCCGAAAAACGGGCGTCCGCCGGTGAACGCAGACAGGGGAGAGCAGCATGGAAAGCGTGACACTCAAGAGCGTGGTCATCGGGTTCATTGCCGGCGCGATTGCCGTCGTGACCGTGCACGAGCTGATCGACTATGCGCTGTTGCAGGCGGGATACTTCCCGCGCGTGCCGTGGTCGACGACGCCCGCGGCGGTGACGCAAATCCCGCAGATCGCGAGCGACATCCTGTGGGGCGGGCTGTGGGGCGCGGTGTTCGCCTTGATCCTCGGCAATAAGCCGCATGGGTCGATGACGCTCAGGGGAGCGCTGCTCGGCATTCTGGGGCCGGCGCTGGTCGGCGTGTTCATTCTGGTGCCGTTGATGACCGGCCGGTTCCCGATGTTCTTCGACGGCGATCAGAATATGATCGGCTCCGTGCTCTTGATCGCGGCCGGTTTCGGCGCGGCGACGGCCTGGCTCTACGGGCTCATGAGCTACGGCCGGCTGCCCTGAGCCTTGGGGAGCGATTCGGCGCGGTCACGCTTGCACCGAACGCAGCCGGCCGCGCCTGCGGCACCCTGGAACCTCGGGACAAGCCCGAGGATGACAAGTGGAGGGCGAGAGAGCAAGCGACCGCATGCTGCGATCGCTGCTTGCCTGCGCCCGGGCGCAATCAAGGCAGCAGACCAAACCTCACGGTAATCCTCGCCCTCACCCCCGCGATGTCATCCTCGGACTTGGTCCGAGGATCCAGCGCTCAACGAACGCTGACGGTGGGCAATCCGCGAAGCGCGACCAACTCGGGATAAAGATCGATCCAGTGCGGGTTTTCACGCTCGATGAGGTTCACCTTCCAGGCGCGAACGTAGTGCTTCAACGTCTTCTCGCGCTGAATTGCGACGCGGATATCGTCGAACTCCTCGTAGCGGACGAGCCTTTTCACGCCATAGCGGGCGGTGAAACCCGAGCCCTCGCCGGAGCGGTGCTTCTCGACGCGCCCGAGGATGTCGTTCGTCACGCCGATATAGAGCGTGCCCCTCGGCTTGCTGGCGAGAATATAGACCCAGTACGTTCTCATGGCCCGCGCGCCAAACTCAGCCGGCCGTGCCTGCGGCACCCTGGATCCTCGGACCCCTCGGCCTTCGCCGAGGGGTCCGAGGCTCCAGGGCCTAACACGCGTTGTCGCTTGTTGGGAGAAAAGGGCGCGGGGCTGCTCAATTCTCATCCATCTTGAGGGCGGCGATGAAGGCCTCCTGCGGGATCTCGACCTGGCCGAACTCGCGCATCTTTTTCTTACCCTTCTTCTGCTTCTCGAGCAGCTTCCTTTTCCTCGTGATGTCGCCGCCGTAGCACTTGGCGAGCACGTCCTTGCGCAAGGCCCGGATCGTCTCGCGCGCGATCACCTTGGCGCCGATCGCGGCCTGGATCGGAATCTGGAACAGGTGCGGCGGGATCAGGTCCTTCAATTTCTCGCACATGGCGCGCCCGCGCGCGTCCGCGCGCGCCCGGTGCACGATGATCGACAGCGCGTCGACCGGCTCGCCGTTGACGAGGATCGCGAGCTTGACGAGGTCGCCCTCCTCGTAGCCCTTGATCTGGTAGTCGAACGAGGCATAGCCGCGCGAAACAGACTTCAAGCGGTCGTAGAAGTCGAACACCACCTCGTTCAACGGCAGCTCGTAGATGAGCATGGCGCGGGTGCCGACGTAGGTGAGCTCCTTCTGGCGCCCGCGCCGGTCCTGGCACAGCTTGAGGACGGCGCCCAAGTGCTCGTCGGGAACCAGGATGGTGGCCTCGATCCACGGCTCCTCGATGCGCTCGATCCGCCCCGCGTCGGGCATGTCGGCCGGGTTGTGCATCTCGAGCTTCGTCCCGTCGGTGAGATAGACGTGATAGATGACCGAGGGCGCGGTCGTGATGAGGTCGAGGTTGAACTCGCGCGTGAGCCGCTCGGTGACGATCTCGAGGTGGAGGAGACCGAGGAAGCCGCAACGAAAGCCCAAGCCGAGCGCGGCGGACGTCTCCATCTCGAAGGAGAAGCTGGCGTCGTTGAGCCTGAGCTTCGCCATCGCGTCTTTGAGGTCGGCAAAATCCGCCGCATCGACGGGAAAAAGGCCGCAGAAGACGACCGGCTGCACCGGCTTGAAGCCCGGCAGCGGCTCGGGCGTCGGGTTCTTCTCGTCGGTCACGGTATCGCCGACGCGCGTATCGGCCACCTGCTTGATGGCGGCGGTGAAGAAGCCGACCTCGCCGGGCCCGAGCTCGGCGAACATCTCCTGGCGGGGCCGGAAAATGCCGACGCGCTCCACCTGGTAGCTGCCGCCGGTGCGCATGAGCTTGATCCTCTGGCCCTTCCTCAGCACGCCATCGATGACGCGCACGAGCACGATCACGCCCAGATAGGCGTCGTACCAGCTATCGATCAGCAGCGCCTTCAAGGGCTTGCCTCTGTCGCCGGCGGGCGGCGGCAGGCGCTCGACGATCGCCTCCAGCACGGCTTCGACGTTCTTGCCGGTCTTGGCCGAGATCGCCACCGCCCCCGAGGCGTCGAGCCCGATCACGTCCTCGATCTGGCGCTTGACGCGGTCCGGGTCGGCGGACGGAAGATCGATCTTGTTGAGGACCGGCAGGATTTCCAGATTGTTGTCGAGCGCCTTGTAGACGTTGGCGAGCGTCTGGGCCTCGACCCCCTGCGAGGCATCGACGACCAGCACGGCGCCCTCGCAGGCGGCGAGCGAGCGCGAGACCTCGTAGGCAAAGTCGACGTGGCCGGGAGTGTCCATCAGGTTCAACTGATAGGTCTTGCCGTCCTTGGCCTGGTAGTCGAGGCGCACCGTCTGCGCCTTGATGGTGATGCCGCGCTCGCGCTCGAGCTCCATGCTGTCGAGGATCTGGTCCTTCATCTCCCGGTCCGACACGTTGCCGCACAGCTCGATGAGCCGGTCGGAGAGCGTCGATTTTCCGTGGTCGATGTGGGCGATGATGGAAAAGTTGCGGATCAAGGCGGTATCGGTCATGAGCGGCTTGATAGCACCCGCCTTGGCGACGCAAAAGGCGCTCCTGCAGCGGGAACGCTTTCTTTGAGACCGGGCAAGCGTAGTGGGATAGTGTCGCAGGCCCCATCCTAAAGAGGAGATGCCGTAATGGCGAGCAAGCCGGTGGTAGGCGAAGTTCTCGATGCGCAGACGCGCAATGCCGTCAATGCTGCTTGCGATGCTCTTTCGGAGTGGCGCGAGGAGATTGCGGCCACGACGGAGCGACACTCGGAAACGATTGCGAGCAAGATGGCCGCTGCGGCCGAGGCGCTGGGCTGGCCGGACCACATCGTCGAGGCGACAGTGCGGCAGTTGAAGCAGGGCTCGAGCATTCAGTTGCAGCTGATAGACCAAATCATGGATGCCTGGCGGATGCAGCTGAAGTCGCCGGGCGCATATTCGATGCTCGCCAACTTGCCGCCGCCCATGCAAGGCTCGCCGGCATCTGGGTTCGGACTTCCTCGAGCTGGCATTCCGGGTATGGAAAGCCTGCCCGCAACGCCGCTCCAATTCTGGATGCAGGCGGCCGAGATGTGGCAGAAGCAATGGACGTCCGCGATGGAGATGTGGACGGGCGGTTCGACGCGGCGGCGGCGCTGACGCAATCGTACGTGCCAAGCGACGACATCCCATCGTTTCGCGAGCACGGCACCGACGGAGATCGCGACCGAGAGAACCGCGATCACCGTGAGGAGCAGCGCTGCGACAAGCGCAATCCGGTCGCCGCACGGTGTGCGCAGGAGATTGCGGGAGACATGATCCGGCTCCACAGGCCGCCACGCCGCGTTGAGCGGAATCGCGGCGAGAAACGGCAGCGCGAGGTGAGAGGCCAGCCGTGCATTCGCGGCCGCCGCGGCTATCAGTGTTCGAGCAGGCCCTTCGCCTTTTCGAGCGCAACGTAGCTGTTCGGCGCGAGCAGGATCCGGTTTCTCTTGATGAAGCCGACGCGGTGGAGGGCTTCCCGCGGCTGGGGCTGAAGCCCGGACATGACGATCCGGCTGCCGTGGCGGCTCGCGAGTGAGGCAAGCTCGTCCAGCGCGTCGATGCCGGTTGCATCGATGAGCGGCACTTCGCGCATCCGGATGATGATGATGCGCGGCCAGTCGGCGATCCCTTTCATCACGGTGCTGAGCCGGGCGGTTGCGCCGAAGAACAGCGGTCCGGTGAATTGCAGGACGCGCACGCCCTGTGGAAGCTCCTGGGTGACGATAGCCGATTTCGGCTGACTGCCGTCGATGGCGTCGTCGAAGACCAGGTGGCCGGTTCCGAGGTGAATCCCCGGCGTCTCCGCCATGCGATGCATGAACAGCATCGAGGCGAGCACGACGCCGACGGCGATCGCAACCGAGAGGTCTACGAACACGGTCAACAGCAGCGTAGCAACGAGCACGATGCGATCGTCGCCCGGCGCGTGGCTTAGAAAGCGGACGACGTGGTCGGGCTCGAGAAGGCGCCATGCCGTATTGAGGAGCACGGCCGCGAGGCACGGCAGCGCCAGATAGGATGCGAGCGGCGACAAGGCGAGAATGAAGAGGAGCACGAAAGCGGCATGCAGCAGCCCGGCGACGGGCGTCTTCGCGCCGGCAAGAATGCTGGTGCCGGTGCGCGCGACGACGCCGGTTGCCGGCAGTCCGCCGAAGAGGGGCGATGCCATGTTGGCGACGCCCTGGGCGGCGATCTCCATATTGGACCGGTGGCGCGTTCCGGCCATGGCATCGGCGGCAACAGCGGAAAGAAGCGACTCCATGCCGACCAGGAACGCGATGGTGAAGGTGGCCGGAAGCACGTCGCGCACCACTGTCCATGACAGATCCGGCAGGGCCGGTGCCGGTAGCGACGCAGGAATCCCTCCGAAGCGCGTGCCGATCGTCTCGACGGGGAGCCCGGCGAGCCAAACCAGCGCCGATCCCGCCGCGACGGCAATCAGCAGTCCGGGCCATTGGGGCCGCCAGCGCTTGATGGAGACGATCAAGAGCAGCGTGACGAGGCCGATGACGAGCGGCCATGGGCCGAGCGTGTCGCGCATGGACCACAAGGCCGCGAGCTTGGGCACGGTCTCGGCGGGCATCTCGCCCGTGAGACCGAGAAAGTCCTTGAGCTGGCTCACGCCGATGATGAGCCCAAGCCCGCTGGTGAACCCGACGATGACCGGCCCGGGAACGTACTTGATGTACGTTCCGAACTGAAGGAGCCCCGCGGCCACCAGAATGATGCCGGCGAGAAACGTTGCCGTCATGAGCCCGCCCGCGCCATGCTCGGCCGCGACGGAGGCGACAATGACGACGAAGGCTGCGGCCGGTCCCCCGATCTGGAACCGGCTTCCCCCGAGCGCCGAGATGAGGAACCCGGCGACAACGGCCGTGACGAGTCCCTTGTCGGGGGAGACCCCGGCTCCGATGGCGATCGCCATGGAAAGGGGAATGGCAAGAATCGCGACCGTGAGCCCGGCGAGGGCGTCGTGGCCCAGTGTGTCGAGCGTGTAGCCGGCGCGCAGCGCCGTCACGAGCTTCGGGGTGAAGAGCTCGCGATAGGTCGCCCAGTCGTAGTCTCGGATGCGCGCAAGAAGACTATCGAGCGCGCGCCGGCGTGGAACGTCGTCCATGGTACCGCGCCACTGCTGCTAGGAGCTCCCGAACTCTAGCGCGGATCGGGAGTCCGAAATTGGGGCGGAGCAAAGAGCCGCAGCGCTGCCTCACCAAGGCCAGGCTTCTGGCGAACGGCCGAAAATAAAGGACTCCGAGCGATCGGAAGTCTGGAGTCTCGGGACCGATGCCGAAGCCCTCGATGTCGCGCCCTTGCGGAATGTGGATGGTCCCGAACCAGCGATCCCACACGGCGAGCGAGCCGCCCAGGTTCTTGTCGAAATGGTGCGGGTCCTGCGAATGGTGGATCTGGTGCATGGCGGGGCTGATGACCCAGCGCTCGATCCCGGGGCCGAAGCTGATCCACACCGGGCTGTGGCGCAGGACGCCGCCGAAAATGTTGAAGAGGACGAGCAGCGCGTTGGCGCCGAACACCGTCCCGACCGTGAGCTTGTCGCCGAACAGGCCGATGAACAGCCCGTTGACGAGGCCGAAGCTCGCCGCACCCGCGAGCGAGGTCAAAATGACCTCGAACGGGTGCAGGCGCTCGGCGGTGGCGAAGTTCAGCTCCTCGGCCGAGTGATGCACCTTGTGGAACTCCCACAGCTCGGGGATGCGGTGCATCAGGTAGTGGACGTACCAGCGCACGAAGTCGTCGACGAGGAACAGCGTGACCGTCATTACGACGCCGAGGCCCAACGCCGTGGCGTCGTTGACCTGTCCCGAGACGCCGATCCACTTCAGCGTGGCGACGACGGCGTCCGCGATCCCCCGCCAGTTGATGAACGCCCACGACAAGACGGTGAGGCGCAGCACCGAGCCCATGACGAGGACGAAGTAGTCATTCTTGGCGCTTGGACCGAGCCAAACCTCGCGTGCGAAGAGCGGCTGCTCGCCCGGGCGGCCCTCTGCGTTGCGATGCCTCGCGTAGGCCGCCATCGCGACGCCGGTTGCGCAATAGAGCCAAAAATAGCGCGAGGTGCCGTCGGCCAGAAACTCATAGAGGGGCCAGAGGACGCCAGTTGCGCCGCGCATCGCGAACTCGGTCAGCCAGTCGATCATCAGTTCGGTCCCAAGCGCGGGGCGGTTCTCTCTCCTGCAAGCTATTTCCGCCGGCCTGAAGAACCTCTTAAGGGCGCCCCCTGCGGGGGCGCTTTGGCGCGATGGGTGACGGCTTGTCGTTGACCAAAAGTTTAGAATTGTTCTAGGAACGGTGGGCTGAAACAGGGAGGCCGCCGGTGCGGAATTTCGCCGAGCTCGACGAACGAGAAATCCTGGCGCTGGCCATCTCGCTCGAGGAGGAGGACGGGCGCATCTATGGCGAGTACGCGCACGGCCTCGGCGAAAGCTTTCCCGCGTCCGCCAAGGTCTTCACCGAGATGGCGGCGGAGGAGAACGAGCACCGGCGCCGCCTCATCGATCTCTACCGGCAAAAGTTCGGCGAACACATCCCGCTGATCCGCCGCCAGGACGTGCGCGGCTTCGTGCACCATGAGCCGATCTGGATGGTGCGCCCGCTGGGCCTCGAGAAGGTGCGGCGGCAGTCCGAGGTGATGGAGGCCGAGACGCGGCAGTTCTATATGAAGGCGCTCGAGCGGGCGCGCGACGCTTCGGTGCGCAAGCTGTTGGGCGACCTCGCTGCGGCCGAGAGCGAGCACATTTCTCTCGCCCATAAGCTCGGCGAGACGCACCTCACGGGTGATGTCCGGGCGCAGGAAGCGGAAGTCCAGAGCCGCATGTTCGTGCTTCAGGTCGTGCAGCCGGGACTTGCCGGTCTCATGGACGGCTCGGTGTCGACGCTCGCTCCGCTATTCGCGGCCGCGTTCGCGACGCAAAACACCTGGGAGACGTTTCTGGTCGGGCTGGCGGCGTCGGTGGGCGCCGGCGTCTCCATGGGCTTCGCCGAGGCGCTCTCCGACGACGGCTCGCTGACCGGGCGCGGGCACCCCTGGATGCGCGGCGCGATCACCGGTCTCATGACCACGATCGGCGGCATCGGCCATACGCTCCCCTATCTCTTGGCAAACTTCCGCACCGCGACCGCGCTCGCCATCGCGGTGGTGCTGGTCGAGCTGTGGGCCATCGCCTGGATCCGCGCCCGCTACATGGACACGCCCTTCCTGCGCGCCGCGTTCGAGGTGGTGGTCGGTGGCCTGATCGTGTTCGGCGCCGGAGTCCTGATCGGCAACGCTTGAGCGGCGCGGGTCGCGCGAGCGAGCCGGCACGGCGTCCCGCTGCTCTCGTCGGGCCGTGGGCCATCGCCAGGGTCGGGGCCTGCAATCCGTCTTGACGCCGCCACAAGGCTCGGCATGAGTGGCAACCGCGGGGACATCGGGAAGGCGTCGGGAGATGCGTTGCTTGAAGCTTGGCGGTGGCGCCGTCGCGTTGCTCGTGTGCGGGGTGCTCTCAAGCTCGATCGCGTCGGCGGGCGGCATCGAGTTCGGTCCGCCACAAGAGCCTCCAAGAGCGCGCAGCGCGCCAAAAAAGCCGCCCGCGGCCACCCTCCCTCCGGCGGCCGCGCCTGCACGCGAGGACGCCCTCCCCGAAACGGTCAACCGCGCGCCGACCGCCACCTCGCCATTGCCCAAGAGCAGCGATCCGCCTCTTGCCGCGCCGCCGCCGGTCCCCGCAGCGAAGTCGACGACGAGCGGCATGCCGCCGCCGCCCGCCCCGGCGAACTGCCGCAACACGGGACGCTACGAAGCTTGGCTCGCGGGCTTCCGCAAGGAAGCCGAGGCCGAAGGGATAAGCCGGCGCGCCATCTCGTCCGCCCTCGACGGCATGACGCTCGATCAGAGCGTCATTGCCCGCGACCGCAAGCAAGGCTTCTTCGCGCAGAGCTTCCTCGACTTCTCCGCCAAGCTCGCAACCGGGAACCGGATCCAGTCCGGCAGGGCGCAGATCGCGAAGAACCGGGCGACGTTCGAGAGGGTCGACAAGGAGTTCGGCGTGCCGGCCTCCGTGATCACCGGATTCTGGGCGCTCGAAAGCGACTTCGGCGCGGGCATGGGCAAACTGCCGATTCTGCGCTCGCTCGCGACGCTCGCCTACGACTGCCGGCGCGGCCCCACCATGTTCCGAGACGAGCTCAAGGCGGCGTTGAGGATCATCGATCGCGGCGACATGACGGCCCAGACCATGATCGGCTCGTGGGCGGGCGAGATCGGGCAGACGCAGTTCCTGCCGACGCGCTATCTCGAGCACGCGATCGACTACGACGGAGACGGCCGGCCAAATCTCTTCGCCAACGCGGCCGACATCATCGGCACCACGGCGAACTACATGGTCCATCTCGGCTGGCGGCGCGGCGAGCCGTGGCTCGAGGAGGTGCGCGTGCCGGATAAGCTGGCGTGGGAGGAGGCCGACCTGACGATCAAGCACCCGCGCTCCAAGTGGGCGGCCTGGGGCGTCGAGCGCGCCGACGGGCGCGCGCTGTCCGCCGACGAGCTGCCCGCGTCCCTGCTGCTGCCGATGGGTCGGTACGGGCCGGCGTTTCTCGCCTATGCCAATTTCGACGTCTACCTGCAGTGGAACCAGTCGCTCAATTACGCGACGACGGCAGCCTATCTCGCCACCCGCATCGACGGCGCGCCGGCGATGAGCCGCGGCCGGGCGGACATCGCCGTGCTCAGCGACACCGACGCACGGGATCTGCAGCGGATCCTGGCCAAGCGCGGGTTCGACGTGGGCGAGATCGACGGCAAGATCGGGCTCAAGACGCGCCAAGCGGTGAAGACCATGCAGCGCAAGCTGGGCCTGCCGGCCGATTCCTATCCCACTCCGGAGCTCCTGACCGCGCTGAGAGGCGGCGGCTGAGGTTGGCGAGCGGCCGTCGTCTTTGCTAGGGTCCGGACGCGCGGGGGTCTGCGGCCAATACCTGAGACGTCTGGATCCGGGAGGTCGGTGTTGCAACGGTCCGCCGTGGTCGGCAAATTCGACGACGATCTCGCCTACATTCTGAGCCTCGCCGAGCGGCCCGTGATCAGCGCCGACGAGCTCGCGAGCAATCTGAGGCAGGTCTACGATACCGTTCTCAACGTCGATTTGCGCCGCTACGAGCAGGCCGCCGTGCGCGAGCAGGCCCCGCTCTTGATGAAGGCCATCTTCGACGCACGCATGCGCATTCGCGACCGTATCGGGGCGTGGCGGGAGCAGGGGTTCATGACGGTCCCCGTGCAGAAGGCGCTGCGCGACACCTTTCGCATCGCGCGCTACGGCTGCGACATGCTGGGCGAGATCCTGATCGGCAACGAGCGGCTCGCTCGGCACGCCGAACTTCTAAAGCCGTTCACAGGAACCCAATACAACACGCTCGTCAATCGCGCCTTCGACAAGGGCCGCAACATTCCGTTCCGGTCGGGGGACGTGCTGCTCGTTCGCGGCAGGCACCACAACAGCGCGGCGATTGCCCGCATCGGCGATACCGACAGCCAGTTCAGCCATGTGGCCATGATCTACGTCGACCCCAAGGGCGGGCATTGGGCGGTCGAGGCGCTGATCGAGGAGGGGTCCGTCGTCAACAAGCTCGACGACACGCTCGCGCACGGGGTCGCCCGCGCCGTGCTCTACCGGCACAAGGATTCGGCGCTGGCGATGCGCGCCGCGGAGCTCATTCACGAGCGCGTGCTCGCCTCAGTGACCGGCAAGGCCCGCCACATCCCCTACGACTTCTCGATGCGCCTGCGCGGCCGAAGGCGGCTGTTCTGCTCGAAGCTCATTTACCTGGCCTTCAAGGACGCCAGCGCCGGCAGCATCCGGCTGCCGGCATTCAAGACGAGATTCGACATGAAGAACAAGGACTTCTTGAAGCGCATCGGGGTCAAGGCCAAGGAGACATTCGCCCCCCAGGACATGGACATCGAGCCCTCGTTCGATCTCGTCGCCGAGTGGCAGGACTATCGCGTGACCTCCGAGCTCAGGATGCAGGACATGGTCATGACCAAGTTCTTCGAGTGGATGGACACCCATGACTGCCGGTTCCGGGAGGATTTCCTCATCCGGCTGATCAGCGTGTTCGGGCGCCTGTCGAGCTATCTCTCGAACCGGATCAAGGCCATGATCTCGTCCGTGGTACCCAAGGTGCCGCGCAATATGAGCCGCAGATGCATCGCCACCATCGTCATGCTGCACAAGACCGCCGAGGATGTCCTGCCCTCGCTCAGGGCGCTCGAGGAGAATTGCCTCAAAATGACGGGCCGGCCGCTCCACGCGCGCGAAATGCTCGCTCACCTCGAGCGCCTGCGCGAGGTTTCGGGCGGCCGCATCGGCTACCTCGTCGGAAGGCCGTAGGTTGGGTCAAGGCCGCACTTCGCGGCCGCGACCCAACATGGGATGGCGCAGCCGCCTTCTGGGCCGAAGAGAGTAAGCGCAAGCTGGTACACCTCCATTATGTTGCCCCTTCAACTTGCCAAGTTGGCCCCTGCAAACGCACCCCGAGCTGTGCTATAGGGTCATCATGGCCGGCAGTATTGGCACCATGGATCACGTGAGCCTATCGGCGACCCCGACCGAGGAGGAAATCCGGGCGTGGGAAGCCCTTTCCCGCGAGGAGCAACTGCGCCGGCTGCGC